>JARROL010000081.1:0-9378 GCA_037383965.1 Desulfobacterales bacterium | reverse complement strand
CGGTCCGCCCGCGATATATGGGCGGCCATCAGGAGTATGATACACATCATTACGATCGGTCGTCCGATGCGATGCAGCTGGTTTTTGACGGCTATCATGCTTTACGCCTGAGGTGATTCGGGGCGACATAATGCAATCGAAATTATAAGGAAATTACGGGCACTAGCCAATTTATCACATGATCCTGTCGTTTTGCTAACCAAAACAGCGCACTATAACCTTACCTGGCCGGATGACGAGGTTACAGATTTTACAGGGCCATGAGGTTACGTTCCGTTCAATGGTCGGTCAAACGCTACCCACGGTTTCTACATAAACCCTGAAAGGAATGCAGCGTCATGAATGCAGGTCGTGTCGATCGTTGTGATCACCGTGATTTGCCACCGCAATCGCAGAAACTGGTCGATCTGACCTTCGGATTCGATTCAGGGGTCTTGCACCGGACGGTGGCGTTGATTCAGTCGGCTGTCGAAACGCTCCTGCACCTCGATCGCGTGAACCGATGCTATGCCGAATATCATGAATCATTGGATGTGTGCAAAGGCCCACATGAAATTTTTCAAAGTGCTTTGACATCGCTCGGAGTCGGCTACGACCTCAGTCAGGAAGACCTGCACAACATCCCGACGCGGGGGCCGCTGGTGGTGGTGGCCAATCATCCGTTCGGCGGACTCGAAGGCGTCATCCTCGGAGCGGTGCTATCGAAGGTGCGATCCGACCTTCGGATTCTGGCAAACTACCTTCTCAAACGCGTGGACGGAATCGGGGACACGATTATACCGGTCGATCCTTTCGACACCCCCGGATCGGTAAAGGGGAACCTGAGAGGAATCAAAACCGCACTGGCGTGGTTGACAGCCGGCGGTGTTCTGGCGACATTTCCAGCCGGTGAAGTCGCCAGTTTCCGATGGAAAACGGGGCGGGTGGCCGATCCGGCTTGGAGCCCGCACGTGGCGGCTATCGCCCGACGCACCCGGGCGGCCGTGCTGCCGGTATTTTTCCCGGGGCGCAACAGCCTGTTCTTCCAGCTTCTGGGAGTGTTGCATCCACGACTTCGCACGGCCCTTTTGCCGCGTGAACTAATGAATAAAAACGGCCGATGTGTCCGTGTATTCGTGGGCAAAGCGATTCCCTGGCAGGTATTGAAGAGATACGAAACCGACGCGGAATTGATAGAGTTTTTGAGGCTGAGGACCCATTTCCTCAAGAATCGGGGTGTCGATAAAAACCGGCACCGACTGCGTCTCGTGTCGCTGAAACCCGACTCGTTGCCGCCGCAGCCAATCATGGCGCCGGTGGCAGCGGCAGCGTTGCATGCAGATCTGGCGGGATTGCCGCAAGCGCAGCAACTGATTTCCAGCGGTGATTTTGCGGTCTACATGGCCCGGGCCTCACAGATTCCGAACATATTGAATGAGATCGGACGCCTGCGGGAAATCACGTTCCGCGATGCCTGCGAGGGTACGGGAAAACCCGTCGACCTTGATCGTTTCGATGCCTATTACCGGCACTTGTTTCTTTGGAACCATGCTTCCGGCGAACTGGTCGGCGCCTACCGGTTGGGATTGTCCGACGCCATAATGAGGGTCTACGGGGTTCAGGGTCTGTACACCAATCAGCTCTTCCGCTACAAACCGGCACTGCTCGAACAACTGAACCGATCTGTTGAGTTCGGACGCTCCTTCATCCGCCCCGAATACCAGAAAAAGTTCAACAGTCTCATGCTGCTCTGGAAAGGGATCGGTGCCTTCATCGCCCACAATCCCCACTACAATATCCTGTTCGGTCCCGTGAGCATCAGCAAGGATTATCACACCGTGTCCCGCAACCTGATCGTCCGTTTTCTGCAGACCAAGCGCTTCGACGACACTTTGGCGCGTTTTGTCTCCCCCCGCAAGCCCTTTCGGACCAGGGAGTTCCAGGGGAGTACCCGCCGGCTGCTGCACACCGCCGTCAGTGACCTCGACGACATCTCGCTGCTCATATCTGAGATCGAAAGGGACGGTAAGGGCATTCCGGTTCTTTTGCGGCAGTATTTGAAATTAAACGGCAGCCTGATCAGTTTTAACCTCGATCGCGAATTCTCGGATGTCGTGGACGGACTGTTGATGGTGGATTTGAGAAAAACGGACCCGAGGCTGCTGAAGCGATTTATGGGGGAGGAGGGTGTCAGGCAATTCACGGCCGTGCACGGACCCCTGGCCGACCCGGCGGACGAGGCAACCGGTCATCATTCGAAACGGACCGGCCAAGAGGCGGCTTGACCGTCACCGGCAACACTGCCGGTTGACTCTCATTATTTATGGGTTTGCGCGCTTAATCTCTTTTTTAAAATTTTTTAGCGTTGATTTGCCCGGCCGACAGGACGCGAAAACGCAGGAACATCTGAATATACCGCGTTTTCGCACCGCAAGCCGGGCAGAATTCATCGGCGTTCAAAATGGTAAGTACTTCTTGGGTGAGTCCTAAGGCTCTATTTTCGTTCCCAATACTTCCAGGAAAGACGCCAGCCACTGTGGATGGGCCGGCCAGGCAGGCGCCGTTACCAAGTTGCCGTCCCGATGGGCTTTGTCAACGGCGATGTCGATGAATTCGCCGCCTGCGCCGGTTACATCCGGTCCGACCGCCGGATAGCCCGAACAGCTGCGCCCTTTGAGGACATCGGCCGCGGCAAGAACCAGTGCACCGTGACAGACGGACGCAATCGGTTTGTCGGCCTCGGCGAAGTGGCGCACGATCTGGATGACCCGTTTGTCGAGCCGGATGTACTCGGGTGCCCGGCCGCCTGGAATGACCAGGGCATCGTAGTCCTCCCCACGGATTTCGTCAAAGCTGGCATTGAGGGCGAAATTGTGTCCCGGCTTTTCGCTGTACGTCTGGTCGCCTTCGAAATCGTGTACCGCCGTGCGAACGGCTTCGCCGGATTTTTTGTCAGGACAGGCGGCGTGCACCGTGTGTCCGACCATTTGAAGGGCCTGAAACGGTACCATCACCTCGTAGTCCTCTACGAAGTCGCCTACAAGCATCAGTATTTTCTTAGCTGCCATAACCATCTCCTTTCGGTTTTTTGGGTGTTACCGCCGTTTTCGGCAAGCAAGGTTCAGTTGATTTTTGCATGTTACACTCGACATAAGGTAAACTAGAATTTAACCACGCAGGGCTTCAAATGCAAACCAGACCACGTTTGAAGAAACGCGGTCCCCCGGGATTTGTCCGTACTGAGGGTGACGCGACCTGACGACAAAAGGTCAGTGGCAGATGAATTGAAATGATTGTATACCTTCGGTGAGGCTGGAGAAATGATGCCGCGCACCGCGGCGTTGACCTTCTTGCCCTTGAGCACTTCGGCGGCCACCCACAGGTCTTCGATGCGGCCGTTGGTGCAGGAACCGATATAGACCTGATCGATGGGTGTGCCGGCCATTCGGTCGACCGGTTTGACGATGTCCGGTATGAACCCATCGGTCGTCTGCGGCGTCAGGCCGTCAACCCGGTGCTCGATGGCCAGCATCTGGATCGGCGGCGAAAGCCCGGTAGGCTTCCAGCGCGGCCTTTACTGACGTCTTCCTGGTAAAATCACTTACATTTGCCAGTCACGCCGCGTTGGAACTGAATCCTGCCTAAACGGGGCTAAACGGACTAAACGTGCCTAACGGGCTAAACGGGCTCAATCGACCCAACTGACTCAATCTGTGTCGGTTCGCAGGACGGACAGAAACGCCGACTGCGGGATCATCACCTGACCGACCATTTTCATCCGTTTTTTGCCGCGCTTCTGCTTTTCCAGCAATTTTCGCTTGCGGGTGATGTCGCCGCCATAGCACTTGGCGGTCACGTCTTTCCTCAGCGGAGACAGCGTCTTACGAGAAATGATGTTACCGCCGATGGCGCCCTGGATGGCGATTTTAAACATCTGCCGCGGAATTTCCTGCTGCAGTTTTTCGCAGGCCAGCCGGGCCCGTTCGACGGCCCGATCCCTGTGAATCAGCTGTGAGAGGGCGTCCACCCGGTCGCCGTTGATCAGTATGTCGAGTTTGACGAGGTCGGTCTGACGGTGGTCGAGCAGTTCGTAATCAAAGGACCCGTAACCCTGGGTGATGGACTTGAGTTTGTCGTAGAAGTCGTAGATCACCTCGGCCAGGGGCAGCTCGAACATCATTTCCAGCCGGCTGCTCGTCAGGTATTGGTAATTGACACTGGTACCGCGCCGGTCGAGACACAGTTTCATGACCGCCCCCATGTACCGGTCCGGGACCATGATGGTGGCCCGTATGAAAGGCTCCATGGTGACGTTGATGCTGGTCGGATCCGGATAGAGCGCGGGGTTGTCGATCACCAGTTCGGTGCCGTCGTTCATTGAGAGTTTGTAGCGCACCGACGGTGCCGTCAGGATCAGCGACAGGTCGTATTCGCGCTCCAGTCTTTCCTGAACCACCTCCAGGTGCAACAGCCCTAAAAATCCGCACCGGAAACCGAAGCCGAGGGCGACCGACGTGTCTTTTTCGTAAATGAGGGAAGCATCGTTGAGTTTGAGTTTCTCGATGGCGACGGCGAGATCTTCGTACCCATCCGATGCCACCGGGTAGATGGATGAAAACACCACCGGCTTGGCCTCTTTGAAGCCGGGCATCGGCTTGTCGCACGGCCGGTTTCGCAGTGTGATCGTGTCACCGCAGCGGGTGTCGCTGACGGTCTTGATGCCGGCGATGGCGTAACCGACCTGACCGGCGGAAAGGAATTTCTGGGGCACCATTTCGATCTGGAAAATTCCCACTTCTTCCACCCGGTAGGCGGCATTGTTGGACATGAACCGGATAACGTCGCCGGGGGTGATCCGTCCTTGAAAAACGCGAAAGTGGACCACCGTCCCGCGGTAGGAATCATAGTGAGAGTCGAAAATAAGGGCCTTCAACTCGGCTTCCGGGTCACCTTTGGGCGGCGGAAGCCGCCGGACGATCGCTTCAAGAACCTGCGTGACGCCGGTTCCTTCCTTGGCCGAGACGAGAAGGGCCTCGTCGGGATCGAGGCCCAGATCTTCGTTGATCTGTTTCTTTACGCGGTCGATATCGGCGGACGGCAGATCGATTTTGTTGATGACCGGAATGATCTCGAGGTCGTGCTCCATGGCCAGGTAGAGATTGGCCAGGGTCTGGGCTTCGACCCCCTGGCTGGCGTCCACCAGGAGCAAGGCGCCTTCGCAGGATGCCAGCGCACGAGATACCTCATAGCTGAAGTCCACGTGGCCGGGTGTATCGATGAGATTGAGATGATAGTCCCGGCCGTCGGCGGCACGGTAGGGGAGGCAGACGGACTGGCTCTTGATGGTGATCCCGCGTTCGCGCTCGATATCCATCGTATCGAGAAGCTGGTCGTGAAAGTCCCGGTCCGAAACGATGTGGGTGGCCTGGATCAGGCGATCGCAGAGGGTAGACTTGCCGTGGTCGATATGGGCAATAATACTGAAATTTCTGATATTGTTCATTGTTTAACCGTCTGCGGCTGCATCGCCCCGCTGCCGCGACAATGTGTGCCGAGTCGGGCGGCAGGTATCCTGTAGCGGGTGAAATTGCCGGGAGACTGTTTGAGTATAGAAAAAATTAGACTTTTAACCTGCCTCGGTACAAGGTACTGAGGCGATTGGATAATTTCAAAAAGTGAGTTGACACCGTATAATTTTGAGTCTATACTTTGAGGCTATGTATTTAAATTAAAGCATTTAACCTATCAGATTCTTTCCAAATATGTCAACCCCGGTAAAGAGAAAACCTACCGGTTCACTGTTCAAATACTCTCGATGCCGCTAACGACTAAAAATACCAATATATTGATCGTAGATGATGAGGACGGTGTTCGCGATTCGATGAACGAATTCATCCAGATGGCGGGCTACAATTCCATCATGGCCTCGGATGCCGAAGAGGCATTGGCGCTTCTGAAAAAAATCAGTAGCGACATTCAGGTGGTCATCACCGATATCATGCTACCGGGCATGGGGGGACTCGAACTGACGAAGCTCATAAAAAGGGACTTCGACTCCGATGTCATCGTCATGACCGGATACAGCGGCGACTACTCCTATGAGGAAGCGATCAACATGGGAGCCAGCGATTTTGTCATCAAACCGGTGAGACTCGAAGAACTGCTGCTGCGCTTGAAGCGTGTTCTAAAAGAGCGCGACCTTACCCAGGAACGCGTGCGGATGATGGAAAAGTTGCAGCGCCTGGCGATTACCGACGGTCTGACAAAGCTTCACAATTCGAGATCGTTTTACAGCCAGCTCGAAGTCGAGGTTGATCGCTTCAACCGCTACAAACACCCGTTGGCCCTGCTGCTTCTGGACATCGATAATTTCAAGAATTACAATGACAGCTTCGGCCACCTTGAAGGCGACAAGATCCTGGTGCGGATCAGCCAGGTGATCAAATCCTGCCTGCGCAAGCTCGACACCGCCTATCGCTATGGCGGCGAAGAGTTTACGGTGATCTTGCCTGAGACCAGCTGCGAAGAAGCGATGCTGGTGGCCGAGCGTATTCGCAACGTGGTCCAATCGGAAGTGTTTCTACCGGAAACCGATAAAGAGATCTCGATCACCATCAGCATCGGTGCCACCCAGTATGCCGAAAACGAGGAGTTGTCTACGTTCATTCAGCGTGCAGACAAGGCGATGTATACCTCCAAGCAGAAGGGCCGCAATCAGGTAACCGCCCTCGAGGCGGACGATGAAGCGGTTCTGAAGGCATAAAGATGGCTAACGGCGAGCGGCTGACGGCCCGTCTTCTTTACCGTATTTGAACCTTTAAATACAGATCTCCGCGTCCGCCGCCCTCAAATTGACGGCCCATTCCTCTCAAACGCAGTGAACTACCTTCCGTCACTCCTGCCGGCACGGTCACCTTGAGCATCCGCGTGTAAAATCCCCAGGGCACGTTGACCACTTTTCGGGTACCGGACAAGGCTTCGTGGGCTGAAATGTCTATGGTGCCGTGCAGATCGGGGGTGTCGCCGCTGCCACGGGGGCGAATGACCTGCAGGCGACGCGTCGTCTTCTTTTCGGTGACGGGGCCGAGTTTTTCGGCGATTCCGGTGGACGGCAGGAGTTGAAACAGTTTCAGGAAAAGAATGCCGAAAACAAAGCCGCCGATGTGAGCCCACCAGGCGATTCCGCTGACGGCGCCGTGGCTGCCGGCGGCACTGAGAAACTGAAGCATAAACCAGAGGCCGAGGAAAAAGGCGGCCGGGATTTCGACAAACCAAGGAATGAAGATGATCGGAATCAGGGTCAGGATCTTCGAGGTCGGGTACAGGATGAAGTAAGCGCCCATGACCCCGGCGATGGCCCCGCTGGCACCGATTGTCGGTATATTCGAGTGCCAGTTGATAATCAGGTGCGAGATTCCCGAAGCCAATCCGCAGATCAGGTAGAAGGCCAGGTAACGCGGGTGCCCGAGCCGGTCTTCGACATTGTCTCCAAAAATGTAAAGGGACCACCTGTTGCCGAGGATGTGCCAGAAACTGCCGTGCAGGAACATGAAGGAGAGGAGTGAGAAGAGCTGCTGCCCCGGTGAAAAGTAGGCCGCTATTCGGGGATCCGAAAAACGGGCCGGCACCAGGCCATATTCAAAGACGAAGCGGTCCAACCCCGGCCCTTGGGCCATCTGCACCAGGAACACCACCGCATTGATGCCGATCAGCGTGAGGTTAACAACCGGACGGTGTCGGGTGGGGATGGTGTCGCGAATCGGTATCATCTGTTATCAGTCGTGATTGTCGTCAGGCGTCGGTTCCGGTAATGCGCATGCTCAAGTCGACACAACGCGCCGAATGGGTGAGAGCGCCCACGGAAATGATGTCGGCACCGGCCAGGGCCAGCCTTGTGAGCCGGGCGTCGGTGACATTGCCGGAGACCTCGATCACGGCTTTTCCATCGATCAGGGCCACTGCTTTCCGGATCTGATCGATTTCCATGTTGTCGAGCATGATGACCTCGACACCGGCCGCAAGGGCTTCGCGGACCTGCTCGAGAGTGGCGACCTCGATTTCGATTTTCATCAGATGGGATATCCGGTCGCGGATCCGTGCGACGGCCGGCGCCACGCCGCCGCAGACCGCGATGTGGTTGTCCTTGATCAAGACCCCGTCATAAAGGCCCATGCGGTGGTTGCCCGCCCCGCCGACGCGAACGGCATATTTTTCGAGCGCCCGCCATCCGGGCGTGGTCTTGCGGGTGTCGACCAAGCGAGCGCCGCCGCCAGGGATTTTGGCGGTGTAGGTGCGCACGAGGGTGGCGACACCGGAGAGGCGCTGCAGGAAATTGAGCGCCACCCGCTCCCCCTTCAGCAGAGCCTGCAGCTTTCCCGACACCGTCAAAACCGGGGTGCCGGCGTCAACGGCGTCACCGTCCGAGCGGTGGGGCTGCCAGGCAATGTCGGGGTCCAGACGTTCGAAAACTTTGCGGGCGACATCGAGCCCGGCCAGCACCAGCGCCTCTTTGGCAACGACTTGGCCGCTGCCCCCTGCTTCGGGTGGAACCAGATTATCGGTGGTCACATCCCCGGCACCGATGTCTTCCTCCAGGGCCAGGTCGATCAGTTTGTCGATGGTGTTCATATGGATACTACTTCGCCAGTTCCCTCACCTTCGTGAGCGTCGATTCGAGTTTCCGGAGGGTCAGATGCAATAGATCCTGTTTTTCCCTCGCACCGGCCACGACGTCAGCCGGGGCTTTTTTCAGAAAGTCCTCGTTGTTCAGCTTTTTGACGACCGGCAGCAGGTCGGCGTTGACCTTGTTGATTCTTTTCTGCAGCCGCTCGGCTTCTTTCTCAAAATCGATGATGCCTTCCAGTGGAACGAAAAGCGTGCCGCCCTCGATGATCGTCGTTGCGGCAGAGGCCGGTTTTTTTCCCGGCTCCACGATGCTCAGGCCCTTTACCCTGGCTAGACTGAGAATTATGTCCCGGTGCTCTGCGACCGTGGTGCGCACCTTTTTGTCTTCGGACTGCAGTTCGACCGTCAGCTCCAGGGCCGGCGGCAGATCCATCTCACCGCGGATGTTGCGAACGCCGGTGATGATGTCCGTGATCAATTTCATTTGCGATTCGGCGTCATGGTCGTGGACGAGTGCAGCCGACCGGGTATCATCCAAAGGGTGGACGGCGCGCATGAGCGAACCCTCGGCCCCTGGCAACTTGTGCCAGATTTCTTCGGTGACAAAGGGAATGAACGGATGCAGTAGAATCAGGGTGTCACCCAGCACCCGCCGGAGCACCACCAGAGTCGCCGACTTCTGGCCCGCCCCGCGCTTGTCGTATAGCACCGGTTTGATCGCCTCCAGGTACCAATCGCAGAACTCGTGCCAGACAAAATTGTAGAGCGCGCCGG
>JARROL010000080.1:0-22230 GCA_037383965.1 Desulfobacterales bacterium | reverse complement strand
TCGGTGCCGGTCAGTTTGGCGATCGTGTTGAAGGCCGCATCGATGGGACCGTTGCCGTACCCGGCCCCCTGGACGCTGCGGCCGTTGATGGCGAGTTTGACGCTGGCCATCGGCAGCACCGTCGTGCCGCAGGTGACGTGGAGGTATTCCAGCTGAAAGATGTCTTTGGTGCGCAGGATGCCTTCTGTGATGATCACTTCCAGGTCTTCGTCGACGACGTGTTTCTTCTTGTCGGCCAGTTCCTTGAATCTCTTGAAGACCAGATCCAGCTCTTCATCCGAGAGGTCATATCCCAGGTCCTTCAAGTGGTCTCTCAGCGCGTGGCGGCCAGAGTGCTTGCCCAAGACCAGCTTGTTTGCGCTCAGGCCGATGGTTTCGGGCCGCATGATCTCGTAGGTCATGGGATTTTTCAGCACACCGTCCTGGTGGATGCCAGCTTCGTGCGAAAACGCATTGGCCCCGACGATGGCCTTGTTGGGCTGAACCATGATGCCGGTGATCATGCTGACCAGGCGGCTCGTTTGGTAGATGTATTCGGTCCTTATCCCGGTGTTGACCGGCAGAAAATTACGCCGGGTGCGAAGGGCCATGACCACTTCCTCCAGCGACGTGTTGCCGGCCCGCTCGCCGATACCGTTGAGGGTCACTTCGGCCTGCCTGGCACCGGCACGGATGGCCGCCAGTGTGTTGGCCGTGGCCAGTCCGAGGTCGTTGTGGCAGTGAATGCTCAGCACGGCCCGGCCGATGTTGGGCGTGTGGCCGATAATGTAGCGAACCAGATCGGAGAATTCTTCCGGTACGGCATAGCCGACCGTGTCGGGGAGATTGACGGTGGTGGCACCGGCGGCAATAGCGGCCTCGAAAACGCGGCACAGGAAATCACGGTCACTGCGGGAGCCGTCCTCAGCTGAAAATTCGACGTTGTCCGTGAACGACTTCGCATACTTGACCGCGTCAACGGCCCGCTCGAGAACCGCATCGCGCGACATCTTCAGCTTGTATTCGAGATGAATGTCGGATGTGGCGATGAAGGTGTGGATGCGGGGTTTAGCGGCATGGCGAACGGCCTGCCAGGCACGATCGATATCGCTTCGTGATGTACGGGCCAGGCCGGCCACCTCTGTTTTCTTCAACTTGCCGGCGATCATGGCCACCGCTTCCTGATCGCCTTCGGAGGCCGCCGGGAAACCGGCTTCCAGAACATCCACCCCCAGTTTTTCCAGCTGAATCGCCAGCCGCAGCTTTTCGCCGGCGTTCATGCTGGCACCCGGCGATTGCTCGCCGTCCCTCAAAGTGGTGTCGAAAATAATGATTCGATCTTGGGCGTTCATATTTTTCCTCCTTTTTCTTGATGCAACAGGGTCTTCGCAAGCCGGACAGGCGAACCCCCAAAGAAAGTTTTTTGTCTTCAGGATCGGAGTAAAAAATATGGCGCGAGGGCGGGCCGCAAGACGGCTACGGGAACCTGTCCTGCGGCGTGGGTACCTGCTTTCATTGTTGATATCCTTTTCAAAACACTGTTTATGTATTTTGCAGCGCGGCTGCGTTACTCGAGGAGGAGGCGTCTCGTGGCGCCGCCGCCTCGGCTTTCGGGTCTATTTCTCTGGCGAGCTTGTAGTGAAAGCTGTCGGCCAACGCATGCCAGCTGGCTTCGATAATATCTTCGGAGACACCAATGGTGCTCCAGATGTCTTCATGATCGCGCGATTCGATAAAAACCCGCACCTTGGCCGCGGTTCCGTCCCGACCGTCGATCACCCGGACCTTGAAGTCGACCAGGCGCATGGCATCTAAATCCGGAAAGAACCGATCCAGCGCTTTGCGCAGGGCATTGTCCAGTGCGCTCACAGGGCCCCGACCTTCAGCCGCGGTGATTTCCGTGCGGCCGTCCACCGAAATCTTGATCGTGGCATGGGCGCTGCAGGGCAGATCCTTGTCCTTCTCGATAGTGACCCGGAAGGATTCCAGTTCAAAATGCGGCCTGAACTGTTCGGTGAATTTTTGAACCAAGATCTTGAACGACCCGTCGGCGACGTCGAACTGATACCCCTGCTCTTCGAGGTCCTTTATGCGCGTGACGATCTCGCGGCTGTCGAAGCCATTGGCACCTAAATCGAGGCCGAACTCGCGGGCCTTGTATTCGACGTTGCTCTTTCCCGAGAGGTCGGAGACCAGCACCCGCCGCCGATTGCCGACCAGCGCCGGTTCGATGTGTTCGTAGGCCCGCGGCACCTTCGTTATGGCGCTGACGTGAATGCCGCCCTTATGGGCGAAGGCACTCCGGCCTACGAAGGGCCGCGAGTTGATCGGAACCAGGTTGGCGGTCTCGCTGACGAACCGCGACAGTGATTTCAATTTTAAAAGGTTTTCCGGCAGCACACAGGGTCGGTTCATTTTCAGGCAAAGGATCGGAATGATCGAATTGAGGTCGGCATTGCCGCAGCGCTCGCCGTAGCCGTTGATGGTGCCTTGCACCATGACCGCCCCCGAGTGAATGGCGGTAATGGTGTTGGCCACCGCCAAGCCGCTGTCGTTGTGCGTGTGGATGCCGATTTTAACCTTTCTGGTGCCGTCGCCTTCCGAAAGGCGCTCATTCAGGCGTTGTCGGACCGTGCGGGTTGCGGATTCGACCGAGAAGGGCAGGGTGCCGCCATTGGTGTCGCACAAGACGATGACGTCGGCCCCGTTGTCCAAGGCGGCAAGGAGGGACTGCAGTGCATACTCCGGGTCCTCGTCGAAGCCGTCGAAAAAATGCTCGGCATCGTAAATTACCTCGCGGCCGGCGGCCTTCAAAAAGGCGACGGATTCGGCGATCATGGCCAGGTTTTCATCCCGGCTGATGTTCAGCACCTGCTCCACATGCAGGTTCCAGCTCTTGCCGAAAATGGCGACCGCCGATGTGTCGCTGTCGAGCAAAGCCGCCAGATTCGAATCGTCCTGGGCTTCTATGCCGGGCCTGCGCGTCGCGCCAAAGGCCGTCAAACGGGCCGTCTTGAATTTTGTCGATTTAGCGAGGTCGAAGAACCGCTTGTCACGGGGGTTGGAACCGGGCCAGCCGCCTTCGATGTAGTGGATGCCGATGTCATCCAGTCTTTTGGCGATCTTGAGTTTGTCTTCGGCTGAGAAGTTGACGTTTTCTCCCTGGGTGCCGTCTCTCAAAGTGGTGTCGTACAAGATTACCGGTTCCATAACGAACTCTCCGTTTAGTCGGAAGCCATTTTGCTTCGCTTTGATTGAAAGAAACCCTTCCCGAAGACCTGTCGCCGAAGCGACTGTCGTGACGTTTTGAAGAAGGAAAAGGGACTGGGGACGGCTCTATTTCCCCCTGTTTTCGGGTCGCAGCGACCGCACCGCAGCACCGGTGCGCCACATTTCAGAATTGTGGATGACATCCAGCTCCCGCTGAAGTTTTTCACGGTAATCCGGGGCGCTGTTGGCCTCGATCACGCGCCGGGTTTCCTTGCCGGAAACGACATTGTCGTAAAGTTCATCGAAAAGGGGAGCCACCGCATCTCGGAAGCGGGGTGACCAATCCAGAGCACCCCGCTGGGCCGTGGTGCTGCAGTTGCTGAACATCCAATCCATACCGTTTTCGGCCACCAATCGAATCAGACTCTGCGTCAACTCCTCCACGGTTTCATTGAACGCTTCGCTGGGGCTGTGGCCGTGTTTGCGCAGCAGGTTGTACTGGGCCTCCATCACTCCCGCCAGACACCCCATCAAAACGCCGCGTTCACCGGTCAAGTCGCTGTAAACCTCTTTTTGGAAAGTCGTCGGGAAAAGATACCCCGAGCCGATGGCAATCCCCAAGGCCAGTGTTCTTTCGATGGCCCGGCCGGTGAAATCCTGGTTGACGGCGTAGCTTGAATTGATGCCGCTGCCGTCGAGAAAGTTAGTGCGGACGGTGCGTCCGGAGCCCTTGGGCGCGACCAGAATAACATCGACCTCTTTGGGGGCCACAATTCCGGTCTGGTCGTTATAAACAATCGAAAATCCATGCGAGAAACAAAGCGCGTTTCCCGGTTTCAGACATTCCCGGACTTCGGGCCACATCGCCGCCTGACCGGCATCGGAAAGCAGGTACTGCACGATTGTGCCTTTGCGGGCCGCTTCTTCTAAAGGAAGAAGCGTTTTTCCGGGAACAAAACCGTCGGCCACCGCGCGGTCCCACGACGGGCTGTTGTCACGTTGACCGACGACCACCCGAATACCGTTGTCCCGCAAGTTCAGCGCCTGTCCCGGCCCCTGCACACCATAGCCGAGCACGGCCACGGTCTCGGGCTCCAGGACTTCTCTGGCTTTCTGCAGTGAGAATTCTTCAGAAGTCGTTACTTCTTCCATCGTACCGCCAAAATCGATCTGTGCCATCTTCTGCCAATTCCTTTCATTGAGAATAAAATGCGGTAAACTTCTTAGGCCAGACGTCCATTTCCCGCGCAACCACAGATGACCACGCGGCGCCGAATACCACTCAATTCGGCTCACGCTTGAGTGCCAGTGGACCCGTGCGCGCGATCTTCTTGATTCCGATCGGCTTGAGCAATTTGACCAAGGCGGCGATCTTACCGGCATCACCTGTGACTTCAATAATGTAATGCTCAAGGCCGACGTCGACGACCTTGCAGCGAAAGATGTCGACAATCCGCAGAATTTCAGCGCGGTGACCGGAAGCGGCGTTGACGCAGATAAGGGCCATTTCCCGTTTGACGGCCTCCGGGCCGGTGAGATCGCGGATTTTGATCACGTTGATCAGCTTGTTGAGCTGTTTTTCGATCTGTTCGAGGACCGGCTTGTCGGCCTTAGTTACGATCGTGATGCGTGAGATTTTCGGGTCCATGGTTTCGGCCACAACGAGGCTGTCGATGTTGAAACCGCGACCGCTGAACAGACCGACCACTCGTGACAAAACCCCTGGTTCGTTGTCGACCAGCATGGTGAAAATATGTTTTTCTTCGTTCATGTGTCTCCGTTGAGCCCGTTAAAAAACTAAGCTGCTTGTACCGCTTTTGTCACTCTTCTAAATGAATTCCCAGTTAACTTTGCCTGATAGAAGGCCTTATTACCAACCTCCGAAACCGGCTCAACGGGCATAACCGGCTCAACCGGCGCAACAGATCAAACCAACAGCATTTCAGTAATCGGCGCACCGGCCGGCACCATCGGGTAGACGCTTTCTTCTTTTTCTACCGCAAAGTCCATGATGACCGGCCTCTGAACGGTAAGGCCCTCTCTAAGGACCGCTTCGACCTCTGCCGGCCGGGTGGCGCGCAGGCCGACGGCACCGTATGCTTCTGCCAGTTTGACGAAATCAGGCGCGTGCTCCATGCAGGTGCAGGCATACCGCTTTTCGTAAAAGAGTTCCTGCCATTGGCGAACCATGCCGAGGTAGCCGTTGTTCAGGATAACCACTTTCACGGGCAGGCAATACTGGACGGCCGTGGCCATTTCCTGAATATTCATCTGGATGCTGCCGTCTCCGGCCACATCGACGACAAGCTTGTCGGGACAGGCCATTTGGGCTCCGATAGCGGCCGGCAGTCCGAAGCCCATGCAGCCCAGACCGCCGGAAGTGATGAAATGACTGGGCTGGTCGAAATGATAATACTGGGCGGCCCACATCTGATTTTGACCGACTTCGGTAGTGATGATGGCCTTGCCGCTGGTCAATTCATAGAGTTTTTCGACCACGTATTGCGGTTTGATGGTCTCTTTCTGCTCATAGGCCAGGGGACTGGTGTCCTTCCATTGCTCGATAAGATCCAACCATGGTTGCCGACGCCGCTCGGTGTCTTTCAGGTCGATCTTTTCGAGCAGGCCGTTGAGCTGATGCAGACTGGCCTTGCAGTCGCCCACCACCGGTATGCTCACCGGTATGTTCTTACGGATAGAGGTCGGGTCGATGTCGATGTGTACGATTTTGGCCTGAGACGCGAAGGCGTCGGTCCTGCCGGTGACGCGGTCGTCGAACCTCACCCCGATGGCGATCAAAAGGTCGCAGTTGCCGGTGCTCATGTTGGCCCGATACGTGCCGTGCATGCCGATCATTCCCAGCCATAGGGGGTCGGTGGCCGGGAAGGCCCCGAGTCCCATCAGGGAGGTCGTGACCGGAGTCTTGGTTTTGCGCGCAAACTCCGTGAGGTCGCCGGCGGCCTTTGACAGGATAATGCCGCCGCCGGCAAAAATCACCGGGCGCTCGGCAGATTCTATCAACGTGCAGACTTTCTGCAGTTGTTTCGTATTGGGAGCATAGGTCGGGTGGTATGATTTCAGATTGACCGGCGTCTGGCCGTTGTAGCCAGTGCATTTATTGGCGATATCTTTGGGAAGATCAATCAGAACGGGTCCGGGGCGACCCGAGCGGGCAATATGAAAGGCCTCCTTGACCGTTCGGGCCAGGTCTTCGACGCGCTTGACCAGGTAGTTGTGCTTCGTGCATGGACGCGTGATCCCGACAATGTCGACTTCTTGAAAAGCGTCGTTACCGATAAGGTGGGTGGGTACTTGACCGCTGATGACGACAATGGGTATGGAATCCATGAAGGCCGAGGCGATACCGGTGACCGTGTTGGTGGCGCCGGGACCCGAGGTCACCAGACAAACACCGACGCACTTCCCCGCGCGGGCGTAACCATCCGCAGCGTGAACGGCACCCTGCTCGTGTCGGACCAGGACATGGCGAATGTCGGTCTTGGCCAGCAAAAAATATCCGTTACCAGCCCGGGGCTGATAACGGATTGTTGGGTTTGGGGTGGAGCTACTTCGCCATTATCAACCCCTTGTCCCCGCAGCAGAGAATTATCTCTCCTACGAGGAGAAGAATAAGGCCAATAAGGATGTTGATGGCGAACAGGTTCATCATGACGCTTTCGATTTTTGGCAAAACCTAACAGGCGTTGTGGCCGTTGTCAATAGATTTTATATTTATTGTCAAATTGCGGAAAAGGGCCGATTCTGGACGGAAACTAATTGGTGTCTGAGGCGTGGTCCAACCCGGCGAAGCTCTCCCGGTGTCCGCATTCCTGGTTCAAACAGGCCAGGAAGGAGCCCTCTTTTTTAGTCGTTTTTATGACCATGAAACCGGCGCCGCATTCCGGACAGACTTTGTTCACCGGTTTGTCCCAGGTGGCGAAATCACAGTTGGGAAAACGGTTGCAGCCGTAAAATATTTTGCCGCGCCGGGATGCCTTTTCAATCACTTCGCCGTCGCAGCCCTTAACCGGACAGTTGACGCCGGTTGGCTTGCCGGATCCGTTGGGATTCAGCGAGAGCGTTTGTTTACAGTCGGGATAGCCGCTGCAGGCCATGAACTCACCGTAGCGGCCGCGCTTGATCACCATCGGGCGGCCGCACTTTTCACAGGTTTTATCGGTGACCTCTTTGGTTGCCGCCTCGACGGGCTGGATGCGACCTTTCTCATCTCGGATGTAGTCGCGGGAGTAGTTGCAGTCGGGATAACCGCTGCAGGCCAAAAAATGGCCGTTTTTGCCGACCTTGATGTGCAAGGGCTTGCCACACTGGGGGCATGCGAGGCCGGTGGGAACGCCGACCCCCTTGACGCTGAGCATCTTTTCTCCGGCAACGTCCAGCTTCGACTTGAACGGATTATAAAAACGGGTGAGAATCTCAAGAGAGCCGATTTCGGAAGACTCGACCCGGTCCAGGTCGTCCTCCATCCGGGCGGTGAATTCGACGTCGAAGATTTCAGGAAAGTTTTCCACCAGAAGGTCGTTGACGATAAAACCGAGTTCACTGGGATGAAAATAGCCCTTGGTCCACTGGACGTAGCCCTTATCACGAATGGTGGATAAGATGGTGGCATAGGTGCTGGGTCGACCGATGCCGTTTTCTTCGAGCTCTTTGACCAGCGATGCTTCAGAAAAGCGGGGCGGCGGCTGCGTAAAATGCTGTTTGGGGTCCAGCTTCACAAGCGCCAAAACCATCCCGCGGGTGAGCTCGGGCAGGCTCAGTTCCTGCCGGGCGCCGCCTTGTTCGTCTTCGGCTGACAGGTAGAGTTTCATGAAACCCGCAAATTTGATCGTCGAGCCGGTGGCACTGAATCCGTAATCTCCGGCCAGAATCGATGCCGAGACGTTGTTGATCAGGGCCGGTTGCATCTGTGATGCAATGAAGCGCTGCCAGATCAAGCGGTAGAGAGCCAGTTGATCGGGTGAGAGGTAGGCGGCGATCTTTTCAGGTGTATTGAAAACCGAGGTCGGACGTATGGACTCGTGTGCGTCTTGAACTTTCTTTTTGTTTTTGAAAAAGCGCGGTTTTTCGAGGGCATAATCCGGACCGAACTGCTCGCGGATAAGATTTAGGGCTTCGACCGCGGCTTCCATAGCAATGCGGGTCGAATCGGTGCGCATATAGGTGATCAGTCCGACCGATTCACCGGGACCCAATTCGACCCCTTCGTATAGCTGCTGGGCAATGAGCATGGTTTTCTTGGCTGAGAACCGAAGCTTCCGGATCGCCTCCTGTTGCAGTTTACTGGTTGTAAAGGGCGGTAGCGGGTTACGCTTGGTGACTTTCTTCTTAACCGTATCGACGACATACTGCCGGTCCTCGAGTCCCTTTAGAATTTTCTCAGTCGTCTCCCCATCGGAGATGGTGATTTTTTTATCCTTTTTCTTCACCAGTTTGGCGGTAAAAGCCGGCGGCGTGTCACCCTCCAGGTGGGCGGTAATCGACCAGTATTCCACGGGTTCGAAGGCCTGAATGGCGCGTTCTCTCTCACAGATGATTCGCAGCGCTACGGACTGCACCCGCCCGGCGCTGAGGCCGCCCTTGACCTTGCGCCACAGGAGCGGAGAGATGAGGTATCCGACAAGACGGTCGAGTATGCGGCGGGCTTGCTGGGCTTCGTATTTGTTGTGATCGAGATCTTGCGGCGTTGCGATCGCTTCCCGGATGGCGTTTTCGGTAAGTTCGTGAAAGAGAACCCGATAAAATTTACGTCCCTTTTTCTTCAGGATTTCGGCGGCGTGCCACGCAATTGCCTCTCCCTCGCGGTCAGGGTCCGGGGCCAGGTAGACGTCGCTGGTGTCCCTGGCCGATTGTCTCAGCCCTTTGATGACGCGCTGTTTACCGGGAATACTGTGATAGTCGGGTTTGAAGCCGTTTTCGACGTCGATACCCATTTCTTTGGCGGGCAGGTCTTTAAGATGCCCGACAGTAGCGGCAATGTTGAAATTTTTGCCGAGATATTTTTTAAGGGTTTTGACTTTTGTCGGTGATTCGACGACGAGCAGGGGTTTGGTCACTGCTGAACCTCGCAAAAAGATAAAAGTTAATAATCAAATGTGTCAAGCGGTATCGGATGTTGGGTAGGGCTTGTCCGCCCGCCTAAAATAATGCCAAATGCCAAAATACAAGCACCAAAATACAAATAAATTCCAAATGACAATTTCCAAATCTCCAATAAGATCAAAAACCCTCTAATGATGACGCCTGAACATGGCGTCGTCAACTCTTGCGAAATAATTGCCCGGGGATTGTTCGACAAAACCATTCAGTTCCAGTTGCAGCAGGATGCTCGCCAGTTTGCCGGGCGCCATGGACAATTTGCGCCCCAGATCGTCTATATGGACCGGATAAGGTTCCAGGGCGCCGCACACGATGGCTTCTTCAGTTGTGAGAGCGGGCGGCTCCTTCTTTATAGCCGGGTAGTGATCGGCCGGTCGCGTGCCTTCGAAGAGCGGGCCGGCGATCTCCTCAAGAACATCCTGCGCGTTTTCGACCAGCTTGGCACCTTGCTTGATCAGGGTATGGGTGCCGATGCTTTTGAATGACTGGACACTGCCCGGCACGGCAAAGACCTCTCGGTTCTGTTCGGCGGCCAAACGGGCCGTTATAACCGAACCGGTTTAATTTGAGGCCTCGTAGATCACCGTACAGTAAGACTTTCCACAAATGATCCGGGTTGGTATCGGAAAGTTATGCGGCTCAGGTTTGGTCAGCATCGGGAACTCGGACAGCACGGCGCCATTGCGGACGATCGATTGAAACAGTTTCCGGTTTTCAGCCGGATACACTTCTTCCATACCACTGCCGAGGACGGCTACCGTGCGCCCGCCGGATTGAAGAGCGCCTTCGTGGGCGGCGGTGTCGATCCCGCGCGCCATGCCGCTGACGACTGTTATCCCGCAAGCCGCCAGTTCGGCGCTAAGACGTGCGGCCATCGAGAGCCCGTAGCGGGTGGCGATGCGCGATCCCACAACGGCAACGGCCTTGCACTGAGATTCCAGTGTGCCGCGGACGTAGAGAAAGGGGGGCGGATCGGGTATCTGAAGCAGCAGTGCCGGATAGTCCGGATCGTTCATGGTAACGATCCGAACGCCCTTTTGTGCGGCAAGGACCATATCCTGCCGCACCGAGGGCTGAATCCGGTGGGTTTTCATGCGGCGAACCAGTGGCCGGTTCATGCCCTCGATAACCTGCAAATCCTGTTCTGCGGCTTGGAGAGCCCTCTCCGGAGAACCAAAGTGATCGATAAGTCGTTTGAAAAGATGGTTGCCGATACCCGGCACACTTTTCAAAAGAAACCAAGGCAAGAGCGCTTCTGCTGCACCGGTATCCTTAATTGGGACGGGATTCGTCGCGCCCCGGTCGCGATCCTCATCATCAAGGTGGTGCAAACCGGCACCCGGTGCGATTTTCCGACCTTTCTCCGTCATGGTCACTTCTTCGAACGCTGCCAGGCCAGCAGAATGGGACTGGCCACGTAAATCGAAGAGTAAGTGCCGAAAAAAAGAGCGCGGCCACCACGACAAGAGTGGTCCCCGAAGTCAATATGGTACGACTGAGGGTCTCGTTTACGCTGCGGTTGATGATGAAGCCAAGAGATTGCCTGTGGTGCTTGCGCAGGTTTTCACGAATGCGATCGAACACGATGATGGTGTCGTTGAGCGAATAGCCGATGATGGTCAGCAGGGCGGCAATGATGGGCAGGGTGAACTCTTTGCCGAAGATCGAAAAAATCCCAACAGTTATGGTGACGTCGTGAATCAGGGCCACGATTGCCCCCATGGCGTATCTGAGTTGCAAAACCCAAAACAGAAGCAAAGCGACCACCAGGGCTGCGGCCATTAAAAAAGGGACGCTGACGTGAAACAGTTGGAAGACATACAACGCCCCCGCCAGGGCGGCCGCCATAATGCCGCTGATCATCCATTTGAACTCGAAGCGTCCGGAGATGTAAATTGTGATGAAGAGCAGCGCATAGAACATCGCCAGAAGGGCTTTTTCCCTCAGGTCTTTTCCGACTTGAGGTCCCACCATCTCGACCCGCCGGATTTCAACGTCACTGCCGGTGGCAGACTTCAGTTTATCCTGAAGGTGTGTCGTGAACCCTTCGGAGGTTTCGGTGAGGCCTTGCGTTCGGATCAGAAATTCGTTTTCGCTTTTCTCACCGAATCGTTGCACCGACGGTTGTTCGATACCGCTGTCGGCCAGGCCCGATTTGACGGCATCGATACCCACCGGGGATGAGAATTTGACCTGAATCACCGTTCCGCCCGCAAAATCAATTCCGTAATCCGGTCCACCCTGAAAGACGAGTGAGGCGATGCTGATCAGGATCATGGCCAGCGATGCGCTATAAGCAACTTTACGCACCCCGATAAAGTTGATGTTGATATCCGGTTTTATGAACTGCATCAAGGGTCCCTCTCTAAGAGTAAAAAATGAGCGCAGGTTCTGTTTGGCGGTTGCGGCTTCGGGTCGATCGGCGCTTCGCCTCCGTGAAATCAGATGCTCAAGTGCTTCAGGCTGCGTCCCAGCAACAGGAAGTCGAAAATCTGCCGGGTCAAAATGAGTGCCGTAAACAGACTGGCGATCACGCCCAGGCTCAGGGTCACGGCAAACCCCTTCACCGGGCCGGTTCCGAACTGGAAAAGGACCACGGCGGCAATCAGCGTGGTGACGTTGGCGTCCAAGATGGTCAGGGTGGCGCGGTCGTAACCGGCATCCACCGCAGCCCGCACCGTTTTCCCGAGGTTGAGTTCTTCGCGGATACGTTCGAATATCAGCACGTTGGCATCCACGGCCATACCGATGGTCAGAATTATGCCGGCGATGCCCGGTAGCGTGAGAGTCGCCTGGAAGGCAGCCAAACCGCCGCCGATCAGCAGGATATTGAGTAGCAGGGCAATGTCGGCGATCAGGCCGGCGGCCTTGTAATAAACGGCCATGAAAAGCACCACGAGAATGCCGCCGATACACATCGATATCAGGCCTTGGCGAATCGAATCCGAACCGAGAGAAGGTCCGACGGTCCTTTCCTCCAGAATTCTGACCGGGGCCGGCAGGGCGCCGGCGCGCAGGGCGATGGCCAGGTCATTGGCCTCATCGGCGCTGAAGCGACCGGTGATGCGGGCTTGGCCACCGGGTATTTTTTCCTGTATTACCGGGGCCGAGTAGACCCGGTTGTCAAGCACAATGGCAAGGCGTTTTTTTACGTTTTCTTCTGTGACCTTCTCGAAGATCCGGGCACCTTTTTTATCGAATGATATCGATACATAAGGCTCATTGTACTGGCTGTCGATCTGAACGCGGGCATCGGTCAATTGGGCACCGGTCAGCAACGTCCTTTTTTTCAGCAGGTACGGCACCTGGTTGATTCTTTGACCGGTTTTAGGATCAAGTTCGTACTGGTACAGGATCTCGTCGTCTCGGGGCACGCTGCCCTTGAGCGCGGCATTGACGTCATTGTCTTCATCCACGAGTTTGAATTCCAGCAGGGCGGTTTTACCGATCAGGTCTTTGGCCCGTTCGGTTTCTTTGACCCCGGGCAACTGTACGAGAATACGGTTTTCCCCTTGTCGCCGGATGTCCGGTTCGCTGACACCGAACTGGTCGATACGGTTGCGGATGGTTTCGAGGGCCTGCCGGACGGCGAGGTCTTTGATGTGATCGATCTCGGATTGCGGCAGGCGCAGGGTGACCGTGGTGGCCTCTCCCTCGCTTTGACGGGTCGTTTCGAGCCCACGGTACTCTTTGTTGAGGAGAGCATCGAACTTGTCGAGGTTTTCCTTGTCCGGCAGCTTGACCTCGATTTTAGTGCCTCCCGGAATGCTCAGGCCGATTTGACGGATACGCTCTTTTTTCATGAAGGTCCGCAGCTCCTGGCCGATCCGTTCGATATTGTTTTCGACGGCTTTCTCCGTGTCGACTTCGAGCGCCAGATGCATGCCCCCCTGGAGGTCCAGGCCGAGGTTTATCTTCTTGTGCGGCCACACGCCGGGCGCTATCGACGGCAGTAGGTAGACCACCGCAATCAAGATGACTGAAAGAACCAATATCCACTTCCAGGAAAAATTCTTCAACAATCCGTTCCTTTCTGTGTAGGATGTACAAAAAACCACTGACGGCGTGAAACCAAATTATTCTTCATCGATGTGCAAATAGAAAGCAACCTATCGTGAAGGCGGCCCTGATCGGCGCAAAAAATCTTTGTTAGAGGCACATGATAGCGCATCCTCGACCGGTTGCTGATCGATCCTATATTCTAACGCACCGAAGCAAGGCAGCAATTGGTCCGGGTGACCCCGATCCAGAACCTCGTCGGCAATACCGGCGTCAATTAAGCCTGCGGCGTGACCGAAGGCGTGGCAGGTCTGCGATATTGCCGGTGCGCCTTGTTCGCATGCGCCCCCGCGTCACTTCTTGTCTTCCTCGGCGTCGCGTAAATTACGCATTTTCGAACCGGAACTCGATCGGTTTTGGCCGAGAATCCGAAGAGGGACGCTGTTTCGGATTGACCGGCAGCCGGGTTCAGGTCTTTTTGTCAATCGGTTCCTGCGATGCAGCTTGTATCTTGCCGCCGACATTCCCACGGGCAACCTTGACGCGGACCTTGTCCGCAATCTCGACTGTCAGTGTCGAATCGTCCAATCCCGTAATGCGGCCGTAAATGCCGCCACTGGTAATGATACGGTCGCCCTTCTTCAGAGAGGCGATCATCTCGCGGTGCTCTTTTGTTTTCTTCTGTTGGGGGCGAATCAACAGAAAATAGAAGATGACGAACATCAGGATCAACGGTATAAAGCCGGTGAATCCTGCTGCTCCGTTACCGGCGGCTCCGCCGCCTTGACCCATTGCATAAGCGATTCCAAACAAGATCGGACCTCCTTGCTGCGTTGACACGCAAATTAAGCGGTTTCCTGCCGTTGCTCCTTATCGGCAGACCCGTGTACGGTTGAGCCGCGGTCACTGTGAACGCGGCTTCATTTAATTATTGGGTGAGCCCTCAGTGCTCTATAAGGCGCCTTTCTGATACAGTACCCGGGCCGGGGTGTCAACCGTGACGGTCGTTTGGCCGGGTATCGAGACGGCAGAAGGCGTTCAGGATCAGTTGAGGGCCTTTTTAAGGCGTACTGTGTTCAATGCCGCCGGAGTCGTCTCAGCTGCAGAGAATGGCGCAGTCGCCGGGTGCCATAGTGCCGTCTCCCTCGATGACAATATTGAGGTTGCGTCGCATCTCGAGATCCAGGATTTCTTTTTTCTTTCTGTTCAGCAGGTACTTCGCAACCTCTGGCGGCACCACACCTTTGACGCTGGTTACATCGCCCTTCAACGTTTCCAAGCGCAGTTTGCGCAGGAAACTCAGCACCAGGGTCTCAGTGGAGGGTGTGACGCCCTTGCCTTGGCAGTTTGGGCATGGGACGTAGCTGCTGAATTCTATCGAGGGCCGGATGCGTTGTCGCGACATCTGCATAAGGCCAAATCCACTGATGCGGCCGACTTTGATGCGGGCCTTGTCCAACTTGATGAATGTTTTCATGGCGCGTTCGATTTCAGCCCGGCGCCTTATTTCCTTCATATCGATGAAATCAATGACGATCAGACCGCCGAGGTCCCGCAATCTCAATTGACGGGCAATTTCTTCAGCGGCTTCCAAGTTGGTCTGAAAGGCCGTTTCTTCGATCGACTTTTTCTGGGTCGCTTTGCCGGAGTTGACATCGATGGCCACCAGGGCTTCGGTTTGTTCGATGACGATGGAACCACCTGACACAAGCGGCACCCGGTTGTCGAAAATCGATGCGATCTGATTTTCGAGCTGGAATTTCGTGAACAGCGGCCGGTCGCCTTTGTAGAGTTTTACGATTTTCAAGTGCTTGGGGGAGATGATTTTGATGAAATTTTTGACCTCATAGAACACCGGCGCATCGTCGATTAAAATTTCCGTTATATCGGCGTTGAAAGAATCACGGATGGAGCGCAATACCAGGTTGCGTTCCTTGTAGAGTAGGGCCGGGGCCTGCTCCTGACCGACGCTGGCCTTGATGTTCTCCCAAAGGCGCATCAGGTAGTTGAGATCTTTGCTGAGTTGGGTTTTGTTGCAGTCCGCACCGGCCGTGCGCACGATCACGCCGAAACCCTCCGGCAGTTTGAGGCTGTTGATAATCTCTTTGAGCCGCTGGCGTTCTTCTTCGTCTTCGATCTTGCGGGATATGCCGCGGGAGTCGCTGCCCGGCATCAGCACCAGATAACGTCCCGGCAGGGAAATGAAAGTGCTCAGCATCGCCCCTTTCTGGGCAATCGGATCTTTGGTGATCTGGACGAGAACCTCCTGGCCCCTTTTCACGATCGTGTTCAGGGACAGATCTCCGTTGGGGCTGTCATGAAAATAATCTCGGTGGATGTCGTTTTTCTGCAGAAACCCGTGGCGTTCGGCGCCGTAGTCGACAAAAACCGCCTGAAGACTGGGCTCGAGGCGGGTGATGATCCCTTTGTAGATATTGCCTTGGGTTATTTCCCGCGAAGCGCTTTCGATGTGAAACTCCTCCAACTTGCTGTCGGTAACCTTTGCGATCCGGCATTCTTCGTGGTCAACGGCATTTATCAGAATCTTGCTGTTCATTGCTGTCTCGTTACCTTGCATCATCGTTTATTTGCGTCAATTTCTGGATTGTGGGGGGCGGGATATGGATTGGATATCAGCCTTCCCGTTGCGATGGTTGGGGGGAAACATGCTGCGACGGGTCTGTGCATGTGCCCTCAATACCAGGCGCCATAAATGGCATATCGCCGGAACAGGTTAAATTTTTAAACATGTAGATTATGAAATTGCAGCGGACAAGTCAAACGATTTTTAGGGAATAATATGCGGCTCAACCTTGATATTTGGCCTATAGTGTGGCATGAAACAACACCGATCGTTTGGCCGATAGGCACCTTGGCCGATGCGCGGCATGTGAGGGCTCACTTAAAAATATCATCACCTTGTGCGCTAAAGTACCTTTAGCTGTTTTTGATGATGCGAGGAAACGATACATGTTGGATGAAAAATACGACCCGCAAACCATTGAGGCCAAGTGGCAAGAATACTGGGCCGATAACCGTCTGTTTAGAGTAAAGGAAGAACCCCAACGTAAGAAATACTACCTGTTGGAAATGTTTCCTTATCCTTCCGGTAAGATCCATATGGGCCACGTGCGCAACTACACTATCGGTGATGTCGTGGCCCGGTACATGCGGATGCGCGGTTACAACGTGCTGCACCCCATGGGGTGGGATGCCTTCGGCATGCCGGCTGAAAATGCCGCCATCGCCAACAAGAGCCACCCGGCCCGCTGGACCTATGACAATATCGCCACCATGCGCAAGCAATTGAAACGCATGGGGTTCAGCTACGACTGGGACCGTGAGATCGCCACCTGCACGCCGGAGTATTATCGTTGGGAACAATGGCTGTTCTTGAAGATGTACGCGCGCGGTATGGCCTACCGCAAGAAGTCTTTCGTCAACTGGTGCGACCCCTGCCAGACGGTGCTGGCCAACGAGCAGGTAGAGGCTGGATTGTGCTGGCGCTGCGGGAATCCCGTACGACAGAAAAAACTCTGGCAGTGGTTTTTCCGCGTGACCGATTATGCCGAAGATCTTCTGCTCTATAGCGATCGACTCCCGGGATGGCCGGAAAAAGTCATCACGATGCAGAAAAACTGGATCGGCAAGAGCGTCGGCGCCGAAATACGATTTGAAATCGAAAATCCGGCCGATGAAAAAGAGCGCGACGTTGCCGTTTTCACAACCCGGCCGGACACGGTATTCGGGGCGACTTTCATGGTCCTGGCCCCCGAACACCCGCTGGTGATCATGCTTTCTCGAAACACGCCTCAGGAACAGGCAGTGGCCGAATTTGTCGATCGGATGGCGCTGCAGGACCGGTCCGCCAAGACCGTGGAAAGCTACGAAAAGGAGGGGGTATTTACGGGCGCCTATTGCCTCAATCCGATGACCCGGATGCGGATGCCGGTTTTTACCGCCAACTTTGCCCTGATGGAATACGGTACCGGCGCCGTCATGTCCGTACCGGCACACGATCAGCGCGATTTCGAATTTGCCAAAAAATACGGTTTGGAAATCATTGTGGTGGTCAAGCCCCTCGATAGCGAACTCGACGAAGACAGCATGACCGAAGCCTACGTCGGTGATGGTATCCTTGTCAACTCGGGACACTTCGACGGGATGGGAAACAAGAGAGCTCAGAACGAGATTGCCAAGTATCTCGAAGAGCACCGAATCGGCAAAAAGACGGTCAGCTTCCGTCTGCGGGACTGGGGCATCTCCCGCCAGCGTTACTGGGGAGCGCCGATTCCAATGATCCACTGCCCGGACTGCGGGATCGTGCCGGAATCTGAAGCGGCTTTGCCGGTGCTTCTGCCGGAAGACGCCGAACTATTAGAGGGTGGTCGTTCGCCCCTGCCGGTTATGGACAGCTTTATCCGCACTGCCTGCCCGCAATGCGGTCACGCCGATGCGCGGCGTGAAACCGATACCATGGACACTTTCGTCGAATCTTCCTGGTATTTCGAACGCTACTGCAGCCCGCGTTACGCCAAGGGGATGTTCGACCGGGATGCCGTGGATTACTGGATGCCGGTCGATCAGTACATCGGCGGTGTTGAGCACGCGATTTTACACCTGCTCTATTCGCGTTACTACACCCGCGTGCTGCGCGACTTGGGCCTGGTGGATTACAAGGAACCCTTTACCCGCCTTTTGACCCAGGGGATGGTGTGCAAGGAATCATTCATTTGTGACGAACATGGTTTTCTGCTGCCGGAAGAGGTTGAGGACAAAAACGGGACGCCGTCCTGTGCCAGATGTGGTCGATCGGTGAGCATCGGTCGCGTCGAAAAGATGTCCAAATCGAAGAAAAACGTGGTCGATCCAAATGTACTCCTGGAAAAATACGGGGCCGACACGACCCGCCTGTTTTGCCTTTTTGCAGCGCCGCCGGAAAGGGATTTGGAATGGAGCGAACAGGGGGTCGAGGGCGGTTACCGTTTTTTGACCCGTGTATGGCGATTCTTTACCTTTTGGATCGAAATGGTCACCACGGCGTCACCGTTCGACGGCAAGCCCGATCTACTCGATGCTTCCGCCCGCGAGCTGCACCGCAAGATCCACGAAACCATTCAGCGCGTTACGAGAGATATCGAAGACCGGTTCCATTTTAACACAGCGATCAGTGCCGTCATGGAACTCTTCAACACGATGGCGGCTTTCGAGCCGGGCGAAGCATCCGCCACGACGTTGGCGACCATGCGTCTTGCCATGGACACCGTCGTGCTGCTGCTCTCACCGATAGTTCCCCACTTTGCAGAAGAGCTCTGGCAGGCACTGGGCCACGAGCCCAGCGTTCTTCAGGAGCCGTGGCCGAAATTCAGCGAAAGCGCACTGATAAGAGACAAACTCGAAATCGTGGTTCAGGTGAACGGAAAGCTCAGGAGCCGTTTTAATGCCGACGCCGATTCCGGCGACGACACCCTTAAGAAAAAAGCGCTGGCTGACGAGCGGGTCAAAAAATTCATTGAAGATCGGCCGGTCAAAAAAGTGATCGTTGTGAAGAAAAAACTCGTCAACATCGTCATTTGACAGTCAGGTGTTCGAATTGGATAGTCCCGGGAAAATAATCGGAATCGTGGTTCTGGCCGTTTTCACCATTGCCTCCTGCGGGTATCGTTTTTCAGGGGGCGGCGAATTGCCGGGCGAAGTGAAGCGGGTCTTCATTACAATTTTTAACAACCGCACCTCCGAACTCGGTGTCGAGAACTTACTGGCGGCTCAATTGACCGATGAGTTCCTTTCACTTGGGCCGAAGGGCATCCTGGTGAGTGAGAGGCAAACCGCCGATGCGGAGCTTTCCGGGGTGATTTCGACCGTTCAGATTTACACCGTTTCCCTGCGGACACAGTTGAGCAGTGCGGAACGGCGAGTCGTCATTAAGGTGGCGGCCCGTCTTACGGGAACGGATGGCAAGGTCCTCTGGCGGGCTGATGCGCTGTCGGCAAGTCAACCATACAGGGTCGAAGCCGACAAATTAACGACGGACGTCAACAAGCGCGCGGCGATCACCAACGCTACCAGGCTCCTGGCCGAAACGATATACAACCGCATGACCTCGGGTTTTTAGCCGAGTATACCCGAGGCTTCCCGTTTCCGGATATTTGGCTTAAAGAGGAGATATCCGGAACATTCCCGCCGATACGTCTGTTCCTGGAGCGACGTTTTTTTATTTGCGGGCGGCATTCACCTGTTTGGTCAGGCGGGAGATCTTTCTGGCGGCGGTGTTGCGGTGGATGACCCCTTTTTTGGCGGCTTTGTCGATGGCGGACTTGGCGGTGTTCAGTTCGACCGCCGCATCCGAGCCGCTTTGAACGGCAAGGGTCTGCCGAACATCTTTAACCACATTTTTTACCCGGGTTCTGATTGCTTTGTTGCGCAGGCGCCGGATGTCGTTCTGCCGTGCCCGTTTCAAGGCTGATTTATGATTGGCCAATGCTGCCGCTCCTTTTATGATGACACCGTTTAGAGTGAGCGATTGTCGAGGTCACCGCAAATACAGGGCTGATGTCGCAGCTGCAACAAGACCGGCAACCCCGAATGGTTTCAAATTAATAAACAGCACTTATTATTCAATATGATCATCCCAGAGCAGCCATTCTCGGTGACCATTGACATGGAGCCGCTCACCCGGTGCAATCAATGGGTTGTTCATTTTTGAAAGATAGTGGATACAGCCAGAGAGGGTCTGATTGACGGCCGGCGTATTATTGTATTATTGTATCTATATTTATGACGATTAAACAGAAATTCTTTTTGGCAGCGGCGCTTATGGTCATTTTATCGACGCTGCTATTGATTGTTTTCGGTGAAAACGGGTTGACTGACCGGCAGCACCTGAAGACCCGGTATCGTGAGGTGGTATCGGAAAACACGGCCATTGCGAAAGAAAACGCACGGCTTTACCGGCAGATCGAGCGGTTGAAAAACGATCCGGCCTACATCGAGAGCATTGCCCGCAGCGAGTTGGGTATGATCGGCAGTAATGAGGTGATTGTCAAACCTTCAAATCCGGTATCGTCGAACAGGGTTAATCATGCCGATGAAGGGACCGGCGGCGGCGACGGAAACCGTTGATTGGTTGTTTTCAAACCGGGTGCCCTTCACCCGGTTACAACCGCAACGATCAACGCACTCACGTGCATTTGTTTTTCCGGCCTGCGGCCGGAAATCCAGGCCACCCGATATGCGGGTGGTCGTTGACTCAGGAAACACGGGAAAGGCGGATATGATGCATTCGGGCGACACCGGCATTCGAACGGCGACCATGGCCAAGATTTACGCCGGGCAGGGTCATTATGACATGGCTGCCGAGATTTACCGTCATCTTCTGAGCGAGGATCCCGATCGCCGGGATTGGTCCGACGCTCTCGCACAGATCGAGGCGAAGCTGGCTGACCAATTAGAGCACCGCTTCCGCGATCCGTCTGGTCGTTTGGCCGAATGGATCGGGTTGATGCTGTGCTACCGGCGGTTGCTGGATCTGAGGGACATTCGGCGCCAGGTCGCACATAAAATACAGGAGGTTGGAAATGAACGACAAAAAAGTTGCGGAAGTCATTGATATCGCGATTAAACGTGAAGAGGAAGCCTACCGGTTTTACATGGATATATTCGGCAAAGTTCATGAGCGCTCGGCAAAGGATACCCTGGAGTTTATCGCTGGCGAAGAGAAGAAACACCGCGAATTTCTGGTCAAATACCGTGATGGCGGATTCGGGGTGCAGGCCCTGAGAATGAACGATCCGGTTGAATACAAAATCGCCGAGTATCTTGAAGAACCGCCGGTGGCGGAAGATATGCGCAGCGAAGACGTCTACCTGGTCGCTGCTCACCGCGAAATGCGATCGCATGATTTCTACACGGGACTTGCGCGCCTGCATCCCCAGGGCGATTTGCATACCATGTTACTGAAAATTGCCAGTGAAGAGCTAAAGCATAAGGAGAAGATGGAATACCTGTATGCCAATACCGCATTTCCTCAAACCGATGGCGGTTAGGGTCATGGCAAGCTCATTTCGGCGCGGCTTTGTCAGTATCGTCGGCGGGGTTTTGAGTCTGAGGGGCAAGAGTTTTTGTCGAATAAAATACGGCTTTTACCCGTTTCTGATCACTGCCCGCCACCGTTATTTCACCGGTTTTACGACGCCAGGTGATCTTTGATCCCGTCAGCGTATTCTTCCCGTCGGTCAAGAAAGAATTTTCACCAATCAGTTCGATTACGTCGTCTTGCATGCGGTATTCCGCGCGGTCGGTTTCAGCCCGGCGATTATCGGATTTTATCTTAACTCGTCCGATCGCCTCGATTTTTTCAATTGAATCGGCGTCGGTTGTTCCTTTTGAGCCCGCGCCTGCTGACCGTTGATAGGTGATTTTAAGCGTGTCGGAGCGGATGGAAAAATTTCCTTGAGCGGCTTCCACGTTCCCGATGAATTCGGCATAGTTCTGATCACCATGGCTGACCAGCCGGTCGGCTGTAATTTCAATCGGTTGGGACGTCACATCATTTTCGGGCGGCCCGGTTTTATCGGCAGGAGAAACACCACCGGCGAATCCGAGCAAAATGGCGGCTGCAAGCAAATATCGCAGTGGTTTCTTTGTCAATGCGTTCTGCATGAGACTGTCACTATTTTTTGATGAGGCGCTCAAATCGAATGGCCAGACCATTCGGATCGACCCGCACAACTTCACCTCGCACTGTGAAATCCTTTCGCCGATGGACGGCCGGGATCGCCAGGTTCAACCGCTCTCCCAAGGCGATTCCGTCAGCGGCCTCGATGAACATTCCTCCCTTGCTGATGTCCCTGACGATGCCCCTTATGAACCGGTTGCGCGAAGCATAGAGTGTAGCACTGCCAAAGAGTCGCCGGGAGTGTCGAC
>JARROL010000079.1:0-9770 GCA_037383965.1 Desulfobacterales bacterium | reverse complement strand
ACGGCATCGTGGCGCCTGACCGCTGGATAGTGGATCGCAGGACGCGGGAAATCTTATCGCACCTCCCGGCTCTGCGACACTACTGGCTGGTTCCAGGTGAAAACGGCGTGCACAAAGCGCCTCTGCCGCGGTATATCGCGCAGCACCCGCCGCTCAACCCACAAGAAGTTCGGGCCGTATTCGATACGGCCATGCAGGCCGAAGAATTTTTCGACGCTCCTCAGGATGTCGAATGGACGTTCAGGGACCATGACATTCACCTGCTGCAGTCCCGGCCGATCACGACCCTTAAATCCGCAGGCGGCGAGGATAAGCGCGGCTGGTCACGGTATTCGTCTGTTTGGCCAGTTTTACAACGATGCGGTGCGACCCGATGACCCTTATGAGTTCATCGATTTGCTGTCAGACACCCAAATGGTCAGCGTCAAGCGCAACCGGATGCTTGAAGAGCTGGCCGATATGATTCGCAACGATCCCGGGCTTGCGGAAAATCTGAGGGGCGGTGGTCATATTGAGGAGACATCCGTATTCAACCGGAAGGTCGAGCGTTTCATCCGGGAATACGGCGATTTGTCCTGCTCAGTTACGGGCGGGACCCAGTGCCTCCAGGCAAAGGAACCACTGGTCAACATTCTGCTTGAAATGGCGACGCATCCTCCGGTATCGACAGCCCGCCGAAGTTTGAAGCGCACCGATGAACTGAGGAAAGCGTTTCTGAACCGGTTCGGTGAGGGCGAACGAACACAGGTTGCCGAAAAGCTCGATCTGGCCCGAGCCAGTTACCAGCTGCGGGACGACGACAACATCTATCTGGGCAGAATAGAATCCCAGTTGCTGGCGGCCATTCAAACAGCCCGCCGGCGAGTCTTCGATCTAAACCAGGAAAAGCGCAACAGCGGCGTTTCGCAGATCCTTGAAGATCTGCTGGCCGATTTGGATCACTCCACATCACCGAAAACGCCGGAAGAAGAAAACGCAGGACGTCCGCGGAACATCAAGGCCAGGCAGCTCATCGGCCAGCCGGCCGGGCCCGGTGTCGCCAGGGGCAGAGCCCGTGTGATTCGGGAGCATTCGGATCTTGCCGATTTCCAGTATGGGGATGTCATGGTGTGTGATGCGGTCGACCCGAACATGACGTTCGTCGTCCCGTTGGCCGCAGCGGTGGTGGAGAGAAGGGGCGGCATGCTGATTCACGGCGCGATAATCGCGCGGGAATACGGTTTGCCGTGCGTCACCGGCATACCGGATGCCACAACCCTTGTGAGAACCGGTGAGGATGTCACGGTCGACGGCTATCTGGGGATCGTTACCGTCGGTTCGGGTGAGATTTGAAGCGATATAGTCGGATCTTCTTATATGAGTACTACCCCTGGTTGCAAGCATACAGTTTGATCGAAGAGGAAAATGTTTAAGTTTCGGTGATAAATGCCAAATCGCAAAAAACAAATACCAAAAAAATTACAATGACCAAAATTCAAAAGGAAAAACCGATTCTCATCACCGGTGCTACGGGGTATGTCGGCGGACGGCTGGTTCCAGCTTTGCTCGAGGCGGGGTATCGGGTGCGAGCGATGGGCAGAAACCTCGAAAAACTGGGCTGCCGACCGTGGGCGCATCATGAAAGGGTCGAGCTGGTGCAGGGGGATGTTTTGGATCTCGAATCCCTCACAAAAGCCGCCAAGGGGTGTTGGGCGGCTTACTACCTGGTCCACTCCATGATCGCCCAGAGAGAGAAGTTTGTCGAAGCCGATCGCCAGGCGGCCCACAATATGGTTGAGGCGTCATCCACGGCCGGCTTGGAGAAGATCATCTACCTGGGCGGTTTGGCCGAAGCAAAGCAGGGCGCACTGAGCAAACACCTTCTGTCGCGCATCGAGGTCGCTAAGATTCTCCAATCGGGTCCGGTGCCGACAACCGATTTGCGGGCGCCGATGATACTGGGTTCCGGCAGTGCATCGTTTGAAATTTTGAGATATCTCGTGGAGCACCTGCCGGTGATGATTACGCCACGGTGGGTTGAGTCCCTCAATCAGCCCATAGCCATACGAAACGTCATCGGCTACCTGGCCGGATGTCTCTCCCACGACGAAACGACCGGGCAAACGTACGATATCGGTGGCCCGGACGTTCTCACCTACCGCAATCTCCTGGACATCTATGCGCAGGAGGCGGGACTTCGAAAACGTCTCATCCTGCCGGTTCCAGTGCTGACACCGACTCTGAGCGCCTACTGGATCAATTTTATCAGCCCCGTGCCGACCTCGATCGCACTGCCGCTTACGGAGGGGCTGACCAGCGAGGCCGTCTGCACCGAGAATCGAATTCAATCCATAATCCCTCAGGAGCTGCTCAGTTGCCGTGATGCGATACGGACGGCGCTGGACAAAGTGAAGCAGGAACAGGTCGATACCTGCTGGATGGATGCCGGGGCGATGCTCGAACCCGAATGGGCCCATTGCGGAGATGCACAGTGGGCCGGCGGTACGATATTGAGCTGCGGCTATCGGGTGCGCATCCGGGCGACAGCTGAAGAAGTCTGGGGACCGATCAGCAGGATCGGCGGAAGAACCGGATGGTATCACCTGGACGCGCTTTGGCGCCTGCGCGGCCTCATCGATCGTCTTGTCGGGGGCGCCGGTTTGCGAAGAGGGCGGCGCCATCCATCCGAACTGATGGTCGGTGATGCATTGGATTTCTGGCGGGTCTTGAAAGTCGACCCACCGCAGCGGTTGTTGCTTCTGGCCGAAATGAAAACACCGGGTGAAGCCATGCTGGAGTTCCGGTTGACGCCGATAGGAGATAAACAAACGGAGCTGCAGATGCTGTCGCGGTTTTTGCCACAGGGGCTGGGCGGTATCCTGTACTGGTATTTTCTGTATCCGTTTCATGAATGGGTTTTTTACGGCATGCTCAAATCGATTGCCCGATCTATCAACAGACCGCTTGTCAACGGCCCTGCGCGATTTACCCCCCGGCTGACCGCCTCTTGCGCAATGCCTTCGACTCTGGCGGGAAAGTCTCCCGGTGATGCCGCCCGGAGATAAAACCCGGAGATAATGCCCGGCGATAAAGATAGATGGTGAGCGTGTATTGTCTCGAAACAATGTCACATCTTCCACGCGATTTAATAGTATCGCGGAAGTATTTTGCCAATTTTGGCGTTAACTTATCCGAAGTCTGAGTGATATGCCGCGTCAAAAAATTCTCCGCCTGGTGCTAGGCGATCAGCTGAATGAAAAACACTCCTGGTTTAAGGAAGTCGATCGGGATGTCACCTACGTCCTGATGGAAATCCGTCAGGAAACAGACTATGTCAAGCACCACATTCAAAAGGTGGCCGCCTTTTTTGCGGCCATGCGCGCTTTTGCGCAAAGGCTCGGCCGACTCGGTCATCGGGTCGTTTATGTGAAGCTTGACGATCGGGAAAATCATCAGACCATCGACAAAAATGTGGTTGCTCTCATTAAGAAGAAGAAGTTTACACGGTTCGAATATCTTCTGCCCGACGAGTACCGGCTGGATGTCCAGCTGCAGAAACTGGGCGAATCACTTCCGGTGCCTTTCCTTGCGGTCGACACGGAACATTTCTTGACCGAACGACATGAATTGAAGGATTTTTTTGACGGTAAAAAACGCTACCTGATGGAATCTTTCTACCGCCGGATGCGAAAGCGTCACGATATCATGATGGATAAGGACAAACCCGCAGGCGGGCGGTGGAACTACGACCAGAAAAACCGTCAGGCATACGACAACCGATTGCCGATCCCTCAGCCCTTGTTGTTCAAAAATGATGTCGCCGATATCTGCCGAACGATCCACCGGGCAGGGGTAAAAACATTCGGTCAGGTTGAGCCCGAAAACCTCATCTGGCCCGTTACCCGCACCCAGTCACTCGACCTGCTCGAGACTTTCGTCAAAAATAGTCTCCCGGCCTTCGGTACCTACCAGGATGCCATGATCGTCGAGAATTGGCATTTGTTTCACTCGCGGCTGTCGTTTGCCCTGAATTCGAAAATGCTGCACCCGCTCGAGGTCATCGAGGAAGTAATCCGTGCCTGGGAGGATGGTAAATCTAAAATCAAGATTCAGCAGATCGAAGGATTTGTCCGCCAGGTTCTCGGCTGGCGCGAATTCATGCGCGGGGTGTACTGGGCGCAGATGCCGGGTCTGGACACGATGAATTATTTCGAGCACACGGCGGACCTGCCCGATTTTTACTGGACCGGAGAGACCCACATGACGTGCATGCAGGCTGCTGTCGGCCAATCACTCGAGCATGCTTATGCCCATCACATCCAGCGTTTGATGGTGACCGGAAATTTCGCTTTGATGGCCGGGATCGATCCGGATGCGGTCGATGAGTGGTATCTGGGAGTGTACATCGATGCCGTTCAGTGGGTGGAACTTCCAAACACCCGGGCAATGAGCCAATTTGCCGATGGCGGTCTCGTCGCCACCAAGCCCTATGTTTCGTCGGCTAAATACATTCACACCATGAGCAATTATTGTGAATCATGCCAATACGACTGGAAAAAACGCCATGGAGACAAGGCCTGCCCCTTCAACAGTTTTTACTGGGCATTTTTCGACCGGCATCGCCGTCGACTGCAAAAAAATCCGCGGGTGGCAATGATGTATCGGACATGGGACCGTATGCAGGAAAAGGAGAAGAAGCAAGTGTTGAAGCAAGCGGACGTCTACCTGAACGACCTGAACCTTCTTTAAAAATTGTCACACTAGATTTCGATCTTATGACCGAATTTTACCGGCTTGTGTAAAACGTCCGAATATGATTTTAATGTGACAATTTTTAACATTGAACTGCGGAGGTCATCATGACGAGCAAGAAAATCAGAATCATGACGGAAAAACCACTCAACGCCGAAACACCGGTCGAAAGCCTTCGCACCTGGACGACCGACAATAAGGTTTTCTTCAAACGGAACCAAGGGCAGTTCGCGGACAGCCCGGTGGCGCTTTCAGACTGGACGCTCTCCCTCGACGGATTGGTGCAAAATGAACTGACATTGACTTTTGCGGACATCCGCCGTTTTCCGAAGGTGGAATTGGCCGACACACTGGAGTGCTCCGGCAATGGCCGCTCCCTGTTCAAAGACAAGGCCTCCGGTAATCCGTGGACGATCGGTGGGGTCGGCAACGCCATCTGGGGCGGCGTCTGGCTCAAGGAGTTGCTCGAGAAGGCGGGACTAAAAGACGAGGCCAAACACGTCGGCTTCGAAGGCTTCGACAAGCCCCTGGGGTCCGCCGGGATCAAATTCATCCGCAGCATCCCGCTCGACAAAGCGATGGCGTCGACTCTCCTGGCCTATGAAATGAATGGCGAACCCTTGCCTGTCGACCACGGTTACCCGTTAAGGGCTCTGGCTCTGGGATGGACCGGTGCCAATTGTGTCAAGTGGCTTAAAAGGATCACGGTCCTCGAACGCCCCTATGAAGGGTTTTTCATGGACAAGGTCTATCGCGTTTTCCAGAAGGGCGAAGACCCAAAAAGCGGGGCCGTGGTCACAGGCATCGCCCTCAAATCGATCATCGTTGAACCCCTGAAAAACGAAACGCTCCCTGTCGGCCTGGTCCCCATCCGGGGCGCGGCCTATGCGGGTGAAACGGGCATCCAGAAGGTCGAGGTCTCCGTCGATGACGGTTTGACCTGGCATCCGGCCCAACTGATCGGTTTCAACCAAGACTTTGCCTGGCGGCACTGGGAGTACTTGTGGGATGTCGGCCAGCCTGGAAACTACACGATAATGACGCGTGCGACGGATACAAAGGGGAACCGGCAGCCCGAGGAGGCCCATTGGAATTTCCTGGGCTACGGCAACAACGGTATCCGCGAACATGCGATCGACGTGACGATATCCCATAGTTAATAATCATATCGCACCTTGACGGTAAGGACGCGAGACCGCGTTTTACCTTGACGCGAGTCGGGCTGCGGCATAGTGACGAAAATCGGTGCAAATAACGCAAGACAAAAACAACAGCAATTGGACGTATCAGGGAGGAATCATGGATATCATTACGGCGTTGGTCGATCATCACGGTGTACTCAGGCAACTTTACCAGAAGTCCGAGAACGATCCGGCAGTTTTCGAGGAATTCACACGTCATCTGGTGGTCCATCACACAATGGAGGAAAAGTATTTCTACGATCTACTGGAGCAGATCGCCACGCAACGTCACGACGCACTCGAGGCCGTCAACGAACACCACATCATCGAGCTGATCATCAAGGATGCCGAAGGGTTTCCGCACGAGCACGAAAACTTTCCGATCAAGATCGAAGGGCTCGGGGAGTACACCACGCACCACCTGGATGAAGAGGAAGCCGAAATATTTCCAGCGGCCCGGCAGGTTTTCTCGGATGAGGATCTCAACACCCTCGGCAGGCTCTTTCTGGACGCCAAGGAAAAACTGCTGGGTATCGTGCTGCCGGAGGTGCCCGGCGGAGTTGGGACGTCGGGGAGCAATGCCGGCAAAACCGTGTCTTACGGTCTGGGGATTGGCAGCCTGAAGAAATAGGCTTATATTTGATTGTTTCGAATATGCAACGGAAGAATAAAAAGGAGGTGACGCGATGGATTTTTTAAAACGAGAGCTGGCACCGGTACCCGCTGAAGCATGGCTTGAAATCGATGCCCAGGCGGCCCGCAGCCTGAAAGCCTTGCTGTCGGCGCGCAAGGTCGTCGATTTGTCCGGACCCATGGGTACCAATTTCCCGGGAGTACCGGAGGGGCGCCTCGAGTATCCCGCAAAACAACCGAAAGATGGTCCGGCATACGGCATCCACAAGGTCCATCACCTGGTGGAAACACGCATTCCATTCGAGCTGGACATTGCCGAAATGGACAACGTCGTCCGCGGCGCCAAGGACGTCGATCTGTCCAACCTGGAAGCGGCGGCCAAGAAAATCGCTCTTTTTGAGGAAAAAGTCGTTTACCATGGGTTGCCCGAAGCCAACATAAGAGGCCTGAAAATGTGCACCGGTACGGAGTGCTTGACTATCGGCGCCAAGCCCGAGCAGTTGCTGGAAGGTGTCGCAGAGGGCATAACCGCTTTTACGGAACGCTCGGTCGAAGGCCCATATGCCTTCGTCGTGGGGCCCAAGCTGTGGAGCCGGATGTCTTCGCATTTCCAGGGTTATCCGGTCAAGATGCAGGCGGAGAGCATTCTGGGGGGACCGGTTGTCCTGAGCCCTTATCTTGCGGACAAATTCAAGGATGAAGCCTATCTCGTTTCCACACGCGGCGGAGATCTGGAGTTGATTCTGGGTCAGGACCTGGCCATCGGATACGAGGCCCACAGCCAGGACAAGGTCAAACTCTATTTTACCGAATCCTTTACCTTTCGAATACTCGAACCGGCGGCGGTCATTCACTATACGGCCGGGTAAGTAAATGGTGCTTAAATTTAGACCGATCAGTTTGGGAAGAAATATTTCTTTGCTGTCATATTCAGCCGTCGGCGGGACAATCGAGGAGCATTTGTCCGCACGATCGTGACCATGCGTAACTGGTTTTTATTTGGAGGACAAAATGACCGAACCGAGAAATTTCGTTGTCGTGGGGGGCAGTTCGGGAATCGGTTTCGAGCTCACCCGCAGGCTGATCGACGACGGTCACCAGGTGTCCGTTTTATCGCGCACTCCCGGGCAGTTGACCGAACTGCCCGGTGTTCGTCATATCCCCTTCGATGCCACTCATGACGAATTTCCATCCGACGGGCTGTTCGAAAAACTCAGTGGACTGGCATATTGCCCCGGCAGCATCCGTCTGAGGCCCTTTACACGACTGACGGCAGAGGCGTTTCTGGAAGATTACCACATCAACCTGCTGGGTGCGGTCGCGGTGATCAAGGGCTGTCTCAATTCGCTTAAAAAGGCCGACCCCACGGCGGCAATTGTGTTGTTCAGCACCGTGGCCGTCGGCACCGGCATGCCGTTTCATGCGTCCATTGCAAGTGCAAAAGGAGCGGTGGAAGGGCTGACTCGCTCTCTGGCCGCAGAGTTTGCACCGCGTATTCGGGTCAACGCCATCGCACCCTCGCTGACCGATACGCCGCTCGCCGGAGCGCTGCTGGCTGACGATGGCAAGCGCAAAGCAGCGGCCGACCGCCATCCCCTGAAGCGAACCGGCACCCCGCGCGACATCGCCGACATCGCCCACTTTTTGTTGAGCGACGCATCATCCTGGATAACCGGTCAGATTATATCCGTAGACGGCGGCATGGGCGCGGTGCGTACCTTCAAATAGCGAGTTTTTTTGTCCATAAATAGCCCTTTTTCTCAATTTCGGCGTCAATTCGTGAATGAACGATAGAGAATTTGTCGGGCATCACAGGTGTTTGCGAAGAGTTTACCGCCGCAGCTACAGATCGTCATTACTGCTTGCAGAAGTGCCAAAACTCTCGAATTAAAAAAATGTCAGTGCTTGAGGTGGGCTATCACGGTTTCGGCCGTAAGGTGCCCAGAGAGCATTGCCCACTGGATGCCTGCAAGACTGCCGTATTCTCCACAAACGAAGATTCCAGGGCCGACAGGCGGTTGCGGCACCGTCGGGTCAGAGGTCGGCGGGAACTGTTGCGGCAGTGCGTGCCGAATGCGGTAGGTTTTCAAATGGCGCCATCTGCGGACCATCGGTCCGAACCACTCGCCCAACTGCGCCCGAACGTGAGATTCTACACCGGCTGCGTTCCCGGACGGCAGCCCCAGCACAACAACGGAGACCAGGTGCCGGCCCGGCGGTGCGTACGCGGGTGACACCATGCTGGGGAAAGCGACATTGTTGACGGGTCCTTTACCATCCCCGTTTAGAACGAGGAAAGGTTCTTTAATCGGCGGCTGGTTGGTGGAAAAGTAGAGACAGGTTTCGCCGACAGAGCCGTTTGGATCGGGTCTGCCCAACAAACGCTGAACTTCCGGACCTTCCGTTGCCAGTACCACCGCTCGAGTCCGCCACTCCCGGCCGTTTTCCAGCACCACCTTTCCCTCCGCCACGCGATCGACGCGAACGCCGGTCAGGATTCGCTCAGTCGGTATCGTTCGCGATGTCTGCCGGGGAATTTCTTCCATGCCGTTTTCCGGCAAGGCGGCATCACCCGTGGCGAACATACGGAACACATATTGAAGCACCCGGCTTGACGCCCGCATCTGAGGGTCAAGACAGACGCCACCGAAGAAGGGATTAAAAAAGGAGCGGATCATTTTTTCGGAAAAACCGCTGGCTTTTAAAAACGCAACAGCGGTTGATTCGGGCTCCTGAAACAAGCTTTCGTCAGAACCACGGCAAACCTTGCGGGCCAGTTTCAACATCCGCAGGCGGTCGGCCAGCGTACCGACGGGGGCCGTCATCGTTTCCCATAAATATCTGGGACAACGGCGCGGATCAGCCAGGGTGTAAAGACGGTTATCGTGATGAATGACGACACCGGGGGGAAATCGCTTTAGCCTTAAGGGGTAATTTATCAGTGTTCGGCGGGCGACCGGGTATGCCGTCTGCAGCACCTGGAACCCGCGGTCCAGAAGGAAACCATCGACGCGGTCCGTTTTCACACGGCCGCCAATGCGATCCGATGCCTCGAGGAGGCGGAAGGACACGCCTTTATCCTGTAAGTGGCGTGCGCAGCTCACACCCGCCAGCCCCCCTCCGACGATCACAACGTCCGCAGCGGTTGAATGCACCTATGACTTTTTGGTCCGCAAGCCGTCCATGATCAGACGACAGGCTTTGCTTTCAGGTGCCGTCAGCATG
>JARROL010000078.1:0-10953 GCA_037383965.1 Desulfobacterales bacterium | reverse complement strand
GCCGAAACCAATGCCCGAAAAACAGAATTTGCCTTGCGCACCGAACTGTCAAATCTCAATGACGAGTTAGCCTATCACGCTCAGAACCTCGAACGCGAAGTCGACAAGCGGGCCAAGGAGTTGGAAGAGTCCGAGCTGCGCTACCGGGAGCTTTACGAAAACATCGTCGACATGGTCCTGCTTGTCGATCGCCGGGGCCGAATCTTGAAAGCCAACCCGCGTTTTTATGAGACTCTTGGCGCGGCAACTGCCGACGGTGCCCGCACTGTCGTCTTCCGGGACGTCATGCACCCGGATGATGCGCACTGGGTCGAAAACCAGCTGCAGGCCTGCCTCGCAGTGGGAAAGGATCTCAAGGGGCTTCAGTTCCGGGTGAGGACACGGGAGGGCAAGGTCCTCGAAGTGGAGTGCAATGCCCGGCCTATCGGTGGCAAAGAGCACACGGTGGGCATGCAGATGGTGATTCGGGACATCAGCAAGCGTAAAAAACTGGAAAACGATTTGCGGTCCTCATTCGAAAATCTGCGGCAGGCAAGGGCAGCCACCATTATGGGACTCGCCAAGCTGGCGGAGTTCCGGGACAAGGGCACCGGCCGGCACTTGGAGCGGATCTGCCGATATACCCGCATCCTCGCAAAGGAGCTGGCTCACAAGCCGGCCTATCGCGGTTATATCACCCCGCAATATCTTGACGACATCAGTCTGTCGGCCATTTTGCACGATATCGGCAAGGTCGGTGTCCCGGATGCGATTTTGCTCAAACCGGACCGGCTCACCAGCGCCGAGTTCGAGGTGGTCAAGAACCATTGCATCCTGGGTGGCAGCGTTCTCGAGGCTGCCGAATCCCAGGTGCGGGGCGAGTCATTTCTCACGATCGGCAAGCAGATCGCCTACCACCACCATGAAAAATGGGACGGTTCAGGCTATCCGGCCGGGCTGTCCGGCGAAACGATTCCACTGTCCACCCGTATCGTCGCCCTGGCCGACGTCTACGATGCCCTCACCTCCCGACGCAGTTACAAGAAAGCCTATAGCCACGAAGAAGCGGTGGCGATCATCGTTCGCGAGAAGGGGTGCCACTTCGATCCCGACGTTGTGGAAGCCTTTCTCACCCACAAAAAAGAGTTTAACGAGATCCGCCGGGAGATGCAGGATAACGAGGAGCCCCCCCGCGAAACACGCCATATCTGTGGCATATAACCTTGCCGGTACCCGACATCCGCCATTAAACGAACGACGTCAAACTTATAGTGTTTGCGCCCACAAAACGTTTCGTATTATTGTATGATAGTAATAAAAGCTGTCATGTCACGGTAAGAAATAATTCCACAAGATTGCGCCGAATTTGGGTTCGTCTACAAGGCACATCCAGCGGCGCATATCGAGACGACGTCAAGCGTAAACTGTTTACGACCACAAAACGATTTGTATTATTGTCCGATAGTCATAGGGCTGACATGAAAATTTGCGGCCTTTTTGAGAGGTTACCGATTGATACCGACATGCGATAAAGCATCCGACATCGGCTGCCGACCAAGTCGCGAACAGACTAGCTTACGGCACATCGCGCGGCAGCGACGTCCGGACGAATCGACCGCGGATCAAACCGTCGCGGGTGAATCCAAAATCGATGCACGCTTGTCCAATCGCCTCGTCGTCATGCTGACATTGGTCGAAATCCTGCTCACAGCCTGCAGTCTGTTTACCCCGACGATGCCAATGGTCCCGGCCGAAACTCTCCCCCGGACTTTCTCTCTGTACACGGGTGAAACGGAACCGGACCAGCACTGGTGGGAAAGTTTCAACGACCCGGAACTCAACCATCTGGTGTCAACAGCTCTGACCGGGAATTTTTCCCTGCAGGAGGCCTGGGCCAGGCTGAAGCAGGCCAAAGCGATTTCGGTCCAAGCCGGAGCCGAGCGCTATCCCCAGTTGGACGGGGTTGGAAATGCGCTGGTCGGGCGGGAAAAGTTCACCGATAGTTCTTCCAACAGCTTTGGTATCGAAGACGCCAACCTGGGCCTGATTGCCGGCTACGAGGTGGACCTGTGGGGCCGCATACGGGCCCAGCGGGACGCGGCCCTCCTTGAGGCCGCGGCCTCGCGTGAAGACGTAAACACTGCCGCCGTCACCATCGCCGCCGAGGTAGCGAACCGCTGGATCCAGATCATTTCCCAGCGCATGCAGAAGCAACTTCTGGAGGAGCAGCTGCGGGTAAACGAAACGCTCCTGGAGCTGGTCGAACTCCGCTTCCGGATGGCCATCGTATCGGCTTTGGACGTCTACCAGCAACAGCAGGTCGTTGAAGCTGTCAAGGCCGAAATCCCGCTCGTTGAAAGAGATGAAGAACTGCTGCGCCACGAACTGGCGATTCTTTTAGGCCGGCCGCCCCTTACCGAACTGGGCATCACCCGCTCGAAGCTGCCGCAGCCCGCGGCTCTGCCGCCCACGGGACTGCCGGCCGACTTGCTGGCGGCTCGTCCCGACGTGAGAAGCGCGGGACTGCGGCTCGAAGCGGCCGACTGGCAAATCGCCGCTGCCCGGGCCGCGCGCCTACCGGCACTGAGCCTGACGGCCAGAGCCCGATATGGCCAGGGCGATTTCGATCTGCTGTTCAGCAACTGGCTGCTGAGTCTGGCGGCCAACCTGAGCGTTCCGGTACTGGACGGCGGCCGGTTGGCGGCCGAGGTCGACCGAACCCGGGCGTTGGCCGATGAAAACCTGGCGGCGTACTACAACGCGGTTCTGACGGCCGTCAAAGAAGTCGAAGACGCTCTGGTCAGCGAGGCCAAACAGCGGGAGCACATTCAGGGGCTCAAACAGGTGGTCGCCAGTGCCCGCAGCGCACTGGAAGAGGCGGGTGTGCGCTACCAAAACGGATTAAATGACTACCTGCCCGTATTAACGCAACTGCTGACGGTTCAGGGTCTCGAAAGAGACCTGATCCGACGTCAGGCCGACCTGCTCACCTCAAGAATTCAACTCCACCGGGCCTTGGGGGGGACATGGCCGCAAGAGCTGACACCGTTTGAGATGCAAGAAGAAAATATCGGCAACCGCAGCGCCGACGAGCCGTCACGAGGATAACCATGATCCAGGACCGAAACCGTCCGGAAGTGTTGTTGGAACCACCCCCGGTGCGCTGGTGGAAAAGGCTGCTGCGCATTCTGGCCGCCGTGGTCATCGTCCTCATCGGAATTGCCGGCGCTACCTATTTGCAGAAATCGGCCTCCAAGCCTCAAAGACGTCCACCGGTAAAGTGGGTCCCGGTGGTTGAAACTCAGCCGCTGCAAAGCATGGCCCACCAGGTTGTCGTCACCGCCATGGGTACGGTTGTGCCGGCCCGCACAGTCGAGCTCGAATCGCGAGTGTCCGGCCAAGTTGTGGCCGTAAACCCCGAGTTTGAAGAAGGCGGCTTTCTGAAGCAAGGCGACAGTGTCATACGACTGGACGATGCGGACTACAAACTCGCCTTGGCGCAGAGCAAGAGTGACCTGACCAAAGCCGAGTTCGAGTTGAAATTGGAGTTGGGCCGCCAGCAGGTGGCACAGAGGGAATGGCAGCTGCTCGGCAGCACCCGTAAAGGGAAGGAATCCGAATCCGATTTGGCGCTGCGCAAACCGCACCTGGACAAGGCTATGGCAGACGTGGCGTCCGCAAAGGCCACGGTTGAAAAGGCCGCCCTCGATCTGGAACGCACCCGAATCACCGCGCCTTTCAACGCCATTGTACGATCGAAATTTGTCGACGTGGGATCTCAGGTTTCCGCTCAAAAGCCTTTGGGCGAACTCGTGGGGACGGATGCCTATTGGGTCCAGGCGTCGATACCCGTCGACCGCCTGGAGTGGATACGAATTCCCCGGTTGACCGGAGAAACGGGATCCGACGCCAAGATTCACTATGCCGGCGGACACACCATTGAAGGAAAGGTGATTCGGCTCATGGGGGACCTGGCCAGTGAAGGTCGCATGGCCCGTATCCTGATCGAAGTCAAAGATCCACTGCGAAATAAGGCGGGCCGACAAACCGCCCCTCCCTTGTTGATCGGAGAATATGTGCGCGCGGAAGTGGAAGGCCGCCGATTGAACGACGTATTTGTCATCCCGCGCGCGGCACTGCGAAACGACAGTACCGTTTGGATCATGACCACCGACAGAACACTCTCCATTCGAACGGTGTCGCCTGTCTGGAGAGATGAGCGAACAGTGGTGCTGCAAAACGATTTGCATGCCGGGGAGTTGCTCATTGTTTCGGATTTGCCTGCCCCGGTAGAAGGCATGGAACTTCAGCCGAAGCCGGCTCACAGCCAGGCGTCCACAACCGTCGACGTCACTGAAGATCGAAAAAGCGGAGGCCCTGAGCGTGAGCGACCATAAAAACAAATCGGTACCGGCTGAAAAAGGCCCCATCTCCTGGATGGCCGGTCATTCGGTGGCCGCCAACCTGCTCATGCTCGTGCTGCTGCTGGGCGGATTGTTCTGGGTTACCCGCATCAAGCAGGAAGTCTTTCCCGATTTCGAACTCGACATCGTGACCGTCACCGTCCCCTATCCCGGGGCCAGCCCGCAGGAAGTGGAACGGGGCATCCTGCTGGCCATCGAAGAAGCCGTATCCGGCCTGGAGGGAATTGAAAAGGTCTCCTCTAACGCCCGGGAGGGTTCGGGTACCGTGACGGTGGAGATGATCGAAGGCGAAGACATTCAACGGCTGGCACAGGACATCAAGGCCGAGGTGGACCGGATCTCTTCATTTCCGGAAGAGGCGGAAGAACCGCAGGTCACCATCGCCTCCCGCAAACGCTACGTCGTCTCTCTGGCCCTGTACGGCGACCAAAGCGAACAGGTGTTACGGGAGTACGCCGAGGTCGTGCGGGAGCGCCTGTTGCAGGATTCCGATATCACGCAGGTGGAATTGCAAAATGTTCGCGCGCATGAAATTACCATCGAAATTCCGCAGGACACGCTGCGCACTTACAACCTGACCCTCGGCGAAGTGGCGCAGCGCGTCCAACAGGCCAGTGTTGAGGTGCCGGGGGGTGCCATAAAAACCCCCGGTGGTGACATTCTTGTGCGCCTGAAGGAGCGACGGGACTTCGGGCGTGAATTCGGCCCCATTTCCATCATCACGGCAGCTGACGGCACGCGAATTTTGCTGGAGGACATCGCCGTTATCAAAGACAGCTTCGAGGAAACCGACAGGGAGGCCACATACAACGGCCAACCGGCGGTTCTCATCGATGTTTACCGTGTGGGCGAGCAAACCCCCCTGGCGGTATCCGATGCGGTCAAGCAGGTCGTGACGGAGTTGAAAGGCACCCTGCCCGCGGGGTTGTCCATCGATCTGCGCAGCGATCGATCCGAAATATACCGCCAAAGGCTGGGACTTTTGGTCAGAAACGGCATTCTCGGACTGGCCCTGGTGTTCGTGCTGCTGGCCCTGTTTCTGGAACCGCGGCTCGCATTCTGGGTGAGCCTGGGCATTCCCATATCCTTTTTAGGCTCCCTGCTCTTTCTGCCCACCTTCGGTGTCAGCATCAACATGGTTTCCATGTTTGCCTTTATCGTCACCCTCGGCATCGTTGTAGACGATGCCATCGTGGTGGGAGAAAACGTCTACTACTATCGTCAGAGTGGAAAACCCTGGTTCGAGGCCGCGGTTACCGGCGCACGTGAAATATCCATGCCGATTGTTTTCAGCGTGCTCACCAATATGGTGGCCTTCGTGCCCATGTTTTTCGTGCCCGGTTTTATGGGGAAGGTGTTCAAGCAAATCCCCGTTGTGGTGGTCTGCGTTTTCTTCATATCCCTGATCGAAAGCCTGTTGATTCTTCCCGCCCATCTGGGGCATCAAAAAACCCGGCGGGCCTATGGCATTTTCGGATGGCTCGAACGGGGCCAGAATCGCTTCGGGCGGGCCTTCCTGCGGTGGGTGGATCGCGTCTACGGTCCTCTGCTGGGCCTGATACTGCGGTGGCGCTACGTTTCGCTGGGGCTGGGGATTGCGATTCTCCTCATCACCGTGGGGTACATTCGCAGCGGACGCCTGGGCTTCGAATTGTTTCCCAAAATCGAATCCGACTACGCGTTTGTCAGGGCGACCCTGCCCTTCGGCAGCGCGTTTTCCAAAACCGAGCGGATCCAGGATAAACTGGTGTCGGAAGCCGAGTCGGTGGCAGCCGCCAACGGTGGCGCGCAATTGGTGGAGGGAATCTATGCGGTTGTGAACGCCAACATCGCCACGGTGCGGGTCTACCTGCAACCGCCGGGGGTTCGGACTTTGTCCACCACGGCTTTCACCGATCTCTGGCGCCGGCAGGTCGGGCAGCTGCCCGGGTTGGAGTCGCTGCGCTTCGAGTCCGATTCCGGTGGTCCGGGCAGGGGCGCGGCCATCAGCATTGAACTCAATCACCAACGCATGGATCTTTTGGAGATGGCGAGCGCCGATCTTGCCAAGGCGCTGACGTATTTTCCGAATGTGGAAGATGTGGATGACGGATTTGCGCCGGGCAAACAGCAAATCGATTTTCAGGTGCGCCCCGAGGCGCGCAGCCAGGGGTTGACGTCACAGGCAGTGGCCCGGCAGGTGCGGCACGCCTTTTACGGCGCCGAGGCCCTCCGCCAGCAGCGCGGCCGCAACGAAATCAAGGTCATGGTGCGGCTGCCGAAACAGGAACGCATATCCGAGTACAATCTCGAAGAGATGATCCTGCGCACTCCGGCCGGGGGAGAACTGCCGCTTCGATCCGCGGTAAACGTCAATCGCGGCCGGGCCTACACCGATATCAACCGCCGTGACGGCCGCCGTATCATAACCGTTACGGCCGATGTGAAGCCCCGCAGCAAGGCCGGGGAAATCCTGGCCGCCGTCAAAGCCGATACGCTGCCCATCCTGCAGAGTCGATATCCCGGGCTGGGGTTCAGTTTCGAAGGCCGCCAGGCCGATCAGCGCGAGAGCATGGAAAGCCTGTTCAAGGGTCTGGCCATCGTTCTCATGGTGATCTACGCCATGCTGGCGGTGCCCCTGAACAGCTACGTGCAACCGGCCATCATCATGATGTCGATCCCATTCGGAATCGTGGGGGCGGTTATCGGCCACATGATCATGGGCTACAGCCTGAGCGTCATCAGCATGTTCGGGGTTTTGGCCTTGACGGGCGTGGTCATCAACGATTCGCTGGTGCTCATCGACGCGGCCAACCGCAGGCGCCGCAGCGGGTTGCCGCCCTACGCCTCTATTTTCCAGGCTGCTTTACAGCGCTTTCGCCCCATCATTTTGACCACCCTGACCACCTTCGGCGGACTCACTCCCATGATATTCGAGACCTCCCGGCAGGCGCGCTTCCTCATCCCGATGGCCGTGTCATTGGGATTCGGCGTTTTGTTCTCGACCGTGATCACACTGGCGCTGGTTCCCTGCCTCTATTTGATCGTCGAAGATTTGAAGTCAGTTTATGGCCGCGCGGCCGGTCTAAAGAAAACCCGCTCTGGATTTGCCGATTTTCATCCGTAAGTGTTAATCACGCTTTGCCATATTGTTCAGGAACGATGGCGTCAGGGTCACGGTAAGAAATAATTCCACAAGATTGCGCCGGATTTGGGTTCGTCTACAAGGCACATACAGCGGCGCTTATCGAGATACGTGTCGGTGGCTGTAACGCAGTAGACGGGCCAAAAGACAAGCAAGATGTGGAATTATTTTTTTCTGGGGCCCTTAACTCTGGGTCGGAAGCAGCTTGTTCTTTTGTAAATCCTTTATGACCAGCGCTATCACTTCATCGATGAGCTTGTTGATCGATTGAACATCCTCTGATTGCGACTGCCCGGACCACAAGAGCTGTTCCGTTTTCACATCGTAAAGATTGGTCTCCAGCCGAACGGTGGCGACCTCACTGTAGAACCCCGGGTCCTGGACGGCTTCGAACGTATAGCCGTAGTAGTTGTAGTAACCGCCATATATCGGGCCGGTGCGGGTGAAGACTTCTTTTTTATCCAGGCCGGTCAAATGCGATATGATGACGGCGTCATTCTCGTATTTGTCGACTGCCTGCAGAATAACATCCTTTTCCAGCTTGAGATCACGTGGCATGGGGATGACATCGGCGCTCGAAACGGCCTCGACCCCGGCGGCCTTCAATTGCTGAACGAACTTGTGCTCGAAGGCTTCCCGATTCTTGGCTTTGTCCGCTATGACGATCACCAGGACATCCGTTACCGGTTTTCCGCGCCGGGCCTCATCCACCCAGGTCTGCGACATTCGGGTGCCGGCGCATGAAACCGCCAGAACACTGCAGAAAACAGCCCAACCAAACCATTGTAAAATGCTTCGTCGCATGACGTACCTCCCATTCAAAAGCCGGTGACCTTCCGCAAATATATCAGATGGCACAAGTTGTCTTCGCCCTGGAAATGGACGTGCAGGGGCCGGTTCAAATCGTTGGTATAGTGGCCATTCTGTCGGTCAGTTGTCAAGCGAATATCCTTGATTCCCATAACGGCGGCATAGGCCCTCACCTTAAACCGCGCAACAATGGCGGACGGTCGGTCTCGTGCTAGACGGTCATGGGTCTGGGGCCCACCATAATGCGTGAAAACGACGCGCTGAAGGTCGGTTAGGCCGGTTGAGCCCGTTTGCCCGTTTGCCGGTTGGCGGATGATATCGATCTTATTTTCGTGTTCAACACTCATGGCCCTGTGGGCCGCCACGGTGCATGAAAATGATGCGCTGGAACCCGGATGAGCGGTTACGACCGGCGGCTGACTGCCGCCTACGGGGCCTTGGACCGTACCCTAATCCATCGGCCTGGGTAACGCGAGAGCCTGGATACTGAATCCAACACCTTTTTAAAGCCGAGCCGGGTCCGGGCATAGAGGCCGTTGGCAGCGAGTTTCAGCCGTCTTTCGATTTCGCTTATCCGCTTCCGGGATCCACACATTCCCCCCTTTGAAAAGGGGGTCAGGGGGGATTTAGGATCATCGTTCTAAAAATCCCCCTCGATCCCCCTTTTTCAAAGGGGGAGGCGCGCGGTCGGTTGTGCCAGTTAGTTCAGTTGAGTCGGTTAGGGCCGTTTAGCCCGTTGAGACTGTTGGCCGGTTAGCAGAGGGATAACCTTATCTTCGAAATAAACGCCCATGCCCCTTTTAGACCCGCCACAATGAATGAAAATTCTAATATGTATTTAATGCTGTTGTGCGAGTTAGGTCAGTTAAGACAATGGTCGGTGATTTAATCAACCGACACAACGGACTCAACAGGCTCAACGGGCTCAACCGGTTATTTTCTTATCAAAAGCGGATGGTATTGCAGTGCTTTCCACTCGGTCCGGTCGTTTCGAACAAAGGCGCGAATTTTCTCGAAGCACATTATGAGGATTTTTCAGGCAGCGGGTCCCGACTCACGGCCGGACGACCTCGAATTCGGGAGTGGCGACCTCCGGCGGCATACCCTTCCATTCGACGCCGCAGAACCGCGCGCGAACCGTATAGCGGCCCGGCGGCAGATCGTCCGGCAACCGCCAGCGGATATGCGCCATCTGGTCGATATCGTTAAACACCGGGCAGGTCGGATCCGCCGCTATTGTCAAAGATGGTGTGAATTTGACCGTTTTCTTTGCGCCGCCCGTCCCGGCCCGGCGGTCGAGGGTGAATTCGGATGCCACACCGATCGGAAAGGCCGTCATGCGGATAAACTGCAGGGCCACCGTTTCCCCCGGCCGGTAGCGGTCATACTCGCTCACGAGACCGATCAGCTTGTTGTCGTCCGAAATACCGGTTCCGACGCCCGAGGTTGTTTCGTCCCAGGATCGTGCCGGTCCCACGTCGATGTGGACCGTGGCCCCGTGATAATAACCGGCGCCTCCGAAGCCGAGCGTCTTGACCGCATTCCAGACGCGCTTCGCCGGCACCCCTTCCATTTTGAGGTCGACGGCCATGCCATACTGGTGGAGACTGGCCTTGGCCGCCAGGCCGCCCCGGTTGCGCACCCTGGTGTTGTATTCGGGGCTGCGGTATCCGGAAGTGATCGTGATTTTCGCCTCCCGGTGAAGGCTGTCCTGCAGAAAGTCGAGAAATTCGAGCAGCCTCAGGGACAGGTTCGACAGCTCCGGATCGTAGGGTGCATCGAAGACGCGGCAAATGGTCCGGAGGGCCGTTTCATCGTAGCGTTGCGCTCCGTTGCGGTAAGAGCCGGAAAACGAGTGCCCGTTTTTTTCGCTCAAAAGGTCGATCCGCCCGTCGCCGCTGAAGAAAAACCGGCTGTCGTCGAGGGCCGCGGCCCGAACCGTCGCACCCGACAAGATCACCCCCAGCACCAGCAGCACCGCCGGGAGTGACGGCAGGACGCGCCGCCTGACAACCGCCCGGCAGCGGTCGCTAGCACCGATCGGAAGGCAACCTCCCGTTTTGTTTTGACCGCCGTCGCCGAGAGTTCCGGCCGCTGGGTTAACGCCTTTCATTTGAAACCCACCTCCTATTCGGACACGTCCGTCATTTCCGCTCCGGTGACGCGCACCAGGTCAGACGGCGTCAGCCGCATCATGGCGTCGATATCGCCGCCGCCGCCGAAAATCAGGTCCAGCCGGGTGACGGCCGGTGCCACCAGCGTGCGCAACATCTGACGATGACCGAAAGGCGGCATGCTGCCCACCACGAAGCCGGTGATGGCCAGGGCCTGCTCGGCGCTGGCAAATTTGACCCGCTTGCGCCCCACACCGAGGAACGTTGCCAGTTTCTTCCGGTCCACGCGCGCCGTTCCGTTGTTGATCACCAACAGCGGTTTATTTTCGATCATAAAAACGAGTGATTTGATGATTTGGCCGGTGTCGACCCCGAGTTCCCGCGCCGCGTCGCTGACCGTGGACGTGTGCGCGTCCAGGTGCAATATAGTGGCATCGATGTGATGCGTCGCGATGAATTTCAGGAGGTCGGCGCTGGTCATTGTTTTCGGTGACATGACTGC
>JARROL010000077.1:0-12121 GCA_037383965.1 Desulfobacterales bacterium | reverse complement strand
ATATCGTAATCAAGCGGATTTTCCCCCAAGATACTTATTTTGAAGCCTTATATCGCAGAAATCCAAATGATTATTCATGGTCAGAATTACACATGAGGTTTGGTATTTATCATTCAACATTAGTCTTAAAGGGTTGTATCCCAAACAGAACATGTTGCCAGATAGAAACCGAGAGAAGGACTTGTTGGACGTGTGGACAATTAAAATTAAAATAGTCACTTGTAATACCACAATGTGGTTCTTACATTTTCACATATTTTCAATGCGTTCTACGGAGGCCGAAATAGACTCTGAAGCCGGCCTGGAAAATCGGTCCCGCATCTACGCAGTAAAGAAAGCTTCATTTCAATTATAGTGTCCAGCCCGCAACACGAAATTGCACTGGTGCTGGATCACATTAACGGCAAACTTGCGGCCTAAGAAGCTACCGATCGAGCAAGGAGGAGAAATGCCCCTTTTCATGGACAGACATGAAATTCGTGGATCGACTGCTGAAGATGTGGCGCAGGCTCACAAAAGCGACCTTGAAGTCCAATCCCGGTTCTTCTGCAAGGCGCTAACATACTGGTACGACGAGTCTCGAGGGACGGCGTTTTGTCTTGTCGAAGCCCCTTCGGCGACTGCTGTTCGCGAGATGCATCAAGAAGCCCATGGCCTCATCCCGAATCATATTATGGAGGTTGACGCTTCAACGGTGGCTCAGTTTCTGGGGAGGATTTCCGACCCTGAAGCGGTTGAAGGGTTGCCGATTCAGGATAGCGCTTTTCGGGCGATCCTGTTTGTTGACATGGTGAGGTCAACGGACATTACCAAGACACTCGGGGATTCAAAGGCCCTGGGCTTCGTGCGCAGATATAGAGACATCGTCCGCAGGGCTCTCATGGACCATGGGGGAAGGGAGGTCGATCGCGCAGGTGATGGATTCCTGACGAGCTTTGCTTCCGCTCACGCTGCCGTAAAATGCGCGATCACGATTCAGCGCGAGCTGTCCATGGACAACACGCGTCGGGCAGATGGCGTGACGTTGCAGGCCAGACTTGGTATCGGAGCCGGCGAGCCCGTTCGCGATGGTGACGCGCTTTTCGGTTCCACCGTGAATCTCACATCGCGCATCTGCGACTTTAGCGAGCCCGGTCAAATCATCGCTGCCAGGATTGTCCGTGAGCTCTGTATGGGGAAGGACGTCACCTTCAAGTCTATAGGCGCGAAAATGCTGAAGGGGTTCAGCGAGCCCACTGATCTTGAACTCGTGGAATGGCAGGAATAGAGCCGCCATGCTGTCCGCCTCATAATCCATTGAGGGCAAAAATCTTCAGCCAACCTGACTTTGCCGATTGGCTCATTCTTGTCTTTTATTTTCCCATTCATGTATCATTTCCCCCTTTCGCCGATATCCGGCACCAATTATCCGGATTTTGCTTTCTCTTACGAGGCCGAAGCCTACGTGCAGGGCAAGCGGATCGTCGACGTCATTAAATCCTCGGCGGATAAACACTGAATACCCTTGTCCGCTGGCCGTCAATGGAAAGGCGTTGGCGGTAAGCGGTGCTCATAGCCGCGGCCAGTTATCGTTCCAGGGCCGAATCTTCTCATAGGCTCGGGCCGCCTGCAGAACCAGATCGTCCCGATGTCGGGGGGCGATGATCTGCAGCCCGGCCGGCACCGTAGCGGCCGGATGCCCGGAAAAGTTGAACGGACAGGTAAAGGCCACGGCCCCCAGCAGGGGAATGGGCTGCCCGTCAATCTCGGCAGGCGGCGGCCCTTCGGCTGCAAAGGCCTCGGTCGGCATGGTGGGTGTGAGCAGCAGATCGAATTCATCGAAAAACTTCTCCAGGCGTGCGTTCAGCTTGGCCCGCAACTTCTGAATGGCGGTGAGCTGGGCAACCGTCATGACCCGTGTCTGGTCCAACACGGCAACCAGCGTCCGGCCGATCTGATCTCTCTCCTTATCCAGCACCCCGCTAAGCTGGGCATAGATATCTGTGGCGATCAGGGCCGACCAGACACCCTCCGTATCGGGCAGGCTGCCGGGCCACAGCGCCACCTCATGACCCATCTCTTCAAATGCCTTCGCGGATTCCACGGATTGCGCGTGATTCCGTGGAGCCTGTTTTTGGCGAAGCCGGTAAACCCGAACTCGGGTGTATTGGTCTTGCCCACCACGATGGCGCCGGCCGCCTTGAGCCGGGCGACCTGAATCGAATCCCCCCGGGCCATATTGTCCTTGTAAGGAACGGATCCATAGCTGGGCACCATGCCGGCGGTATCCTCTCCAGATCCTTGACCCCCAGTGGCAGGCCGGTCAGGGGCCCAGATTCTTCCCTGATGCGATATTTTCCGTCATGGCCGCAGCCTCAACCAGGGCCGCTTCCGGGCGCAGGGCTACAAACGCATTCAGGCCGGGGTTGACCCGATCCATGCGATCCAGAGTGTCGCGCATGAGTTCCAGGGGGGATAGCTCTGTTTGGCGATGAGATCTGCCAGTTCCAAGGCAGATTTGTGGCCAAGCGATGTTATAGGCTGCTCCTTTGCATTCCGCGATTTATACGGCGGCAAACTGTGGCTAATGGGGTTTTACAGGGGTGTCGTTCAGAGAAAATACATGGTCGCATAGTGTTCGTCAATTGTGCTAGTTCCCGGGACAATCCTTTGGAGGTCCGGGGAAGACTAGAAATTATCCCGGTTCTTTTTCAAAATGGTGGACACCCGCGATATCCGGGATGTATATAACCCTCGACCTTGCACAACAATTTAAAAAAACCCCATTCGATAAAAGGTGACGTCCATGCATGCTGAATACAGTGCCACGCTTGAAACCCTTGAAAGGCTGCGCGCCGAATCCATGGCCGCCGGAGACCCCAAAAAAATCGATGCCCAGCACGGCAAGGGCAAACTCAGCGCCAGGGAGCGGATCGATCTGCTTCTGGACGAGGGAACCTTCGAGGAGTTCGATGTACTCAAGACAGGCCGGGGCGGCGCCCTGGGAGGTGAGCGCAGTTATCCCGGCGACGGTGTGATCGCCGGCCACGGTTCCATCGACGGGCGCGAAGTTTTCGTGTTCAGCCAGGATTTTACCGTCATCGGCGGATCCCTGGGAGAGGCGCACGCCCAGAAGATCTGCAAGGTGATGGACCTGGCGGTAAAGGTCGGCGCGCCGATCATCGGTTTGAACGACTCGGGGGGTGCCCGCATTCAGGAAGGTGTGGACGCGCTGGCCGCCTACGGCGAAATTTTCCATCGAAATGTGAGGGCCAGCGGCGTTGTCCCCCAGGTCTCCTGCATCATGGGGCCCTGCGCCGGCGGTGCGGTCTACAGCCCGGCCATTACCGATTTCGTCTTCATGGTGCAGGAATCCTCTTACATGTTCGTCACCGGACCGAGCGTGGTCAAGACCGTCACCCATCAGGACATCACATCGGAAGATCTGGGCGGCGCCCCGGTCCACTCGAAAAAAAGCGGCGTGTCCCATTTCACGGCCCCCAACGACGTGCTCTGCCTGCGCGAGGTCCGTCGCCTGGTCAGCTACCTGCCCTCGAACAACCGGCAGCGCGCGCCCCTATTGGACCTGCGCGATCCGGCCGGCCGCATCGACCCGGCCCTGGACTACCTCATCCCCGAAAACCCCAATCAGACCTACGACATGAACCTACTGATTTTCAGTATTCTCGACGGGGCCGAGTTCATGGAGGTCCAGTCCGGTTTTGCCCGCAACATCATCTGCGGCTTCGGCCGCTTAGGTGGCCAGACCGTCGGGCTGGTGGCCAACCAACCGGCCGTGCTGGCCGGCGTTCTGGACACCGACGCCTCGTTCAAGGCCGGACGTTTCGTGCGTTTTTGCGACGCCTTCAACATTCCCCTGATCGCCCTGGTGGATGTTCCGGGCTTCATGCCTGGCCCCGACCAGGAGCACGGCGGCATCATCCGCCACGGCGCCAAGCTGCTCTATGCGTTCACCGAGGCCACGGTGCCCCGCATATCCGTCATCGTCCGCAAGGCTTACGGCGGCGCCTATCTGGTGATGAACTCCAAGCACATTCACTGTGATGTCAACTACGCCTGGCCCTCGGCCGAGATCGCGGTTATGGGGCCCAAGGGCGCCGCCGAGGTGATCTACCGCAAGGAGATTCAATCGGCCGACGATCCTGAGACCGTGTTGAACGAAAAGATGAGCGACTACCGCCGCACCTTCGCCAACCCGTTCCTGGCGGCCCAGCGGGGCTACATCGACGACGTGATTTTCCCGCGCGACACCCGTCATCGACTGATCCGCACCTTGCAGGTGCTGGAAGGCAAGGAGGCCAAGGGCCCGCAACGCAAACACGGAAACATTCCCCTGTGAGGCATGCCATGTTCGATAAAATTCTGATCGCCAACCGAGGCGAAATCGCCGTCCGCATCATCCGCTCCTGCAAGCGGCTGGGTATCGGCGCCGTGGCGGTGTATTCCGACGCGGACAGCCGCAGTCTGCACGTACAAACGGCCGATGAATCCGTGCACATCGGGGTGGCCCGCGCCCAGGACTCGTATCTCGATGCGGAAAAGGTGACTGCCGCAGCTCTTTCCACCGGTTGTCGGGCCGTGCACCCCGGTTACGGATTTTTGTCGGAGAACGCCAGGTTCGCCCGGAGCGTTGCGGCCGCCGGCTTGGTCTTCATTGGTCCGCCGGCCAAAGCCATCGACACGATGGGCGACAAGCTCGCCTCCAAAGAACTGGCCGCCAAAGCCGGTGTGCCGGTCATACCCGGCCACGCAGATGCGTTGGAGGGCGAAGACGAAGCCCTGGCCGCGGCGGACGGCATCGGCTACCCGGTGTTGCTCAAGCCCGCCGCCGGTGGCGGCGGCAAGGGCATGCGCATTGTCCGTGTGCCGGCCGAAATGAAAGCCGCCTTGGCGGCCAGCCGCCAGGAGACCCGCAAGGCCTTCGGCGACAGCCGGATTTTCATGGAGCGCTATGTCGAACAGCCGCGGCATGTGGAAATTCAGATTCTGGCCGACAGCTTCGGCAATGTCCTCCACCTGGGAGAAAGGGAATGCTCTATACAGCGCCGGTACCAGAAGATCATCGAAGAGTCGCCGTCTCCGGCCGTATCCGAGGCGCTGCGGCAACGGATGGGCCGGGCTGCCTGCGATCTGGCCCGCAATGCCGGCTACGTCAATGCCGGAACGGTCGAGTTCGTGCTGGATGCGCGGGGAGAGTTTTATTTTCTGGAGATGAACACCCGCCTGCAAGTGGAGCATCCGGTCACCGAACTGGTCACCGGACTGGATCTGGTCGAGCTTCAGATGCGGGTTGCCGCCGGCGAGCGGCTCCCCTTCGACCAGGACGGCGTGGTGTTCAACGGTTGGGCCATGGAGGCGCGCATCTGCGCCGAAGACCCCGAAAGGGGGTTCATACCTTCCACGGGCATGATCACCCGCTACGCGGAGCCAAGGGGAAGCGCCATCCGGGTGGACAGCGGCGTTCATACGGGAAGCAACATAGGCGTCTATTACGATTCCATGCTGGCCAAGGTCATCTGCCACGGCGGGGATCGGGAAGAGGCCCGACTCCGGCTGGTTGAGGCCCTGAACGGCTACCATATCGAGGGGGTCGTCACCAATATCGATTTCGCCAACAGCATCCTGTGCCATCCGGAGTTTACAGAAGGGAAACTGACGACGGGATTTATCGATCGGCACTTCGAGAGCAGCCGGCCGAAAAACCCGCCGGACCGCCGGGCCTTCGAGCTGGCGGCCCTGGCGGCGGCCCTGATCTATCACGTCCGCATGGTGGCCGTGCAGGAGTCCCTCCGCCCGATGGTGTCCCGGATCGGTGGGGAGAAAACCGTCGTTAGGGAACACCGGTACACCGTCAGGTCGGGAAACGAGGTCTTGGATGTGGTGCTCGAGGGCCCGACGGCCGGCAGGCTCTGGAACATTACCGTCGGCCCCAACACTTACGCGGTGGAAACACCCGAATTCGAGTTCTACCGCCGCAGGCTTAATCTTAACATCGATGGACGGGTTCACCGCTTCCGACTGCGAATGGAACAGTCCTTTATCTTCGTCGCCTTCAGCGGCATCACCCGGGTGTTCGAGATCTATACGCCCAGGGAGTGGGACCTGATGAAATATATGCCCGCAAGGGCCGAACGACCGCCCGACAATGTGCTTGTCTGCCCCATGCCCGGGCTGGTGGTGGCGGTGCCGGTCAAACAGGGCGAGCGCGTCTTCCGCGGCCAAACCATGGTGGTTCTCGAATCAATGAAAATGGAAAGCGACGTGGCCTCGCCGGTGGACGGTGTCGTTGCCGAGGTCCGGGGAGCCGTCGGGCAGGCGGTGGAGGCTGGGGATGTGCTGATTCGGTTCCAGGCGTAAGCCGATGAGCGATGCCGGCAAGCGTTGCTGTTTGTCACAAAGAGGGGGACGACAATGCCTGAAAATACCTCGTCAAGTCATCGGTATGGACTTCAGTGGTGCAATGGATGCTTCCAAGAAGATCCGGCATGACGTTTGTATTTTTATGGTGCCGGTCTTTCTTGACGACTCTCATGATACTTCTTACCGTGTAGAATGTGAGCGCCGGCTCATGTTCGAGGGAACCGTTAAGGTCGCGAGTTTAGCGAAAGCCGCGAAAAGGAATCCGTGCTACGGCCCTGAAAAGGAAAAAATCTTTTCGATCGCCTAAATGCTCCCGGGGAATGCCAATGACTTCTGATGAACGCAATGTACTGGTCACCACCTGCATGGGACACTTTCTCAGCCACTTCAACATGCTCGTATTTCCAGCGGTGGTGCTGCCGCTGGCCACCCGGCTGAACCTGCCCCTGGCGGAGGTTCTGGGCATCTCATTCTGGATGTATCTGCTTTTCGGCCTCACCGCTTTGCCGTGGGGGCTCGTGACCGACCGTTTCGGGGCCAAAACCTTGATGGGGGTCTATTATGCCGGGGCCGGCCTCTGCGCTTTTGTCGCGGCGGCCCGGATCGACTCGCCTGGTTCGTTTGCGCTGGCATTGGCCGGTATCGGTCTGTTTTCAGGAATCTACCATCCGGCCGGTTTGGGACTGATTTCCAAGCAGGTGAAACGCATCAGTTACGGCATGGGCATCAACGGCATGTTCGGCAACCTGGGACTGGCCGCCGCCCCGCTGGTGGCCGGCCTGGTCACCTGGGTCTGGGGGCCGCGGGCTGCTTACCTGATGTTGGGGGGCGTCAATCTGACGGGTCTGGTCGTCATGACGCTATTGCCCATACCCGCCGGCGGCGATGGTCTTGCGAAGGCTGCGGACAACAACGGCAGCCGGGGCTTTATCATTTTGCTGGTGGCCATGATGCTGGGGGGTATCGTCTATCGGGGCGCCACCGTGATTCTGCCGGCCTATTTCGAGTTGCGCAACCAGGGAATTTTTGAATGGCTCACCCAGCAGCTTCCGGCCGGATTCTCGGGCAACCTGGTGGCCACCACCATAACGTCGGCCATATTCCTGGTCGGGATGCTGGGCCAATACATGGGCGGCCGGGTTGCCGAACGTTTTTCTTTGCCCCACAGCTACCTCATGTTTCACCTGGTCACCATTCCAGCGGCTTTTGCCATGGCCTGGACCTACAACCTGCCGCTGGTCTTGGTTGCGGTGATCTACTTCTTTTTTCTACTGGGCATGCAGCCCATAGAAAATACCCTGGTTTCGCGCCTGACACCGGCGCGCTGGCGTCACTCGGCCTTCGGTATGAAGTTTGTGCTCACCTTCGGCATGGGTGCCATGGCCGTCAAGGGGGTGCAAGCCATTGAAAGGGGCTTCGCGATCACTTGGGTCTACCCGGCCCTGGGCTGTGTCTCCATCCTCTTGGTGATCACCATCGGTGTGCTGATCGTGAGAATGAGATCGGGCGTGAAACAGCCGGCTGGCCGGGACCGTCAGGGAACGCCGAAAGACCAGCGCCCGCGTCGGAGGAACCCGATTTCATCGGCCGGCCGCACGACGATGAATCCTACCGGAAATTGAAGGCCGGATCGGGAGGCTTCCACACGTTTTTCTTCTTCAACCGTTTAGAAGTTTAACGGTAATGGTTCGTAATTATAATCAACATCATCGCAAAACCAATATTTTCGGGATATACCCATCGGTGAATTCAAAGGATGGGGTCGGCTTTTACCGTGCTATGGTTTAATCATCAATATTATGGTCCTTCATTTGCGCAAAATGATCGATGGTGATGGTCTCGAAATAAATATCAATTACATCCTTATAAGTCGTAAAATTTTCCTTTAATACCTTCTTGAATTCCGAATAACCCGGCTCATCAAAAAGTTCATCGACTTCCTTTGCTCTTAATCCAAGCTGCTTGCAGTATTTATCCATTATTGTCGGGACGACTGTACCCCTTCTCTCTGCTACAAGTCTTGTGGCTTTCGGTCTTGAATAACCGTGTTTTTCAATTTCATAAATTACCTCTAAAATTTGGGCTAAGGCAACCGGCATGCCTTTAAAGGATATCGGCGGTTCCTCCATCGATATTTCTGGTCCTTTTCTATCGAATAATAGTTTGTGCAGAACAGAGTTGGGGGTGTCTACAAAGGGCTGTGCATGTTCTTGCAGATATTTCCAGACATCGTCATCTATTTCAATCCATCTTGTCGACATTTTTTACCTCATATTTTTTTCAATTTTAGTATACGTAAGTATTATTTAGTTTAACGTGTCTATGGTCGTTTTGTCAACCCATAGTGTCATAACATATAGATATTAAATCTAATATTTAATCTAATAATTTAAGCGGCGAAAAAAAGACTAATTATTTAGATCAGTCTCACAAGGCAATTTGATAAAATCTTTGTGAAAGATTCATCCTGAAACTGTACGTATTTATGGATCCTGCCATTTAGATGATTAAATTTTAAATTGTTGATCGACCTTCCGTTGGCTCATCCGTTTCTCTCGCGAGTGTATCATCGCCGGGTCAATCGAAGATTGAAACGCAGCGGACGGGTGTAGGAAAAAACACGCGACGATAAAGGTGGTTTGTCATGGGTGAGATAAAAAGCACGCTGGATCTGGTCTTGGAGCGGACGCGTCATCTGTCGCTGTCCGATGAAGAAAAGGCCCGCCAGCAAAAAGCGGATTTCGACAAGCGGATGCAGGGGCTTCTGCAGCAATATGCGGACGGCATCCTGTCCGTCGACACTCTGCAGGATCGGGCCGCATCCCTGCAGGCAGAGCTGGAGGTGAAGGACCGGGGTGTGCTGGTGGCAGCCATCGTCGGTCGCATCGATCCCGTCCAGGACAACCGGCGCTGGCTGGAGCTCATGGGCACGACGGCGCCGGCCCTTCGCCACCCTCTGGAAGATATCCTGACCGAGCCATTGCCTGTTAAATCGTCCTGAACAGTATAATCTGCAATCTCAATATAAGCATTCTCCGGCTGAATTATCGGAATTTGTACAATGTAGGGATAAGCATCCCCGCCCTGGCCGCGCATCGGCAGCAGGCCCTCGATCAAATTGAGGCTGCCGTTAATCAGGCCCCACTATCCAATCAGAAATAGCCGAACCAGGTGTGTTCGACGTGGTTGAAGTTGGCCGCCACGGCCTTGTTTCCGGACACGACCTCGCCGTGGCCGGGCAGAAGCCAGGCGCTCTCCAGCTGTCCCATGCGCCGGATGCTTTCCTTGAGCTGTCCGGCGTCGCCGCCGGGGAGATCGGTGCGCCCCAATCCACCCTTGAAGATCAGGTCACCGCTGAACAGGGCTTTTTCCGCCGGCCAGTATAGGCACACCCCACCGGGCGAATGGCCGGGCGTGTGATGGACCATGAGGTCGATGCTGCCGACGGTCAACGCACCATCGTCGAGATAAAAATCCGGGGTGAAGTGCGCCAGTTCCTCACCCATGGAGGCTTTAAGGAGCGGGGCCATCTCTTCGACGAGGTTCCATTCAGCGCGGTGCAGGGCGAAAAGGGCCGGGGCGTCGGCGAACAGGCGAACTCACCAGGATTTGCTCACGTTTGGCCCGGTCTATGCGTTCGACGAGAACTTCATGCTGCCGCTGTCGCACGATGAAGTCGTGCACCTGAAGAAGTCCCTGTGGAGCAAGATGCCGGGCGATGATTGGCAGAAATTTGCCAATTTGCGCTTGCTGTATACCTACCAGTGGTCTTACCCCGGCAAGGAATTGCTGTTCATGGGGGGCGAATTGGCCCAGCCGGGCGAGTGGAATTCAGGTGAAGCTCTGGCCTGGGAGCGCACCAATGAAGCTCTGCCAGCGGGCGTCGGCGCTTTGCTGGCCGACCTCAATCGACTGCAGGCTGCGCATCCCGCGCTGTCGGAGTGGGATTGCGATCCGCGCGGCTTCGAGTGGCTCAGCGGTGACGATCGCGAACAATCCGTGATCGCATTCCTGCGGCACGGCGCGAGCGAGAGCCTCGCGGTCATCCTCAATTTCACCCCGGTGCCGCGGTACGACTATCGTGTTCCCATTTCGGCGGCGGGTAGCTGGCTGGAGATTTTCAACTCGGATGCAGCGCGCTACGGCGGTGAACGAAGCCCCCTTAAACGCCGAAGCGATTCCGTTCCAGGGTCGGGAGTGCAGTTTGCGGCTTACCCTGCCGCCGTTGGGCGGCAGCATCCTGCGGCTTCAGTCCTGATCCCACAACGCCGGTGTGGAGCGCCAGATTTCCTGGTCGTACTGACGAATGGTCCGGTCCGATGAGAACCAGCCCACGTTGGCGGTGTTGAGGACCGCCGAGCGAAACCAGCGGCGCTTGTCGCGGAATGCGGCGCCGACATCCCGCTGACGGGCGAGGTAATCACCGAAATCGGCGGCCAGCATGAAGTAGTCGCCGTGCACGATCCCGTCGACCAGAGGCCTGAAACGCTCGGTATCGCCGTCTGAGAAGGTCCCTTTCGAAATTTCCGCCAGGGCGGCCTCGAGCCGGGGTGTCTCGGCAATGATCTGCTGCGGATCGTAACCTTCGCGGCGTCGCTGGGCCACCTGGTCCGCGGTCAGGCCGAATATGAAAATGTTTTCCTGGCCGACGTGCTGCATGATTTCCACGTTGGCGCCATCCAGCGTCCCGATGGTCAGCGCACCGTTCAGCGCGAGCTTCATGTTGCCCGTGCCCGAGGCCTCCATTCCGGCGGTCGAAATCTGTTCCGACAGATCCGCGCCCGGGATGATGATCTCGGCGCAGGAGACATTGTAATTGGGCACGTAAACGACCTTGAGCCGATCGCCGACAACCGGGTCGTTGTTGACCGTTGCGGCAATGTCGTTGATCAGCTTGATGATGAGTTTGGCGATCGTATAGCTGGGCGCCGCCTTGCCGCTGAAGATTTTCACGACCGGCAGCCAATCGGCATTCGGGTCGGCCAGTATGGCCTGGTAACGGGCCACGATCTGCAGGGCGTTCAGCAATTGGCGCTTGTATTCGTGAATGCGCTTGATCTGCACATCGAACATCGCGTCCGGATTGACCTGCATGCCGGTCAGGTGCCGGATGCCGGCCGCCAATCGCTCCTTGTTGGTTCGTTTTGCCTGCGCGAAACGGTCGAGAAACGCGCTGTCATCGGCGTGGTCGCGCAAGCCGGAGATTTGCTCCAGGTCGCCAACCCAGCCATCGCCCATGACCTCCGTGATGAGGTTGGAGAGTTCCTCGTTGCAGTTGTAAAGCCAACGGCGCGGCGTGATGCCATTGGTCATATTGACGATGCGACCGGGGTAAACGCGGTGCAGATCGCTGAACACGGTTTGCGCCATCAATTCGGTGTGCAACTCGGAAACGCCATTCACCCGGTGGCTGCCGATGAAGGCCAGGTTGCCCATGCGCACCGAGCCGCCGTTGCCGTCGTGATAGTCCAGGGCGCAAACGGCTTCCGGACTGATGTCTTCCCCCGAGGCGTTGATTTCAGTAATGCACTGCCGGTCGATCTGCTCGATGATCTGCAGATGACGGGGCAACACGCGGCCGAACATGTCCAGGGGCCAACGCTCCAGGGCCTCGGGGAGCAGGGTGTGATTGGTGTAGGAAATGCACTTGCGGGTCACGCCGAACGCGTCGTCCATGTCCATGCCGTGTTCGTCCTCCAGCAGGCGCTTCAATTCGGGGTCCTCAACGGCAGGATGAGTGTCGTTGTGCTGGTTGGCGGCT
>JARROL010000076.1:0-19753 GCA_037383965.1 Desulfobacterales bacterium | reverse complement strand
TTCCATCGCCAATGATTATATGGTATACTTTTTAAACTTGGGCATCTGGATAACTGCATGCGCGTGGGTGAATCCATGCGCACGCGGTGTGTTAATTTCGCCGGCTTTCAAACTCAACATTTTCGCACACCAAAAGAATCGGGCTATGAAATCAAAAACAGTTCAGTTGTACCTCGTCGTTACCATCTCGTTTTTAGTATTGATATTGATTAGTTGTGCCTCATCCCGTCCCAATACGCGTTCCGGTCCAACCCCCGACCCATTAGAGTCCGCTCAGCGGAAAGCCGACAGCGAGACGGCCGCTGAACGCACGAGCCTCTTTTCGAAATCTGTTACCGGAGAGCTGGCCCATTCTGGCACTGGAGCCGAAGAGGCCGGGGTTGCGACACTCGAAGAATCGACCGACAAAGAGGCTGCCATCGAGGAATCGGACAATCCGGGCACGCCGGATTTGTCGGCGCCCGATAAATCGGTGCAAAAACTACTGGACGAAGCTCTCAACTATTGTGAAGTCTCGCAGGTGTTCTGGCAAAAGGGCGAATTGGATAACGCTCTCGAAGCGTTGGACCAGGCCTATGCCTTGATTCTCGATGTGGATACTTCCGACCAGCCGAAGCTCATCCAGCAGAAGGAAGATCTGCGATTCCTGATATCCAAGCGCATCCTCGAAATTTATGCGTCCCGCAACATCGTCGTCAACGGAAATCACAACGCGATTCCGATGGTGATTAACCGTCATGTCCAAGCTGAAATTAATAATTTTACCACCGGTTCCGAACACACCTTTTTCATTGAATCTTACCGTCGTTCCGGTCGTTACCGGCCCAAGATCGTTGCCTCCCTGCGCGAAGCCGGTCTGCCAACCGAACTCTCCTGGCTGCCGCTGATCGAAAGCGGGTTCAAAGTCAATGCCCTGTCAAAAGCCCGAGCCCTCGGTCTGTGGCAATTCATTCCGTCGACCGGATATAAATTTGGTCTCAGCCGAGACAAATACATCGATGAGCGCCTGGACCCCGACAAGGCAACCGCCGGGGCCATCGCCTATCTTAAAGAACTACACCAGATCTTCGGCGACTGGACGACCGTGTTGGCCGCCTACAACTGCGGCGAAGGACGGGTACTGCGCGTCATCAGGGAGCAGAATGTCAACTATCTCGACAACTTTTGGGACCTTTACGAACGCCTGCCTTACGAAACAGCCCGTTACGTACCGCGGTTTCTGGCGACCCTTTACATTATCGAAAATAAGGACCGCTACGGCTTGAACGATATTCAGCTCGACTCCCCCAGTGAATACGAGGAAATTGAAATCACCCGGCAGGTCCATCTGAAAAACGTCGCCATCAGCATCGGCGTCACGGAAGCTCAGATGTCGGCCCTTAATCCCGAGCTGCGCTATAAAATTGCGCCGCCTGACAAATACCTTCTCAAGGTGCCGGCCGGAACCGGTGACGTACTGACGGCTAAACTGGACAGCATCCCCGAATCCAAACCCCCGACCCGTGCTGTTGTCTATCATCGCGTACGTCGCGGAGAAACCCTTTCGACCATTGCCCGAAAATACCGTGTCCACGTGAGAAGCATCATGCGGGCCAACAACTTGCGACGCTCGAATTACATTGTTGCCGGACGATTGTTGAAAATTCCCATGACCGGACGCCGGTACCGAGCAGTCCGCACTTCAAGCACCAAGGTGGCGGCGGCAAAGACTCACAAGGTGGTACGTGGCGACAACCTCTGGAACATCGCCAAACGCTACGGTACAACCACCAAGAAAATTCAGAAAATCAACAATCTTCGCTCCACCAAGCTCTATACCGGTCAGGTTCTCAAGCTTCCCGGCAGCGACCAGAGTCGCACTGCTAAATCCGCAGCTGGCAGCAATTACCGCGTCTACAGCGTCCAAGCCGGAGATAGCCCTTTTGCCATCGCACAGCAGCACAAAATGAACTTGAACCGGCTCCTGGACATTAATCAGCTTTCCAGCGCCAGCAAAATTTTCCCGGGCCAGCAGCTTTACATCGAATAACGGACATCACAGCCGCCAGTATCTAATGTTCGTCCCTGCCGCTTCGTCGGCACTGAATCCGCCTTTGACATCCAAAACCAACGGGACGTTGTCGTTGCAGAAAGCCGCAATCTTATTCATTCCCATTTTCCGGTAGGCCTCATGGTTTACCGCGATGATCACCCCATCAACCCGTTCGATTTCTTCCAACCGCCGCAACTCGAGGCCGTAATAGCATCGGGCTTCATCAGGGTCTGCGAGCGGGTCGTGAACGATAACCCGGACACCGTAGTCGGATAGCTCGGCGATGATGTCTACCACCTTTGTGTTCCTAAGATCAGGGACGTCCTCCTTGAAAGTCAGACCAAGGACGGCGATGGTGGACCCCTGGACCGGTTTGCCGGCGGAAATGAGCATCTTGACCGCTTTCTCCGCCACGTATTTGCCCATTCCGTCGTTGATCCGGCGGCCGGCCAGTATTATTTCGGGGTGATACCCCAGGGACTCGGCTTTGACCGTCAGATAATACGGATCGACCCCTATACAATGCCCCCCCACCAAACCGGGACGGAAGGGCAGAAAGTTCCATTTGGTTCCCGCCGCCGCGAGAACTTCGGTGGTGTCGATGCCGATTTTATCGAAGATCATCGACAATTCATTCATCAGCGCAATGTTCAAGTCGCGCTGTGTGTTTTCGATGACCTTGGCGGCCTCGGCGACTTTAATTGAAGACGCCCGGTGTATGCCGGCCGGTACGATTAGACCGTAGACTTGGTAGAGCAGATCCGTGGTCTGTTCGTCCGACCCCGATACGATCTTAATGATTCTGTCGATGGTGTGAACCCGATCGCCCGGGTTGATTCGTTCCGGAGAGTACCCCACTGAAAAGTCCATGCCAAAAGTATACCCCGAGCGCTCCTCGAGGATGGGGACGCATACCTCTTCGGTTGCACCGGGGTAGACCGTCGACTCGAACACCACGCAGGCGCCTTTCGTCAGATGCTCACCGACAATTGTCGAAGCGCCGCGCAGCGGATCAAGGTCCGGTATTCTGTAACGATCGATAGGCGTCGGAACCGCTACGATAACCAGCCGGCACCGTGACAGTTTTCCGGGGCTGTCGGTAAAGTCTATCTCTAGCCTTTTCAGCTCTGATTCCGGCACTTCGAGCGTTCGGTCTTTAGCGGCTGCGAGTTCGTTTATACGCTGGGTTTTCAAATCAAAGCCGACAACATCGAAGTGCTTGGACAAATGGACCGCCAGGGGCAGACCGACATAACCGAGTCCGACCACGGCGATTTTCTCGCGCCGGGAAACCAAATCGTCGAAATTTACCATCATTCAGAGCTCCTCATGGGCTGATCCGATATTTAGTCTTTTGTCAATTCATGCAGTCTTTTAACTTCATGCTCACTGAGGTACCGCCAGCGGCCCTTCTCCAGCTGACCCAAGAGGATGGAGGCCACCCGGATGCGCTTCAGCTTCACGACCCGGTTGCCCACCTTTCTGACCATTCGGCGAATCTGCCGATTCCGGCCCTCCTTGAGGACGATTCTGAAGCGCCTGTCGGACAACTTCCGCACACCGGCCGGACGGGTGCGGCTTCCCATTAGCGGCAGGCCGGCGGCGAGTTTGTGAAGGGCGTGAACCGGAATCGGCTTGGTGACGGTCACCTCGTATTCTTTTTCATGGTCGAAAGACGGGTGGCTCAAACGATGATGGAGTCGGCCGTCATTGGTGAGCAAAATCAAACCGGTGGAATCCGAAAGACGGGTGACTCAAACGGTGATGGAGTCGGCCGTCATTGGTAAGCAAAATCAGACCGGTGGAATCCTTGTCCAATCGTCCTACCGGATACACCCGTTGATCGACGGCGACCAAGTCGACAACTGTTTTCTCCCCGGGGTGCTCACAACTGGTCACATAGCCTTCCGGCTTGTTCAAGGCGATATAAACAGCTTCAGGCTTCCACGGAATCGATGTGCCGTCCACGGCAATCCGGTCTGCGCCCGGATCGACCTTGCTGCCCAGTTGCGTGACCGTCTCGCCATTGACTGTCACGCGGCCCTGGCGAATAAAGTCTTCACCCCGACGGCGGCTGCAGAACCCGGCAGCCGAAAGGAACTTCTGGAGACGGATTAGGGACATAGTCAGAACAAAAAAACACGGTCGCACGTTTCTGTCGATGGTCGATAGAGTGCGAAAAAGGATCAACTTCTGTAATCGGCATTGATTTTGACATAGTCGATCGAAAAATCACAGGTTAGAACCGATGCGCTGCCACTGGCCATTTTAAGGTCGATCGTGATCACAAATTCCGGTTTCTTGAGCACGGCCGTTGCTTGCGCTTCAACCGGCTTTCCCCGGCCGAGTCCGTCTTTAACCATCATCACCTTGTCAAAGTAGATATCCACCCGGGCCGGATCGATCGGAACACCCGCCCGACCGGCCGCCGCCAGTATTCTGCCCCAATTGGCGTCCTGGCCGAACAGGGCGGTTTTCACCAGACTGGAGTTCGCCACCGTATCGGCCACGCTGCGGGCATCCGGATCACAGGCCGCCCCGTTTACCCGCACTTCGACCAGTTTGGTGGCGCCTTCGCCGTCCTTGACACAGAGTCGCGCCAGTTGCAGCAGGGCGTCGTCGAGCATGCTCTGAACCACCTGGTGTGCTTCGCGGGTCTCAGCCGCCACGCCGGAGGCACCATTGGCCATGAAAATCACCGTGTCGTTGGTGCTCATGTCGCCGTCAACGGTAATACGGTTGAAAGACCGGTCGACAGCGGCCTTCAGCATGGTCTGCATGACCGCTGCCGGCAGCTCGACATCACTGATGACAAAGCAGAGCATGGTCGCCATGTCGGGCCGAATCATGCCGGCACCCTTGGCGACCGCAGCGAGGTGAAACCCTTTTCCGTCGAGCCGACCTTTCATGGCAACCACCTTGGAGACCGTGTCGGTGGTCATGATCGCCTCGGCCAGATCGGAAAGCCCTTCGGGTTTCAGAGCACCAAGCAGGGCCGGAACCGCCGTCTTGATCTTTTGGATTGGCAGTTGTTCGCCGATCACACCGGTCGAGGCAACCAGCACCTGCTCCACGGGCAAATCGAGTCCGTCGGCAACGGCTTTTGTCATCGCCGTCGCGTTCTGCATCCCTTGCTCGCCGGTGCAACAGTTGGCGTTGCCGCTGTTGACGACGATGGCGCGGCCTGTGCCGGACTCAATTCTCTTGCGGTCTAAAACGACAGGAGCGGCCTGAATCCGGTTGCGCGTAAAAACGCCAACTGCGGCAGCCGGAACGGTCGAAAAGATCAACAGCTGTAAAGGATGGACCCAGGAGGCAGCCCTCTTGTTTTCCTTTTATTTTAAGTCCGGCGGCCACACCGGCCGCCTGGAAACCGTCGACGATAAGTGTCTTGTTCATGTCATTGTCACCTCCCCTATCGGGCATTGCCGGCAACGACGAACCGGACATACATAAAACGGCACTGTGCCCTGGGCGAAGTGAAAGGTTTCCCGCAAACCCGCCGCCGCCAGGCTGGACGTTCGTTATATCAGGAAACCAAAAGTAACCGATTATGTACCGCATCACAACGAAAAAAAGCTCGCTCGAAAACGCCCGAGACCGTTTCCGTGGTAGCGTAAAATATATTTTGGAAAGGATACTTGTTTTACCCCAGAATTTCTGCAGGTCGGATGTACGGTTTGACAGCCGCCGGAGAATCCCATACGATTCGAGTAAAACCGCTTCTTTTCCAAGGAGGGATTGAGACTGAAAATGAAATCGTTATCCGTTTTTTGCCGCAAGTGTGGACGTCGGCTCGAACTACAAAAAACCTGAAAAACAGTCTACCTGTATTGCAGGTCGTGCAATACCACCCAACCTATCCAAACCTGTTCAAAGAGCTTTGATGAATCTATTGACGACGCCCTGGCCGACGTAAGGTGCGACAGGTTGTGATATTTGATCGTCCTCGACAGCATATTTCCGGTTTTCGGCCTCATTTTACTGGGCGTCGTTTTAAAGCGCGTGCATTTGACAACCGATGCGTTTCTTTCGACCTCAGATCGATTGGTCTACTTTGTTTTTTTCCCGCTCATGCTTTTTTGGAAAATAGGCGGTGCCGGGACCGTTACGATCGACTGGTCCCTTTGTGCCGCCAGCCTCTGCGCTCTCGTGTTCATTTACGGGTTGAGTTGGTTCGGCATTCGAACCTTCAAAGTCACCGATTATCAGGCCGGAACTTTTTCGCAAAGCTGCTACCGTTTCAACACATACATCGGCATGGCCGTTATCATCAATGCTTTGGGGGAAGATGCCGTCGGTATCTTCGGCATTCTGATCGGGTTCATAATTCCGTTCGTCAACCTGCTCGCCGTCACCACCCTGATCTGGTACTCCGGCAGGACAGTCACCGCGCACGATAGAAATCGCCTGCTCATTCGGGCCCTCATCTCGAACCCCTTGATCATCGGCTGTGTCGCCGGTATTGCATATGCCCATATTTTTCAAGGTTTTCCGGTTTTTGTGGACAATACGTTGCGACTCACCAGTCTCGTCACCCTGCCGCTGGCACTGCTGTCAATCGGCGGCAATCTGACCTTTTCGAATTTTAAAGAGTACTATAAACCATCCCTGCTCGCCGCGGCCATCAAGTTGTTGGCGTTGCCGGCGGCCGGTTTCTTTTTTCTGAGGCTGTTCGAGGTTACCGAATTGTCGCTGCAGGTCGGTCTGCTGTTTTTCGCCTTGCCGACCTCAACCGCAATATTCATTTTGTCTTCGCAATTAAACAGCGACATCCGGCTCGCATCCGCCGCTATCGTGATCTCGACCCTGTTCGGGATCTTTTCGCTCACGCTGGTGTTGACCCTTATCACTTAGCGGAGCGCTCATATGAAATGCCGCGAGGCATCGATTTAAGCTTCGTTTTCACTTTCGGGGTTTGCTTCCGATGGCCGCTATGCAGCTGAGCAATTTCAAGATAACCATTGAATACGACGGTTCCGGCTTCCATGGTTGGCAGCGGCAGAAAGGGCACACGACCGTTCAGGAGGAAATCGAAAATGCGCTCCAAACCGTGATCCGGCAAAAGATCGCAGTTATCGGCTCGGGACGCACTGATGCCGGCGTTCACGCCCTTGGCCAAGTGGCCAGTTTTAAATGCCACACGCGTTTGAGTCCCGAAACAATCCAAATAGCCCTCAACAGTCTTCTGCCGGATGCCATTGTCATTCGCGATTGCAAACCGGTTGCGCCGACCTTTCACGCCCGCTACGATGCAAAGCGTAAAACCTATCGCTACCGCATCTTGAACCATCCTCTGGCGGTGGCCGTCGGACGTCAATACGCCTGGCACCTTCGTCGTCCACTCGATCTTGATGCCATGCGCAGGGCCACGGCCACTCTGCTCGGCCGTCACGATTTCTCGGCGTTCGAAGGAACCGGCAGCCCGCGTTCACATTCGGTTCGACAGGTCTTCAAGGCCTTTATTGACAGGGAAGAAAAAGCCGAATTTCTGACATTCGACATCGAAGCCGACGGTTTCCTGCGGTTCATGGTGCGGAACATCGTCGGGACCCTGGTATTGGTCGGATGCGGTAAAATCAGTGGGGCGGATTTCGAAGAGATTTTGCTGTCAAAGGAGCGCAAACGCGCCGGCGCCACGGCGCCTCCGCACGGCTTGTTTCTGATGTGCGTCAGGTATTGGTGACGCACGGGGCTCGTTGATAAATAACGCCACAGTTTTAACGCCCACGGTTCCAAAAGAACATCCAGCCTGGTTTACAGGCGCCCTCAATCAGCCTCGGAGGCGGGTTCCCCGGAATGTTGGTGGCTGCGCTTGATCCCTTGGATCTGGTGGTTGTAGAATGAAATCACTTCTCTCCTGCCCAGCATCCCGATCAATATGCCGTGGTCATCGTCAGTCACCACCGGCAGGCTGTCGATATTCCTGATGGTAAACTTCTGCATCACGGAGTTCAGGTCTTCCGAAGGAGTGGCGAAGATGATGGTGGAAGTACCGATGTCCTTCATGACCACCAATTCCTCGATCTCCTGGGAGAACAGGACTCCCCTGACGTCGTTTATCGAAAATATGCTCACCAGCCGCTGGTCCTGGTCCATGACCGGAAAGTAATGCTGGTCAGTCCTTGAAAAGTAATTCTTAAAATCCGAAAAGGTCATATCCTGTGGTATCAGCCGAACTTTTTTAACCTGATCCATTAGATCGTGCACCCGGATCGACTGGAGGATATCGACGAAGAACTCTCCGGCGTGGGCCGGTGAATCGACTCTGCTTTTGACCTGGCGGCAATAAATGGTCCACTTCCGCGCGGCAAGGTAGCAGACCGAGCAGACGGCCAAACTCGGCAGCAGCAGATGATAGGAATTTGTCATTTCGCTGACGAAGATGATCGTGGAAATCGGCGTGTTGGAGACAGCCGTGAAAAAACCGGCCATGCCGACAACCACGAAAGCACCCGGCTCGGTCACCACGGTCGGCATGAATTGGTGAAATGTTTTTCCGACGACACCGCCCATGGCCCCGCCAATCACGACCGAGGGACCGAAAACGCCGCCGCTGCCGCCTGAACCGATCGAAAAGGAGGTCGTCAGCACCTTCCCGACCGCCAGGAATAAAAGAAACGGGATGGTCAGTTGGTCCTGGAGTGCCATTTGTGCGAAACCGTAGCCGAAGGCCAGGGTTTGCGGCAAAAAGAAGCCGATGATTCCTGTCATCAGACCGCCGAGGGCTGGTTTGAGGTGGTTGGGAATATTTATTTTCTTGAACAGCGCAACGGTGCCGTAGAAAGCCTTGACGTAGAAAATACCCAGGCCGACCAGCACGAAGGCCAACACGATGTAAGGCCCCAATTCGAGCGGGTTGCGAAAGTGAAAGTCCGGTGACTGAAACAGCGAGCCCCAACCGAATTGAAGGCAGAACAGGCAGTAGGCAACCACCGAAGAGACGCCGGCCGGGATGATGACCTCGGATTCGAACTCCGGGTCACGGTAGAGAACCTCCGCAGCAAAGAGCGCTCCGGCCAGCGGAGCCCTGAAGATGCTGCCTATCCCGGCGCCGACACCGGCAGCCATCATGATCCGTCGCTCGCGATCCGTCAGTTTGAGTTTGGTGGCCAGAAAGGACCCAAAACCGGCGCCGATCTGTGCGATCGGCCCTTCTCTGCCGCCGGAACCACCGGAGGTCAAGGTCAGGGCCGAGGCAATCGTCTTGACGATGGGGACCCGACCGCGGATAAAACCACCATCGTTGTGGTAAGCTTTTATGGCGGCATCGGTCCCGTGTCCTTCGGCTTCGGGGGCAAAAGTGTAGACGATCCACCCGCTCACAAGACCGCCCAAAGAGGGCAGGAACAAGAGCATCCAGCGATTGAAGGGTGTGGCGGTGGGCGCCAGCAGGTGGTGCTCTCCAGCCGGAGCCGGCGGTCGATACCCCGCCAGGAAGTCCAGCAAATAGTGCAGACCGATCTGGGTCAAATAATGGAACACGATCGACCCCAGCCCGGCAATGATGCCGATCATAACAAAATAGAAGGTCCATTTACCGGCATCGGCAAAATTGAACGACCGCCCCTTTTTGATCAATGTCTTAAAGCGATGTGTTTGTCCTCCAGACAGGGTCATGCGGTATCCTGATAAAAACGTTTAGGCGCTCAACTCTAAAACACCCTGCAGGATGATGTCAAACAACTCGGCGGTATCCTTCTCCTCGATGCAGGAAAAGGCGACGCGCAGGTTTTTCTCGCCGATCGCGATCAACCCAACGCCGTAGTTGTCCAGCAGATGCCGACGCAGTCTTTCGGCACCGACGGTTTTTAACTTGAGGCACATGAAGTAGCCCGAGTTAAACGGATAAACGTCCCAGGCATCGGCAAATTTCGGGTCCGCCAGAACAGCCTTGACCCGCAGTGCCCGTCTTTTCAAGATGTCGAACTTTTCGGCTTTTTCGGCCGCAAAATTTTCACTTTGCATCGATTTCAGTACGATCGTCTGACTGAGGTGGGAAGCGTTTGAAATGGTTCCGCGCACACACCCGGCCGTCTTGCGCTCCAGCGCATCGTAAACCGGCGCCGGATCGCCATCGACGAGGGAACCGTATGTCATGAAACCGACCCGTAGCCCCCAAACAAAATTCTCCTTGGTGCACCCGTCGAGTTTGACGGCCAACAATCGCGGATGCCGGCCGCACAGCAGCGAAAAAAGGGACTCATTGAATGCATCTTCTTCATAAAAAAGACCGAAATAGGAGTCGTCCGTCACGGCGATCACCTTGCAGCCGGCTTCGGCCGTCTCCAAAAGTATGCGGGCGACGGCTTCGCCTTCCCGCCGGCTGACGGTGTATCCGGAAGGATTGTGCGGAAAATTCAGCATGACGATGATCTTGCCGCGCTGTCGGGCCTCGGTTTTGATCCGTTCCTCGAAAGCTTGGAGATGAAAGCTCCCGTCAGCCGTGAATACCGGGTAGTGTGTTACTGAGGCGCCTTTTCGGACCTTGAAGATCATGTTGTAATTACCCCACATCGGCTCCGGCAAAAAGATCACGTCCCCCGGATCGACCCAGATATCGGCAAAAACACTGATCCCATGCGTAATGCCGCATGTAACAATCGGGAGGCTGATTGGTTGCCCCTGCAGGGAAGGATTTTTTTCAAACAGCAGCGACTGCCACAGCCGCCGCAAATCGAGCAGACCGAAGGACGACGCATAGGTGAGCGCTTCACTGGGACGGAAACCTTTTATCATCTGCATGACCGATCCCAATCGCATGGTCTCGCCTTTTTCCATGGCAATACCGGCTGTGGCATTGAACCGTTTGGCCTTTTCCTTTGCCTCCGCACTTTGGGTCAGAATCCCTTTGGGGAAAAAGAGGTGTCGGCCGACCTGCGACATCATCGCCGTCAGGTGGTCATTGCCCTTGTCGATGTACTGGTTGAGTTCTTTTGCGATGGGATTCATAACCTTGCGACGCCTCTCTATAAGCGTGAACGGTTGCCGATGTCGAAAAGAGGCGACAGCGTGGCGGTTATTCTGATGATTCGCCGCCAGTGATGAAATTCGGATGGTCGGAAGTATTCGACCGGCTCCGTTCGCCGACGCCTTGATTACGGTGCGCGACCGTTATTACTGCTTGTCCATGAAAAATGTCAAGGGAAAACGGCCATCGGCAGTCGTGTGGTTTCTCGGCGCGAGGCAGCGCTGTTAATGTAAAATTGTTATCCTGAGTTTCAGAGCCGGGTTTTTCGATTTCGGGTCTTCGGTGTCCACGATGGGGCCGCCAATACATAAAAAAACCCCGCCCAGGCGTCGAGCGGGGTTTGACTCAGACCGGTAATTTATTTTTTCTTGTTCTGGCGCTTGGAAGCCTTGAGCGGATTAATTTTGGCACTCGCCTGCAGGGCGGTCGAACTGACATGTGTGGCCATGTTGCAGTTGCCGACCTTCCATTTGAGAGACGGATCGGGACAAGATGCACAATACCAGCCGGACTGAACTTCCAGTTTGCGGCCACAGCCGTTGCATTGTTCAACGGTCTCATGGCAAATCCCGCCGTTATAGGAACAGCCCTTTGCGGTCATGAAAGGACACTCTCTGCCTTCTCGAACGGTTGTACAAATCATTGGAATCACCCCCTTGAGTCGTTTAATGTAATGAATACCGACAATAAAATGGACAGGAGAGCACCCCCTGCCCGATTAAATAAAACGATCATTATTAAACCGGTAACTATAGAGGCTATCTATTCTGTTGTCAATACTATTTTTCAGCAGGTGTTCATCGGGTTATATATGATAAAAGGATTTATCGAAGTGACCCGATCGAACACGGGTTGACACGGTGCCGTTGGTCGTCTATACGACGTGCCGTCGGTCCGCAGACCCTGCGCATTGATGTGCTTCCGTCTTCATTAACAATCAGTGCCAAAGCATGTTTGGCTTTTCACTGAAAAAGAGCTATGATTTAAAGTTAAAAATACCTGTTAGGATGAGGCAACTTATGGAAGAGTTCGACATCATCGACTCCAGGATACCCACTCTGGGGCCCTCGAAAATACAATCGCCGGTCAAACCGCCGCTCGACGCTTCACACTGCAACAGTTTCGTTGCAGACACAGACCGGGTGGCACTGGACGTCGATATCGACAAAATAAAGCAGCTGATTGAAGCCGGAATCGACCCCCCCTCTTTCGAGCTGGCCGGCCCCAGGGAAAAAATCTATTTCGATCCCAGCAAGCTCAAGTGTGCGATGGTGACCTGTGGCGGTCTCTGTCCGGGTCTCAACGACATCATCCGATCGATCGTGCTACAACTCTACTATGGATACGGTGTCCGCAACATTTTTGGAATTCGTTACGGCCTCCAGGGATTCATCCCCAAATACGGCCATGACGTTATCACGTTGAACCCGGAGGTCGTCGCCAACATTTTGGACACCGGCGGTTCGATCCTCGGCTCGTCACGGGGACCGCAGTCGGTCGATGAAATCGTGGACAGCTTGGAGCGGATGAACATCGGCATTCTGTTTATGATCGGCGGTGATGGAACTCTGAGGGCCGCCTCGGCACTGGCCGACGCGATCAAGGAGCGCGGCCTTAAAATCAGCGTTATCGGTATCCCCAAGACCATCGACAACGACATTATCATGGTCTCGCGCTCATTTGGTTTCGATACGGCCGTTGATGTGGCCACCCGGGCTATTCAGGGGGCTCACAACGAAGCCAAAGGCTATCCGAACGGGATAGGGTTGATCAAATTGATGGGCCGTCATTCCGGATTCATTGCGGCAACAGCCGCCATTGCTCAACAAGATGTCAATTTTGTCCTGATCCCGGAAATCGATGTCGACCTGGACGGTGAGAAAGGCTTCCTGCGAAGCCTCGAAGAACGGCTGAAACTCAGAGGCCATGCCGTCATCGTCGTGGCCGAGGGCTTCGGCCAAAAAATGTTCGAGGGATGCGAGGAAGAACGGGATGCCTCCGGAAATCTGAAACTAAAGGACATCGGAATTTTTCTACGCGACAGGATCAAGGCATATTTCGCATCCCGCGGGGCCGAAATTACACTGAAGTACATCGACCCCAGCTACATGATCCGAAGCCTGCCGGCCAACGCCAACGACAGTGTTTTCTGCGGTTTTTTGGGGCGTGATGCCGTGCATGCCGGCATAGCGGGAAAAACGAGAATGCTGGTCAGCCACTGGAACAATTTCTTTGTGCATGTGCCGATGAGTCTCTCGGCCGGCAAGCGCAAACGGGTCACAGCCTGCGGCAAGCTGTGGCGCACAGTGCTGGAAGCGACCGGACAAGGATCACTGCGAAACGGCGTCGGATAGGCAGCCCCTAAGCGGCCCTTTATTTCAATTCCACAAACCCGTCACCTTCGATTCTGAGCATGCTGAGTTCTTTGAGCGCTTCACGCTGACCGTCGAATGAGGTTAAGCCGGTAACGCCGGGAAAATCTCTCAATCTAAGGAGTTCCTCTTTGATGGCGGTCCTCGATTGCACGTCGGGGTGTTGACAAATCTGAAAGAGCATCATGGCGGTATCATAGGCCGTGGCCTCGATGACGCCCGGCGTCTCAGCGTAAGTGTCCTCGAACAGCTTGACGAACTCCCGGACCTGCAAATTTTGGCTATCCGGGAAAAAGCCGTCGGGCATGATGGCCCCCTGAACATAATCCCTTGCCATTTCGATCATTTTAGGCGAATGCCACAAGTTCGTTCCCAATAGATATACATCCTCGATATCGTAATAGGCCAGCTGGGGAACGATCAGTCCGGCCTTGGCCGGGGCATCGGGGATGAAAATCGCATCGAAATCGACGATCGCCTCGGGCCCCTCATCTTCCCTTCGCCCCCTGTCGCCGCGACTTATTTCCTGCTCCTCGTTGGTTGTGGTATCAGAATCCTGCGGGGGCCGGACGATGTCCTTTAAGTCCCAGGGGGTGTCGTAGAACTGGCCGACGAGCTTTTTGATCGGTTCCGCAAAATCGGTCTGAGACGGATCGTAGGACTCGACACCGACCACGCGCCCCCCATGCTGAATGACCTCATCCCAGAAAAGATTCATGAACGTGGCGCCGTATTTTTCTTCAGGGTAAAGGATGACGAAGTTACGCGCCCCAAGAATGTCGGCGGCATAGCCGACAATCCGTTTTACTTGCATTTCCGGGGTCATAAAATTGCGGAAAACCCAGTCCCCGATCTCCGTAATATTTTCTTTCTGGGTGAAAGTGACAATGGGGATGCCGTTTTTCTGGGCGATCTCGGCCGCATATTCGGCATCGACGAGCGGACCGATGATGGCAGCTACCCGTGCCTGGACAAGCTCCTCGATCGCCACGGTCAACATACCGGGATCGGAACCGCTGTCCTTTACAATCAACTGGACGGGCTCGCCACCGATGCTTTGCTGGTTGAATCGGGCCAGTGCAATTTCAACGCCCTTCATCGCCCTGTCGCCGTAAACCTTGTACCGACCGCTGAGCGGCAGCAAACATCCGATGGTGGTCTGGTTGTAGACGGTTCGTCCGGAGAGTTCTTCCAACATCCGGCGGGCCTGCTGGTTGTATTCGTGCGCCGGAAAGGCCGCCAGAAAATCCGAGAAGGCCTGAGCGGCTTGATCGTAATTGCTTTCTGCGGCCAGGTTGACCCCGAGCTGATACATCAGATAGCTCCGGGGCAGACTGTCTTGCACATGCCCCAGCAAGGCAACGATCTCGCTGGTATTCAACAGGTTGATGGCGGTCTTCAGCTTGTCCTCGATCAACATCGTACGTATCGCCCAGAATTTCGTGTGTGCGGGACTCTTGGCCTTCGGACAACGGTTGCTCAAGCATCATCGCGCCGAGCCGAATGGCATTGTCGTATAAGCCTTCTCCGTAATAGGACGCCAAGATTCCGACTTTGGCATAACCCGCAAGATCGTTTCCGGGGAACTCGGCCAGCAAGCGATTGAACGAATCCCGGGCCGACGCGTATTGGCCCAGAGCGTTTTGAACGGTGCCGATGCGCAGCAGTACCGTCGCCGCAGCCGGTCCGTCCGGATACTGGTCCAGGTATTGTCGGTAATAGTCGAGGGCTTTTTCGTAGTTTCGGGCTTCGAATAACCCATCGGCTTCGAGCACCGTGTTTTGTCCGGGGTAAACCGCCGTAGGAGCGGGTGCTGAAACCACAACTGGCCGCGGGGCACAGCCCCATACGAAAAGGAGGCCGCCGACCAGCAGAATGATAATTTGTTTTACGCCTGTTTTCATGAGATCCTAATCTCGCCGATTGTGATGATCCGTTTCCTGATACACACCGCCAAAATATTCCCAGATGCCTTCCGTTCAACGGTGAATGACAGCTGGCAATCAAAGCCGAAGGCCCGTTGAGTGCATACCTGATTCCGGCATGCGGTTCAAGGGTTAGATCGACACCCGGAGTTGAAATATCACGATGCCGGGGCATTCACGAAATAGCGCCCGCTTTCAAGGCGCAATACAAGTTTTATCGCTTTTGCCCCCTCTGTCGCCACCGGTTCGTATTGGTTGTCACGCATCGTCCGCGTAACGGGTTTGTATCGAACGGATGATGTCGATGATTGAAAAGAATATGTCAACGAGTTCAGGGTCGAAGTGTGAACCGGCATCATTTTCCAAAGTGGTCAGAACATCGGCTTCGTCCCAGGCGTCCTTGTAAATCCGGGCCGAGGAAAGGGCATCGTAGACATCGGCCAGGGCGACGATTCTGCCAAACAGGGGAATTTCGGTCCCCCTCTTGCCCCGGGGCCGGCCGGCAGGATCGGTATGACCGCTGAGCGGCAAGCCGCTGACCAGATCGATATGGCCGGGATATCCCGATCCATCCCACTTTTCGTGGTGTGTCAGGGCAACCTGTGAAGCGGCGTCATCGAATTCAGATTGCCGTCCCAGGAACAATTGTGCCCCCAGCGCCGTGTGCTGTTTCATTATCTCGTATTCATCGCTGTTGAAACGACCCGGTTTTTTGAGAATCAAATCCGAAATGGCAACCTTGCCGACATCGTGAAGCATGGCCGCCATGCGGAGCACATCACGATTCAAATCGATTTCTCTCTGCGGTAAATTGCGCAGGGTAGCCCATTTCTCATAAATTTCGACCGCAAAGCCACCGACGCGATTGACATGGGCGCCGGTTTCCTTCGGATCCCGCAGTTCAGCCATGCGGATCATCCTCAGGATGATGGCACGCATCATCTGGGCACGCTCCAATGCCACGGCGGCAATACTGGCAAATTGCAGCATCATTTTTTCGTCTTTTTCGGAAAAGGGGATGACGTTCTTATCGTCATCCTGAGCATTGATAATTTGCAGGATTCCCAGGATTGATTTATTGGCGGATTTCAGGGGAATGGTCAGCGCGCTGCGGGTGGCGTAGCGAGACGCCTCATCGAATTCTTTGCTGAAATTGTACGGCGCGGTCGCTTCGATTTCATAAACATGAGCGATATTCAGAGGCTTTCCCGTCGAGGCGACGTACCCGGCAATACTCTGCTCGTTAATTGGCAGGGAAAAGGTCGAATAAATCAGTTTTTCACCCTTCGAGAGCCGTTTCTGTAAGGTGTCATTTTGGGTATACGTAAACTTCAGGATTTTGTCTTCAGCAATGTAAATCGACCCCGCATCCGCGTTCACAAAGCGCCGGGCCTGGGTAAGAATATGCTCCATAAGGATGTCGAGGTCGCTGACCCGATTCAATTGAATGACCAATCGACTCAACGTTTCCATCTTTTCTTTTTCGGTCAACATCGTTGCCTCTCCCCGAATCGACGTCCATCATGGTGGATGTATCGGCCTGTCGTGTTCCAATCTCACGGCTGAGCGTGCCGGAGAATACGAGCTCTATCCTTTACTTCAAAGACAAAGAAACATATCACAGGCCGCAGTAAAATAGAATAGCAGCCATAACCGGAAATGAAGGGCTGCCGGCCTCATGCACCCGAGAATATTTGCAAAACAGGCGCCGATATGCTAAATTATAGTGTATTTGAAAGTCTACTTGTATGTTGCCGACCGATCTCGGCCACCACATGCCAAATTTTTAAATTATTACTTTATGTTTATTTCATAAGCTCCTGAAAGGAAGTTATTTTTTATGTACTATTTAAAAATCATCATCCCGCTTGTTTTTTTGGTATTCACGGGCGCAGCTTCGGCAGAGTTCTACAAGTACGTGGATGAAAAGGGCCATGTCCATTTTACGGACGATTATAATCAAGTGCCTGCCGATCAGAGACAACAAGTCCGAGAATACGAAGAATATCGGCAGACCGAACCCGCAAAAGCGTCTCAGACCAAAATTGACCCTGCCGACGAACCGGGTGCAGATGAAACCGTGTCGAGCGAAACGCGCGATGTCGGCAAATCACTTGATTTCGACAAACAGTTAAAAGCGCTGGATCAAAGAAAAGCCGAATTGGCCAGCGAGTACGAAGCGCTCTTGAAAGAAAATGCCCATCTGAATGACATTAAAAAAACCGTCAAGAACAGGGCCGATGCGGACCAGTATAACGAAAGCGTCCGCAAGTTGAACGCAAAATTACAAGAGCACGACCGGAAGCGAAAAGAATTTTTTACTGATGTAGAGAACTACAACGCCAGGGTCGGCCAAGAAAACAAGACCAGACAAAAATCGACATCGACGACCCCCTAAAGACCGCCGCCGCTGGGCGGCGCCACCCAATAAGCCGGATGACCCGTCGGATTTCTGCGGCGGAGGACTCCTGAGAACCTTGCCGTCATGGTCCCTCACATCACCAGTGAATTTGTCAAAATAGCGACCCTGGAGAGCCTCGTGGAAGCCCAGGTAGTGGAATCCATTCTCATTGAACAACACATTCCCCATCGGATACGCTCGTTTCACGACACGGCTTATGATGGACTGTTTCAGCTTCAAAAAGGATGGGGTGACCTTTATGCACCGGCATCATATGAATCGGAAATCACAGAAATCCTGACCGGCATACGCACCCAATCGACGCCTCCGGAACCGTGACGCGATCCCCCGCATGGCGATCGGACACCGAACAATACGGCGCTGGCTCTCCCCCCTAAATTCTTGTTGTAATTGTTGAACTTATATAAATATCTAATCGATAATAAAGGATTTTTTAAATGGAAAATTTTTCCGCCAAAGATTTCGAAGAAGCCCTGCGCATCGGTCGTCCCCCTACCATTGCGCGTCTCTTTCCCAACTCGAGAGCCCTCATCGTGAGTGGCAAATTCATCGACCGTTCAATGCTGGCCAAGGGCCGGGCAATCGCCATGGCCGCCAATGGACGAAGCTCTATTGTCATCCGGGGCGTACTGCGCGCCGCTCAAAGAGCCAATGCGGCCCTCATCGTCGAAATCGCAAAATCAGAAGGCGGCGCCAGCGCCTATTGCGCCGTTAATTATTGGAACATCGCCCGTCAGGTGGATGCCGCCTGCAACGAACTGGGCATTACGGTACCGGTTGCCGTCCACGCCGACCATTACGGCATTAAAAGCGACACCGATATCGCGGCGGCAGAAATCGAGATCCCGACGCTTTTCGAAGCCGGGGTAACCTCGATCGCCATCGATGCCTCCCACCTGCCCGACGACCAGAACCTGCTCGCCAGCATCGCGCTCAATCGGTGCGTACCGGATTGGGCGGGGCTCGAAACCGAAGTTGGCGAAATTAAGGGGAAGGAGGGTCTATCTACTGTATCGGAAGCCCTTTTTCTCATTCAGGGGCTGAATGCCAATGACATCTTCCCGGACTGGATCGCCTTGAACAACGGCACTACTCATGGAATCGAGGCCAGCGCACAGGGTATTCAAGTCGATTTGACCCGGCAGATTCATACTGCGCTCGCCAAATACGACGTATCCGGCGCCCAGCACGGCACCTCCGGCAACAGCACGGAACGCCTCAAGCAGATTGCCGGCAATACTCGGACCACCAAGGCCAACGTGGCCACCGCCCTGCAAATGATTTCCTGGGGACTGGAGGTCAATGACTACGGCAACGCCCTGCTCGATGAGCAGGGCAATTTTGTAAAAGTTGAAGGCCAGGGGGTCACTGAAGACATGTGGCGTCAGATGGTCGCCTATGCGCAGGCCAACGGTCTCAAGGCCGGTAACTTTAAAAAACTCAACCTGCCTTTCGAAAACAAGCTCCTCGGTCAGCCTCTGGATATCCGGGAGCGCATGGTTCGGCGGGTCGAAGACTTCGCGTACCATCTTATGGTCAATGTTTTCAATGCGGCTGAAACGGCCCCTCTGGCCGTTCAAACAATTCTGGCGTCCGCGAGTTATGATCCAGGTCACAAGGCCGAGAGAATCGAGGATCCGGCGGAATGGATACCGGAAAAGATCGTCAGCCGAGCCCGGTCCATCCAATCGACCAACGGCCCGGATGGAAACTACGAGGATTAAACGTGAGGACCTCGTAATAATTCACCTGCAGATTTTTCTGCCATACCATGCCGAATATCGTCATTAACGCAACATCCTTTCTGTTTCCTGGCTTCCCAATAACCCTCTAAGCACAACTCATAAATCTTTGTTTAATATTTCAACTATATGTAATTTATACATATTCTCGATTTTTTACTCCTCGGCTCATTTGAATCCCGATGGAATCATCAATTTTTCTGGAGACGAGGAATAGAGGATCAAAAATATGCAAAAATTACATATAGTTGTAATATTAAATTAAAATTTATGAGTTGTGCTTAATCGG
>JARROL010000075.1:0-10880 GCA_037383965.1 Desulfobacterales bacterium | reverse complement strand
CGGGCGACTTTCTCGATCAGGACCGGCGCCACCGGCCCCATCTGGTTCAAGTGGCTGTGAATGAGCTTACGTTCCTTATCGCTCAGGCCGCCGATGACCCTCTGCGCAGCCCCTTGGTCCAGAGCCTGGATCAGAATGGCGACCTTCAGTGGGCCAGGTAGATTTCTCGCATCCATGCGGCTAACTTTCTTTCATCCAGTCGCGCATCACGTCCGTTGAGATATCCCCCTCGGCCGTCAGCAAGCGGTTTATTTCGTCCCGATATGGCATGGCGGTCTTGGCCCCTCCGAATTCGCGTTCGATTTCGCCGACGGTTTTCGGCAGTTGCTGCAGGAGTTCGACATCGCCGGTGCTGCCGGAAGTCAACCATTTGGTTATCGGCCGCACCACGAACATAAAGGAAAACAACAAAAATATTCCGAGAAGCGTGTACTTGAGCGTTCCGGCGTACGGTTGCAACCGCTCGGCCCAGGTGGGGGGCGTATTGTCTTCCGGCAGGTCTGCCACCTTTTCGGTCTGGAAGGGAATATTGACGACCTCGACGGTATCGCCACGGTCGGCATCGAAATTAATGGCACCTTTCACGATTTTCTCCAGTTGTGCCATTTCTTCGGCGGTCCGGGGAATGTATGTCGCCTCGCGTCCGGTGGCCGGTTTTTCCGGCTGTCGATAAGTCCCGTCGACGATCACAGCCACCGATACACGTTTGAGACGCGCCACGGGTTCAATCGTGTGACTGGTGAGTTTGCCGATTTCGTAATTGACCGTGCGATCGTTCTTCTCGAATTCGGAGTTTCCGCTGCCGGTGCCCGAAGCATTCTTGGCAACGTTTGATCTCACCCCCGGAATACCGGCCGGAATCGCCGCCGGTTCACCCGATTTTTCCTGCAGCATCTGCTCGCTGCGGATGACCCGGTTATCGGGATAAAAACGCTCTTCGGTCATTTCCTGGCGTTTGAAATCGAGGGCGGCGGAGAGTCTGACGATGGCCGTGTCCCTGCCGAGTGCTTTTTCGAGCATCGACTTGATGCGTTCCTCCAGACTGCGTTCCAGGCTTTCCTGGTATTCGAGCTGGTCGGAACTGAGCCGCGTCGTCTCCGAACGGTCCGAAAAACCGGCCAGCAGTTTGCCCGAGGTGTCCACCACGGTGACGTTTTCGGGCTTGAGTCGCGCCACGCTCGAGGAAACCAGGTGCACGACGCTCTGAACCTGATCGCCTGTCAACCATTTTCCCCGCCGCAGTTTCAACACCACCGATGCAGTTGCCAACTCTTCCTGCTCGATAAACAGCGACTTGGTCGGCATGACGATGTGAACCCGGGAACTCTCCACTTCCGCAATGCGGTTGATCGTGCGTGACAATTCACCCTGCAGGGCGCGCTGGTAATTGACGTTTTGGACGAACTCGGTCATGCCGAGCTTGGTGTTGTCGAAAACCTCGAACCCGATCCCGCCGCCTTGGGGCAACCCCTTCGAGGCCAATGACATTCGGCATTCGTGGACGCGGTCTCGGGGAACCTCGATGCCGGCGCCGTTTTCGGTGACCCGATACGGAATATTTTGCTCCTTCAGGTAATTCAGGATCTCGCCGGCATCCTCCGGCGCCAGGTTGGCATAGAGATTGCGGAAATCCGGCTTTCCGGTCCAGGTCATCAAGAGGACAAAGCCGGCGATCGTACCGATGATCATGACGGCCAGGGAAATTTTCTTGGCCGGACTGAGGCTCGCCAGCAGGTTCCTGATTTGAAGACCCGCGTTGTTCACTGCCATCTACTGCTCTCCTTCTCGACAACCGATTAAATCTGCATCCGCATGATTTCCTGGTAGGCGGCAACGATCTTGTTGCGTATCTGCATCAGCAATTGAAACGATACGTCGGCTTCTTCCATGGCGATCATGGTCTTGTGAAGATCGCCGTTCTTGCCGAGGGCAAGTGCCTGGATTTCGTTGTCGGCCTTCTCTTGGAGCCGGTTGGTTGATTCGAACACCTCCCGCATGGCCTCTCCGAAAGAAGGCGCAGCAGAAGCAGTGCCAGGCGGTGGAGCCGCGGCAGACATCGACCGGGTGAAGGGAACGGATTCGACGGGTTCAATTTTCATTTCTAGCGACCTATCTCGAGCGCTTTCAGCGCCATGTTTTTGGTGGCCTTTATGGCGGTCACGTTGGCCTCGTAGCTGCGGGTGGCCGTGATCATGTTGACCATTTCTTCCATCAAGTTGATTTTGGGAACCAGCACGTAGCCCATCTTATCGGCGTCCGGGTGGCGCGGGTCATATTTCTTTTGAAAGGGATCCGAGTCTTCCACCACCCCGGCAATCTCGACCTCGGCGCGTTCGCCTCCCCGGGCATCATCCAGGGCCCTTTTAAAGGAGCGGTGCGTCTGGACCGCTGCAAAGACGGCGTCCTTGCGCCGGTAAGGTCCGCCCTCGGCCGTGCGCGTGGTGTTGATGTTGGCCAGGTTGCTGGAAATGAGGTTCATCCGCAGACGCTGCGCGGCGAGCCCCGTTGAACTGGTGTGAAGCGAGCCAAAAAAGTCCATAATTACTTCCCTCCGTTGCCGCCGAGGATGGCGGACTTCAGTGCTTGAAACTTCTGCTGGATGATCTGGGCGGCCGCGTTGTACAAAAGGTTGTTCTCCGCCAGGTCGGCCATCGACCGGTCGATGTCGACCGTGTTGCCGTCCCCCCGCAAGCTGAACTGCGGAGTGTCGCTAACCCGTGCGGTGCCGCGAACTTCTGAGACGGCCGCCACGGGCATGTGAGCCGGCTGGGTGCGCCGCATCTGCAGGCGGTCTGGGCCGGCGGCAAATTTTTCCATTTCCTTCTCGACCTCGACATGAAATGCCTTGTAGTTGGGCGTGTCGGCGTTGGCGATGTTCGAAACGATGACATTGTGATTCGACGACCGCACGTCAAGGGCGCGGCTCAACAGTTCGATCGAACCGCCGCACAGTTTAAACGTTTCCATGGATATCCTCCTCGATTCAGGCTGACCGCTACAAAGCAAAATTCGTACCAGGGATTTTTTAATTGGCCGCGGCCGTTCCGTCAACCGGCACGGCGGCAACCTTCGTCATTCGCCTCCCGGTATTCCTTGAGCTTGTTGCGCAGGGTGCGGATACTGATTCCGAGCATCTCGGCAGCCTGTGACCGGCTCTCGTTAACCGCCTGCAGCGTGGTCATGATCAGTTTCCGTTCCATGTCTCTTACCGTTACGCCTGCGCAAACGTGTGCGCTCTGGGCAGAGCCCGCCGTCACTTGCTCACAGCCCAGAATCAGGTCTTGCGGTGCGATTTCGGTGCCCGTACCCATCAGAACCGCGCGTTCGATGGTGTTTTCCAACTCGCGAATGTTTCCCGGCCAGCTGTGTCTCAGCAATCGGTCCATCGCCGCCGCGGAGACCTCCGCTTGCCTGCCGTTCATCTGTCCGAATTTTTCACAGAAATGACGCACCAGCAGTTGGATATCATCTCTTCGCTCCCTCAAGGGCGGAATCGTCAACGGCACGACGTTGACGCGGTAAAAAAGGTCCTCGCGGAATTTGCCCGCCGCCACGGCATCCTTGAGATCGATGTTGCTGACGGCGATCACCCGGGCCTCCATCGACACCGGCCGGTCGCTGCCGATGCGGTCGATCTGCCGTTCCTGCAGGACGCGCAGTAGCTTGGCTTGCAGGGGCGGTGACATTTCGCTGATTTCATCCAGGACGATCGTCCCGCGCCCGGCGGCTTCAAATTTGCCGGTCTTCCTGGAAACGGCGCCGGTGAACGCCCCTTTTTCGTGCCCGAAAAGTTCACTCTCCGCAAGCGTGTCCGGCAGCGCAGCGCAGTTGACCGCTACATACGGTTCGTCTCTGCGACCGCCCCGCTCGTGAATGAAGCGCGCCAGAAGCTCTTTGCCGGTTCCGCTTTCGCCTTGAACGAGCACGGTGGCGGAACTGGCGGCGATGTTCTCGGCCACTTTCAAGAGACTCAGAAACTGAGGGTCCCGGGTGACGATGCGCCTCTCGGCCGCAAGCGTTCCATGAACCGGCCGCGCCGGGGACCCTTCCTGCGGCACGAGCCCGGCCCGGCCGATGGCGGCCTGAAGCGTCTCGTTTGAAAATGGCTTGAGAAGGTAGTCGCTCGCCCCGCCCTGCATGGCCTCGACCGCGTTCTGCACCGAACCGTAACCGGTAATGACAATGACCGGAACCTGCGGCTCGGCCTGCTTGATCTCACCGAGTACCTGCAAACCGTTCATCCGTGGAAGCCGCACGTCGGTGATGACCAGATTGAAACGGTTGTCTCTGAACTTGTCGAGCGCCTCCGCACCATCGACCGCGCTGTCGACGGCATAACCGCTGCAGCCGAGCGTACGCGTCAGCATGGCCCGCACATCGGGATCATCCTCGACAATCAAAATAGATTGTGTCTGCATTCGGTTAAACCATCCGACACATCATGGGCACGAGACTCTTACCGAACCGGACGCCGCAGCAAAAACACTTCGGGAGATAACGTTACCTCTCCCAGACAGCCGGCAACGGCCAGTAACATCTTCAAGTTTCGTGCCATCTGTATTGGTGTATGAACACGGCTTCAGCGCGATTCAAGAAAAAGTCGGTTCGCCTTTCCTCTCATGTCGGCTGTCCTTGTTACCCACGGTACTGGAGGCCGGACAATGCGGCACCCCTTAATTTCTTTAGCAGTTCACCTCTCCAGACACAGCATTTAAAGGCCGATACGTCGTCAAATATCGCCGCTGTTCACGTCAGGTCTTTGACGCCTGCAGGGCTGCCGAGGCCACCGGAGAGCAGGAGGGATGCGAAGGGGTGTTGTTGAGGGGGAAAGAGAAAAAACTTTTAGGCAAATCCGAAAACGATAACAATTCCATCAGGGTTCAAGGATTCTGGGATTCGAGGGTTCAAGCGAGAAGAAAAAACCTCCGAAAAGAATTACTGACCTGAAAGACTATAATCTAACTTAAATGGTTTGGCTTTGACCGTCAAAATCCCGCCATGGAGGAATTTGATAAGATCGTATGCGATTTTATCAAGTCACTTGAACCTTGGAATCCCAGAATCCTTGAACCCTTCAGTAGTCATATCGATACGGGTTCGAGCCGGTGACGTTTGATCTTCTCGACGAGGGTGGTGCGGTTGAGCTGCAGGAGTTTGGCCGCCTGGTTTTTGACCCACTTTGTTTTTTCCAGGGTTTGAACGATCAGTGCTTTTTCGAACTCGGTGACGGCACTGTTCAAGGATATACCCTCGTCGGTAATTTCAACCGCCGGCATCGACGGGTTGGCTGACGTGTCTTTTATCTTAGCGGGTAAATCCCTGGCGGTAATGCGGCCTTCCCCTTTGAGGACGACGATTCTTTCGATCATGTTCTTCAGTTCCCTGACGTTTCCCGGCCAGGAATGATTCATCAGGATGTGAAGGGCCTCTTCGGTCAGTCCTTCGATTTGTCGGTTGTTCTTGCCGTTGAAGCTTTTCAGGAACTCGGCCACCAGCAGTGGAATGTCCGTTCGGCGATGCCGCAGCGCCGGCAGTTGCATGGGGATTACGAACAAGCGGTAGAAAAGATCCTCCCGAAAGGTCCCTTTTTGAACTTCCTCGTCGAGGTCCCGGTGGGTGGCGGCTATGATGCGCACGTCGACCTTGATGGTCCGGGTGCCGCCGACCGGCTCGAATTCGCCCTCTTCCAGGACTTTCAATAGTTTAACCTGGAGTTCCGGGCTCATGTCTCCGATTTCGTCCAGGAAAATCGTGCCGCCGTGCGCCCGCTCGAATTTTCCGACCTTGTTGGCCGTCGCACCGGTGAAAGACCCTTTTACGTGACCGAACAGCTCGCTTTCAAGCAGGTTTTCGGGGATGGCGCCGCAATTGATGGAGATAAAGGGCTTGTCCTTGCGGTGGGAGCAGCAGTGAATGGCCCTGGCCGCCAGACCCTTGCCCGTGCCGGTTTCCCCGCTGATTAAAATGGTGCTGTCTGAGTCAGCTACCCGTCGAATCAGCTCAAAAACCTGCCGCATTTTTGTACTCCCGCCGATTATGCCCAGAAACCCCTCGGGCCTGCAGTCGTCTTCGGCGGTGCGGCACTCACACGGTTGGGTCTCTTCTTCCACGGCAAAGGCATCTTCAGCAGCTATATTCAGCAAATTACCCTCCTCCTTGTATCTGTTAGTCGCAAGGTCGAGCCGGTGCAGCCATCGGGTCAGAGCAAGGAGTATGCCATGACCCAATGCTTTAACGCGCTGACGATACGTCTATTTTTACGGCTTAAAGGGTCTAAGGAGAGAAAAGACAAGATGTGTTCACACGAAGAAATTCCATACACCACATTTTGGTATTGACACTCATTCGAATCCATTTGCCGGTAAGCAAGATTTCTTACGGTGTGGGCAACCACCGTATGCGAAGACCCAAAAAGGACCTTTGATATTGGGGTTCAATGGGGTCAATAGTTTGCAAAATGCAAAAATACAGATTGTCGACTACCCGTTATGTGAAGAATCAATTTGAAAATTAAATCCTATTTAGTTGTATTTTAATTGTTTTTTTGTGATTCGCCTCATAAATCTTCGATGTCGCCAATTGGAAGTTCACTATGTGTGCGTTAGATAAGAGGAGTTAGAAACCGTGCCGAAAAGCCCTTAACGTATTGTAATCTAATGTATTGCATTTTATAGACACTCTATATTGATATTTCGCATTTTGCAATTTTTAATGACTTTGCAAAAAGCGATACCTCGATTGTACTACAAAAATATTTTCAGAATGACAGTGTCATCAGCAAACAATAAAGTTCGTCACCTTGCCAATTCAATATTGACAGTCGCTCCGGCACAATCTTGAAAACCCCAAAATTCAAAATTTCCTCAAGTTCTGCATGCCTGGCCCGATAATGGACTGTGAAGGCAGGATAACGGTCCAAAACGGAGGCCTCAACCGAACCTGACCATTTATTGCCCTGAGAAAAAGCGATAAAACGAAATGCCGGCAGGAGGCCGGTACAACCAACACCTAGGAAGGGAGAAACATCATGGACATTACCTTAACATCAGCAATGCGGTCGAATCTTTTTTCGCTGCAGCAAACCAGCAAGGCGATGGACTTAACCCAGAGCCGCCTGTCCACCGGCAAACGTGTTCAGACCGCCCTGGATGACCCCATCAACTTCTTTGCGGCCCAGAGCCATGAGCAGCGCGCCAACGATCTGGCCTTCCGCAAGGATGACATGGGCGAAGCAATCCAAACCATCAAGGCAGCCAACAATGGCATTGAAGCGATTTTAGATGTTATCGCTTCAGCCAAAGCGACTGCCCAATCGGCGCTTTCCATGTCTGTAGGAAATACTGAGCGTGATGATCTGAGGGATCAATTCATGGCTCTTATGGCTCAGGTAGATTTTCTGGCGGAGGATTCGGGTTATAAGGGAGTTAACTTCCTCAACAATTATGATTTGGTAGTCAAATTTGACGAAGATGGCACTATCCAAATCACCCTCCAGGGATTCGATGCAACCTGGAGTGCTGGATTACTTATCTCGGACCAGACGGGAGCTAATTGGACCGATGACGATGGAACCATCATAAATGATCAAGTTATTGCCGAATTGGACGCCGCAACGTCTACTTTACGGTCGGAAGCGAAGACAATGTCAAGCAATCTGAATGTTGTCACTGTCCGCCAAGACTTCACCGAAAAAATGATCAACACGTTGGAAGACGGTGCCGTCAATCTCACCATCGCCGACATGAACGAGGAAGGCGCCAACATGCTGATGCTGCAAACGCGGCAGGCCCTGGGCACGACTTCACTGAGCTTGGCCTCCCAGGCAGCTCAGTCGGTTCTGAGATTGTTCTAAGTTAAATGAGAAAGCATTTAACAATCATTACGCCTAAATCCAGGAGGGGGGTTAGCCCCCTCCTGTCCAGCATGCCGAACAAATCTGAGTAGTATCAGCCGACAATGTGGAGCCAATGACGACAAACTTAATGGTTCCAACAAATACTTCAAAAAAAGATCCGACTTCATTAAGAAAACAATGGCGCTTAAAATTACACTCAAACCCGGAGAAAGAATGTTAGTTGGCGGCGCAGTCGTTAAAAACGGCAGCCGCCAATCAGCGGAGCTGATTGTCGAGAACAACGTGCCGGTACTGCGGGAAAAGGACATTCTCAGCGAAAAAGAGGCCGACACCCCCTGCGCCCGGATTTACTTCGTCATCCAACTCATGTACATCGACACGGAAAATCTGGCGACCCATCACGAAAGCTATTGGAAGCTGGTCCGCCCCCTCCTTAAGGCGGCGCCCCGACTCACGGGATTGGTCGACCAGATCAACGAATATATTTTGAACGGTAAATATTACCAGGCACTTAAACTGGCCGCAGAACTCATCGCTTACGAAAAGGAGATAACCGGTAATGTACAGTAACGCCATGAGCAGCTATGAATCCGTCGACAACATGACCATGCCGGGACGGGGAATCGAAGCTGCAGTGCTTACCAAAGCGGCCCGCAAACTCAGAGAGTGCCAGGATAACTGGCAGATTGATGACCACAACCGGAATCTGGAAGAGGCCCTCAAGTACAATCAGCGCATCTGGACCATCTTTCAGGTTGAGTTGGCCAAGGATGACCATCCGCTTCCAAGACAACTACGAAGCGACATCCTGAAATTGAGCGCGTTTATCGACCGCCGCATTTTCGAGACCCTGGCTTCTCCATCGCCGGACAAACTCAATATTGTCATCCGGATCAACGAGAACCTCGCCGCAGGATTAAGAGGTTCGCCCTCAGACGACGAATAGTCAAGGTCTTGTGATGCTCTTCGGCGACAGTGCGATTAACACTGACATCTTCTCTCCCACTCTGCAGCAACCGGCACAGCTGGAAAGCCTGGGTAACACCGCCCTGACCCGCGGCATCGACCTTTTCATGCGCAAAGACTTCAAAGGCGCAGTCAAAGAGTTTCAACGCGCCATCGGATTGGCTCCCCAGTCCTCTTATTCCATCGATGCCGCCCACTACATGGCAGATGCCTACCAGGCACTCGACGATCCCAAAAATGCAGTAAAAGCTTATCAAACCGCAATACGGCTCAACCCCAACCGGGACGATTCCCACCTGAAACTCGGTAATCTCTACTTTTCCGAAGAGCGATTTTCAGAGGCGGCAGACGAATACAAAAAAGCCGTCAACCTGTGGCCGAGTGCCGAAAACAGGTTTGCCCTCGGGCAAGCCTACATGAACATGGGTCGGTATTCAGATGCTGACAACCAATTCAATAAAGTGCTCAGGATGGAGCTGCTAAAACCGGACGGGCATTATGGCCTGGGATTGAATGCCAGCCGGCAGGGCCGTTACGAGGAAGCCATCGGGCACTTTGAAGCCGCTATCCGTCTAAACAAGGACTTTTATGCCGCCTATGCCGAGATGGGGTATGCGCATGCGGACCTGGGACAGATCGATGAGGCTACGGAAATCGTGAGCGATCTGAAAGACAGAGCTCCAGACATGGCAGAAACCATTTCAGTACTACATGCCGGCCAAAACACCGGTATCATCACTGGACGCCTATCTTCAATCGGCCAATGCTTCGAAAACCTTCACGCTGAAATTTCAATTCGACAAGCAGATGGAACGATCTGAGGTGGAAACCGTCACGAACTGGCGAATCGGTCGATCTTCGGGTTACGGCCCTGGGCAGGTATACAACTTCGGTCTTCCTGTACCGGAAACCGAGGTTCAACCACCTCCGGTTCCGGTCAATGTCTACTATGACGCGGAAGAAATGACCGCCACGGTCTATTTCAAAATCCAACAGAACGCCACCGCTGACGGCACCATCGACCCCTCACACATCGAATTCCGATTCAACGGCAAGGATGCATTCGGCCTGAAGATGAACCCGGACTTCGATCAGTTCACCGGGTTTTCAAAGGTGTACTAAAAATGAAATCGTAAACGATTTCATGAAACGCGGCATTGCCGCTCAAAACCGAAATTAGGCTTTGATTGCTCTCTGAACGACGTGTTCCCGTGCCTTATATACCTCACCAGAAATGGTGTTTAAGAGTCCCCCAGAACTCTCTGCCGCCGGCAGATCTATAGTGAAGGTTGTCCCCTGGCCTGGTTTGGAATCGACGCGGATGCGGCCGCCGGTTGTCTGCAGCAGGCCGTCTACTACTGAAAGACCGAGTCCGCTGTGGATTTTTGAAGGTTTGGTGGTGTAAAAAGGATCGAAAATACGCGTTAATATTTCCGGTACAATCCCCTGTCCTGTATCCCTGAATTTCAATCGGATATAAGGCTTGTCGTTCCCTATTTCTTCTTGCTGCCGGCTTGGGCACCCCTTGTGGTTTTCAGCCCCTATAAATAGGTCGCCGCCTTTCGGCATGGCTTCCGCTGCATTGTCGTACAGCCTCCGAAGGATGGTATACAACCATCCCCCATCCATCTCGATATCGGCCAAGTTCGGGTCGATGTTCAGGCGACACCGAATGTCTTTACGTCTGCCGAAGCAGGTAACCCGTATGATTTCGGCCAGATTTTCAGCACCGATTCTTTTCACAAACGGCGCACTCCCGCCGGCATAATGCCTGAGCTCATTCAGAAGTTTTTGACCCCGGTCGACGGTCTCCATTATTTTGTAAAGCCGCGCGTTTTCGGCTTCATCGGCACTGTCATCGGCAATGATAAAAGCCGTGTGCTCTTGGATTTCGTTCAACAGTCGTTGCAGGATAAAGACCAGGCTGTCCGCAAAACGACGCAGCGCCCGCCGGGACTGACCTGCTGCCAATCGAGATGGCCCTTCGATTCCGCAGAAAGCCTGGCGCATGGCAGCCGTGTCGGAAATGGCGATAATCTCATCCAAAAGATGGGCCTGC
>JARROL010000074.1:7010-20693 GCA_037383965.1 Desulfobacterales bacterium | reverse complement strand
GATGCTGCGCCGTAAAAGATCGTGGGTAAATTTTTTCTTACCGTGACCCTAAAACCAAAATTTTTACGTAAACTACCATGCCAGAAGAGGGGTTCAAAAGGAAGCTTTTCGCTTAATCTCATCCTGGAAAAGGAGATCATATGAAAGGCGTGAGTACAGCTTTCGTGGCTCTGGCGGCTCTTTTCTGGGGGCTATCAGGTGGGATCGGCGGTATTCTTATGGCCGATGGTTAGAGACTGCCTTTCGGCTGGCCGACCGGATTGAAGCCACCCTCGGCTGCCCATTGGAGAGTCTTTGGGAGAGTACGCACGCCGTGTAGGTATACAGATGTCTTTCCCAAACTCGTAGTTCCTTGCGTATGTTCGTGCGGCGGGCAACAGACACCCCTGTCACCATGGACATGACGGAGACGGGCGCCGTCCACCCGCCTCTCTCGATCGATCAGTATTTGACAAATTGGGCCCGGCGGTTTTTGGCCCATGCCGTCTCATTATGCCCCCTGTCGATGGGCCGCTCTTCACCATAACTAATCGTTGAGAGTCGATCGGCACCGATGCCCAGGTCAACCAAAAACATCTTGACCGACTCGGCGCGCCTTTCGCCCAACGCTATGTTATAGGCATCCGTACCCCGGTCATCGCAGTGACCCTCTATGGTGACCGGCACATCCGGGTGGAAGAGAAGATACTGGGCTTTGTTGGTCAGCGAGCTCTGGGCCCGCTCCGTCAATACCGCGCTGTTGAATTCGAACTGGATATTCTCGTCGTCAAATTCATAGCCGTTGGCATCGAGAGTTACGGCAGACGTCTGGGGCGGTTCTTCCGGTACAATGCTTACGGTCATTTGTTCCTCTGTCCCGATAACCTCCGGATCGCTCTTTTGCACCATATTCTTCTTGGCGCATGAAACCGTCAGAAAAGCAAAAGCGAAAATCGTGACCAAACCGAAAATCAAACATCTCCTTCTCATCGTTTCCTCCTTTCGTTGAGCCAAAAAAACATAGTTAAATAGAAACGCAGGGTCGGCGGCGTTTTGAACACGGCCGCTATGCGGCCGTTTCCTTCAGCGGTTTGTTGCTGTGGACCTATTGATTTGCGTCCGCAGGGACCGCGTTAATGCCAAGATGACGCCGGTTGAATTGAGAGATGCTGTTCAGTGCCTTGACCGATGCCATCTCCAGGCTGTCAACAATCTGCCCCGTGGTCGATGTCAGTTTGGCGTGCAGGAGCAACAAGGGGATCGCCGACATCAGACCGAAGGCGGTAGTATTCATCGCCACGGATATACTGGCGGACAGCAGATCGGCTTTTTCGGCCGGGTTCGCATTGGCCACCGCCGTGAATGCCTGGATCAACCCCATGATGGTGCCCAGCAGACCCAGCAAGGTGGCGATGTTCGAGAGCAGCGCCACATAGGGCGTGCGCTTCTCCAACTGCGGAATGATCTCCATCATGCTCTCTTCCATGGCGATTTCGATGTCCTCGCGACGTCGGATCGCACCCTGACGTGCCAGCCCCATGCCGAGCATCCGGGCAATGGTGGATTTGTCCTTGGAAACGACTGCCTTCACTTTGTCGAATTCGCCTTTCGTCAGCATGGGGTAGAGCGTCCCCCACGTTTTACTGTTGACGCTGCGAACACGGTTCAATTGAAACCATCGCTCAACCGCAATGGCCATGCCCGTTAAGAATACGAGCAGAATGGGATACATGAACATCCCGCCCTTTTGGAAAAATGCCAGCAATGAATAGATTCCCATGACGTTCCTCCTGGACCGGCAGCAGCCGGGTATTTAATTATCTCACGCGCGATTTTGGAAGCCGCATCCACCCGTTCCCTCTCATCCAATCTTCACCCTTCCCCCTAACTATGCGGCCGGAAGGAAGTCGATCGGGTACAAGATGGTGATCTGGGGGACGCCCTCCTTGGGACCGAAGTTGAACCTTTTGATGCGTTCTACAATCATGGACACCAATTCCGGAGAACCCAAATCGGTCGACTCCACCACGCAAAGAGACACCGAACCATTCGTTTCGATGCTGATTTTCAACAACATCTTCCCCCGCAGTGTCGGGTCCTTGCGAAGCTCTCGGTTGTATATGCGATAGAGGGCAGCTTTGTATCGATCGAAAACGATCTGTATCTCTTCGTCGGTGCGCCCGAGAGCAGGACCGTCGCTCGTGGGTCTGGACGATTCCACAATGTCGGCCAGGGAGCTTTCCACGCGGCTAAAACCGGCACCGTTGCCACTGCCGCCACCTCTGCCGATACCACCGCCGCCGAGGCGATTGGCATTGCCGCTGCCAACATTTCGGCTGACCGCGGCATTGCTAATGCCGCCGCTGCTGCCACCCTTGGCCTGCATGGCGACCAACGAGCGTTGCGCCACCGCCTGCCCGGCCACCCGCGGGGTTTCCTTGCTCAAGCGGGCTTCTGTGCCGAGTTTGGCGATCGGTGTTTCCTCCATCAGATCGGCGAAAGTCTTTTTGAATGCCAAAACACCGACCCGCTCGGCTTTTTTGCGTGCGGTTGCCTTTCCATTTCCACCACCCGCCACTTTTACGGGTTCCGAAGCCGGTGGTGCCGCCTTCTTCGGTTTCTCCGTCTTCGGCTTCTCCGGTTGCGGTTTGTCTTTTTCTATGGGAAGCTCTTGAGGCTCCTCCGCGGTTATCTTCGGCTCCGGTTTTGGCCGTGGCGCCGGTATCAGCGGCTCTTTTTTGACCAGTTTCGCCAGGCGTTCCGGAATCTCAACCACCTCGACCGACCGATCCACAACCGGCAACTCTATCATTGGAATAAGAGAACCGAAGAAAAAACAGAAGAGCAGTGCCACGAGCACGGCACGACGGAGATACCTTTCTGTCTCGGCATTCTTGGTCCAAGGCATGATGACGGCCCTAAACGGAACGGCTGATATCTCACGTTCGATAACAAATTCTTCCTTGCGTCTTTCCTCGCGCTCGTATGCGTCACGGACGTCTTCGTAGAGGACGTCCAGTTCGGCGCACCGCTTGTCCACTTCTCCCTGTAAAGATGCCTGTTCGGTAGTAATCCCGCTGATTTTCTCCTCGAATCGGGCGGCCCGCTGGCGTGCGCGCTCCAAGTGACCGGCGTGATCCTCTGCCCCGGGAATACCTTTCCAGAAAAGCTGCTCCGCCTGCAATTCGCTCAACTTGTCGAGAGCGTTGCAAACGTCCAGCAATGCTTCAAATCGTTGCCGGACGGCGGAGAACTTTTCAAGCTCTGCCTCTACAACCCGCAACTGGGATTCGAGCGACTCGAGTTCATTCCGGATTCGCTCGATCTGCGCGTTCAGGGGCGCCAGTTCCTGTTCCAATGAGGATGTATTCACGGCATACCCACTAGCTTTTGTCGGCTTTCTGGATAACTGCCAGAGAAATCCTGCCGTAACCAGAACCCGTACAGGTTGACATAATTTTTTTAAGCGCTCTGAACGGTATCGTTTTATCAGCAAGAATGGTGACCTCCTTGCTGTCGACCACCGTTTTGGTGCTTATCCCGATAATGTTTCGCTCGAGCTGTTCAAGCCGCTCCGTTATCTCCGGGACCGTCTCGACCTCGGCGTCCAGCAACTCCGATGTGTTGATTACGGCCCTGCCCTGAACAATGACCGCATCCGCGCTGACCGTAATCTCCACCGCAGAATGGTAAAGATATCCATCAACGAGGTCAGGAGCAGACCGGTCGCCTTGTTCCTGTTACGCCCCATCCTCCGCATCCGTCGGCTCTTTCTCATGGCGCATCTCCTATGGATATGTCTGGAAAAAGAATGAGTGTTTGCGGGTCCTCGCCGTCTTCAGTCTCTAATTGAGTGCTCCGGACTGTATCCATGACCTGGATGAGAAAATCGTACTCGATATCCGGTTCCATCAAGACGGTCGCATCTTCCTTTTCCGGATACTGGCCTTTGAGCCGCACCAGCATTCTGGACAGCATTTCCATATCGTACTGGCCGTCTTTTTTCGGAATGGCCGCTTCTACCGAGGAGCCGTTCGCGATCTCGAAGCCGGCCTGGCGGACGATCACCTCGATAGCGAAATTGGGTGTTTTTAATTCCGCACCGCCGGCGCTGGTCGGAACGCTCAACTCCATGATTGCCACACGTGAAAAGACGGCGCTGATCAACAGAAACGGTATCAGCACGACCATCAGGTTCATGAAAGTGGTGACATCTAGTTCGGGTGTTGCCCGCAGTTGTCTCGTTCGATAATGTCGTCTGGTCATAATCAGCTTGCCTCGATTTGGCGCCTGGCGAAATTGGAGATGCTGTTCAGCGCCTTGACCGATGCCATCTCCAGGCTGTCAACGATGTGCCCCGTGGTCGAAGTCAACTTCGCATGTAAAAGCAGAAGCGGTATCGCAGACATCAGACCGAAGGCGGTGGTGTTCATCGCCACTGATATACTGGCGGACAACAAATCGGCCTTCTCGGCCGGGTTCGCGTTGGCCACCGCCGTAAAGGCTTGGATCAACCCCATGATGGTTCCCAGCAGACCCAGCAATGTGGCGATGTTCGAGAGCAGCGCCACATAGGGCGTGCGCTTCTCCAACTGCGGAATGATCTCCATCATGCTCTCTTCCATAGCGATTTCGATGTCCTCGCGACGCCGAACCGCACCCTGGCGTGCCAGCCCCATTCCCAGCATTTGCGACATGCTGGAAGTATCCTTACTCACCATTTGCCGGGCCTTTTCGAAATCTCCCTTGACCAACAACGGCTGCAGTACGCCCCATATTTTGCCGTTTGAATTGCGGACGCGGTCCAATTGAATCCAACGCTCCACCGCGATGGCAATGCCAACAGCAAACACGAACAGTATGGGGTACATGAACATCCCGCCCTTCTGGAAAAAGGCAACTACCGTGTAGAATCCCATGACTTTCCTCCTAAACAGATGATAACCGTTACGCTGGCGCCACCCCTCAACTGCCTCGCCGTGTGGATCTTTCGAGGGAAAGGCGATGGTAGATCGTAGATCTACCGCAGGTCGTTATCTGGCGGTACTGAGGCGATAGAACTCTATCTGCCGCATGAATACGTCCCTGTCCACCGGACCATCACTATCATTCAGCATCGTATGCAAACTCGTCTCGACACCGATTTCGGAGCTTCTCCACGGAACGATGTACAATGACTTCGGGGCCTCATCGTTGCCGACGATGGACATGCCGGACAATTCTTTGGTTTCCGATGACGTATCGGTTTCCGCCACCTCGGCAAAGGTCAGACCGACCGTCATCAGGACCAAGCACAGACAAAGAATGAATGTTCGCTTCATCATCCCTCCTTCGATTCGGAGCTGGCGTGTGATCCGGCGTTGCGCGCCAGGACCCTGCCGACACCCCGGCATGGTGTTTACGGTCTATTCTCGCCCCATGCGTGCGCGAAGATCCGTTATCCAAATCTGGACCTGTTGATCCTCGGGCAAGGCTTGACTGTAAATCTCGTAGTGTTCGATCGCACAGACCGGGTCATTCAAATAGAGATCGCAGAGGATTCCCAGGTTTCGGTGCACAGGATAATCGTCTGGGAAATGCCTCAGTGCCGTCTCGTACACCACTCTAGCCTCGGCGAACCGTCCGCTCCTGCGATACAACAATCCGTATTCGTTGCTGGCCACCGGATGCCCCGGCACCAGTGCGAGAGCGGTATTTAGATGCTCTTCGGCCTGATCGGTCTGTCCCAGCCGACGATAGGCGATGGCGATGTTGACGTAAGGCGCCGTAACGCCGGGGGCCTCCTCGATAATTTTTGTCAGCAATTCGACCGCCTGACCGTAGGCCTCTTCATTGAGAAGGATCACTGCACGATCGAAGTCCCGGCGTAACGCCTCACTCAATTGAGGGTATTCGGATATGCGGAACCCTTCCCGCCCGTCTTCGAGCCGAACCACGGAGGGCTCTTGCGTTTCCGGGTGGGGCTCATCGACGCTTGGGGGTGCAACGTCACCGTGGGTGGCGCAACCGATTAGAATAAAAACGGTTGCCGCCAGTACAGCCAGTCGCGCGAAATTGCGTGTGTCGAAAACTGTGACGAATCGTTCGCAGGTCGCGTACATCGCCGTATCTCCCCTTTCCCTAATGGTCTTCACTTCAATGCCGCCCGTTCTGCTACCCGGTCCACCGGATCTTGAACAGGCGCCAATCCGGCGGGTTCGCCGTTGGGAGGCATTCCGGAGTCCGGGCCCTGGATCGCACCGCCGCCTGAAACCTCATTTGCCACAGACTCTGATTCAGACCCCGCTTGTACGGAGACTGCCGGATGGCCAATACCGAAGACAAACGTATCCAGAGAACTCATAATAGCACTGCTTTCCTCGGGCTTGGCATAACGGGCCGGAACGAGGACGGCCAACTTCTGCAGGCTCTTGTCGATCCACTCATTGTAGATACCTCGGGAAATCAGCTCGAGATTGCTCTCGTGCACGGCAATGGACTTCTCTTCGAAGGGATAAGCCTGTTCCTCGATAGCCAGATCATATTCTTCGAGTTCCAGGGGACTCAACCCCTCGGGCCTTTCCGAGGTCATCAATGCCTTGCTGAAATCGGCGTATATCTCGGCCAGGTAGAATGTCGAAGCGGCTGTGGTTTCTCCGATTTCAAAGGCGATGATCGTGTTGAATTCCCGCGTGAGCGCTTTCATCAAATCACGCTTCTGGCGCAGATTCGCCTCGAAGGGTTTGACCAACCTCACCGTTACGAATCGCTCGTAATGCGTCTCAGCCAGCACCAGCGCGGCCTTTGCGGCAAGGTAGCGCGTCCGCGGTGTCCGCCCACTACCGGCAGCGGCATCGATAGCGACGATCTTTTCGAGTTCTTCCAGGTAAGCTTTTCGATCATTCTGCTGCTCGAGAATCTTGGCAATCTTCGATCGCGTCTCCAAATTGTCTTCCACCGGATGGGGAAAGTAATCAACAAACCGCCGATAGACACCGAGCGCAGCAAAGACATTGCCGTCCTCCTCGTGCAGTTCCGCCGCTGATTGGAGGGCCTCGCGTCGGAGGTCGTCGTCATCCGTTTCTGTTTCGATGCGTTCATACTCCTTGGCAGCCAGGGAAAGTTTTCCGTTTTCCCGATACACATAGGCGATCTTCTTGGTCACCTCCGGCTGCAATTCATGCCCTGGAAAATCGGATCGAAATCCGGTCAACACGGTTGCCGCTTCATCCCATTCCGAAAGTTGTATCAACGCCACGGCAGCGTCATATTCTGCCGTCGGCCGGATGCTCGAGGTCGGTGCCATGCGCCCGACACGCAAGTAATGATCCGCCGCAACACGATATTCCTGGGCGGTATTGGCTTGCTCTCCCTGTTTGTAAATCGATGCCGCCAGGTTATCGAAAAGTGTCGCGCGGGACGTGTCATTCGGCGGGAGTCGTTCCAGCACCTTTAAGTAAGCGCTCTCAGCCTCCTCGTACCGCTGAAGTTCATAGGTCGAATGTCCGATGACCAGGTAGGCCGAGCGGACGGTCTCCACATCGGTCATTGGAAACCTTTCGATGAGGGTACCGGCAGCGGACAAAGCCTGTTCATATTCCCTCATTCCGTAAAGATCGTCTGCTGCCGCCCCGAGTGCGACGGCGGCTTTATCGTGTTCGGGGAAGGTATCGGCGAACTTCAGAGAGCTGCGTACGACCTCTCGTTTGATCCGATCCTTGCTCCCCGAACCAGCGGCACTCAACTGTTCCCGATAGGCACAAACCGCTGCATAACCGGCCTGGGAAGATTTTTTGTGTGTCGGATATTCATAAGCGGTTTTCTCATATTCGACGGCTGCCTCACCGTATGCGCGGTTTTCGAGGAGCAGGTCCGCCAACTGGTAGTTGATCGTCGATGATTCACTTTCCATCGGAAAGGAGACCAAAAATTCCTTGTACCAATGGCGCGCTTCCTTGAAGTTAGCCGGTTTGTCTTCGACCATTTTCGAATTCTGATAACAGGCATGATAGTGATTCGCCAGATCGGTTAGATTAGTCTTCAAATATCCCAATACGTCCGAACGGTCTTTCGGTTCGAAGTAGTTCCAGTATTCGGCATTTAATCCGTATGTGGTGGCAAAATCCTTTTTGGCCTCGAGAACCAGGCTGGGGAAGCCGCCGGCTGTGTGAATGTCGATAATCCGCATCTGAAAGTTCGGTGCGACCCTGTGGTAGGGGTTGCGACTCACGAAGGCATTGTAGGTCGCGGTGGCATCGGCATAACGTCTTTTGTCGAAATAGAATTCGGCTAAATTGCTGTAGACGCTGTCTTCGTAACTGCGCTGGCCAATGCGGGAGAAGTACTCCACAACTGAATCGGCCCCCCCGAGGTTGGAAAAACTCAAGCTGATAACTCTGAAAGTGTCCTGAGTCCTTTTGTGTTCTGTTTCGTCTTCCGTCTGCTCGAAATCGTACCCTACTGACACCTTGTGATCCAACAGGGCAATGAATTTATGGAGGCCGTCTTCGTAGAGCTCCTGTTTGTAGAACGTCCAGCCCAGCTTGTACAGGGCGAGTTCGTAGTAGGACGACCCGACACCGATATTCACGATGTCAGTGTAGGCGTCTTCAGCATCCAGGTAGTGCTTATAAGCAAAGAAATGTTCAGCCCTCCTGAACTGCACTTCATCGTAATATCGTGAACCGGGATATTCTCGAACCATCCGGTCCATGACAGCCATGGCTTCCTCGGTCTGCCCCAACTCCGCGTATGCGCGTGACATCTGGTAGAGGACCTGGTCGTTTCGGTCATACAGGGGGTAATCTTGGAGCAGTTTATTGTAGAGCGCGATGGCCTCCCGGGCACTGGCCCTCTCAAGGTCATGCCCCTCGTCGATCTCTGCCGGCGTCGGGAGAGGCTCTGTCCGGGTAGCCCGTCTTTCGAAGGCACTCTGCGACTCTCCGGTGTTTTGAAACAAACCGTCAGGCTCTTCATTATTTGCAGGCGGCCTGTTGTAGTTGGCAGGGGAGTGCGTGAAGGCCGTCTCTTTGTGATCCGAAGATGGCGAAAAAGTCTTTTCCTTCGGGTCTGCGGCACCGATATCTTCGGTGAGCGTACCGTATTCCTTTTCGATTTTGAGGTCTGCCAGTCGTCGAATGGCTTCTGGTGTCAAATCCGACTGCGGCGATTCTTCCAGAAATCGCTGATAACCCTGCATGGCATTATCGATGCCGTCTTGGATTTTTTCTTCCTTGATCTCGACCTGCACGTGACGCAAATCGGCAATCGTCTTCTCTCCGATTGAATAGCAGGACGCTAGAATCAGTGACAGTAGCAATGATGGTAGCCGAATCCCGTTCATCGTTCCACCCTCTCTCGGGCCTGAGCCCTCGTCGCGCGGTCGTAGCTGTCCGCCATGGCGAAACGGGCCTTGATTTGGAATTCGGCCAGTCGATCGCGCCGCCGACTGAGTTCATTGACGGCCATCAGCTCCAACAGGTGACCCTGTCGGGCCATCAACCAACGCACTGTCTCAGATGCCTCCCGAATCAAGATTCGCTGGCGTCGGATGGTGTCTCCATACCCCTGGTAACTCTGTGTGGCAGCCTGACGCGAGCGGACGAAGGCAGCATACTGTTTCTTCAACTGATCGATTTCATCATTCAGGTCCTGGAGATTCGTGTAAGCCTCAGTGAAACGCCGGTCATAATCTGTGATGATGTTCCATTTCAAGACGCCCCGCAAACGATGAATACGGGCGGCTATTTCGCCGGGTACACTGACCCCTCCAACCGTCATCCGGCCTTCCAGCCGATCGATTTTTTCACCGATGACGCGCTCCTCGGATGTCGCCAAATAGTCGGGCCTGGGCACCACCAACATCGCCTTCAACCGTTTTTCGATACGATCCCTCTGCTCCAAACGCAGACGCATTTGTGAATCCAACCGTCGGAATTCCCGATCGATGCTCGGTAGCAATGGTTCGTAGTATGCCCGCCTCTGACCGATGATCTCTTCAAATGCCTCCAGATCATTCTCCCAGCCGGCCATCTTCTTTCGTAACTGCTCCAAGTCGAGGTAATTTTTCAGTGACTCTTGAAAATCGTGAGAGGCCATTAATTCCAGCAAATAGTAAGTCTCGGGTGTGCGGGGAAGTCGGCGCAGCTTGACGATCCAGTTGGGATCCTGTTTCAACTCTTCCCGCACCAGAGCCTTCAAGAAATGTCCCTCGCGAATACTCTTGATGGATTCGCTGAGTGTATCTATTTCGGCGCTGAAGCGCTCAAGGGCACTGCCGTACATCAACGCAGCCTTGCTGTGCACATCCAGTTTTCCGTAAGCATAAGGCACGGCAAGCATGGCCTCCTGAACCGCGGCGTCCGTGACTTCTCTTTTCACCAGGATGGTCCAGGGCACCAGTGCCCTTTCATACCGCTCCTCGAAAGCCGCCGCCCATCCGGCCCCAAGCAGAGCCCGATTGGAGAACGGACCGGTTAGGCGTACCCGGTCGAGAACCAGTCCGGCCTGTTCGTAATTCTGCTCTTCCAGCAGCTTGGTGCCGAAAACAAGATTCGACTTATCCCTGATGGCTAAAGTAACAGGATCTCCGTTTCTGATCTGACCCGCCCGATCGAGGTATTGGCGTCCCTCGGTCACCCTATTGTCCTTAATCAGCGCAATGCCGAGATTATACGTACTGAAGCCTTCCAGTTTCTTCTCTCCCTGTAGTTTTTCCAGAATTTCTGCCGCTTCGGCGAAACGGCCGTTTGCCATGAGAATATTGGCCCGCAGGAAAGCCACGTCGGACTGAATCTCCCGGGGGACCTCCCCCTGAATGCTGTCCACGGCGTGCAACGCATTGACCGGTTGATCCTTTTGAAAGTAAATTCTGGCCAACCGATAGACAGCCTCGTTACGTACCGGATCCTCGACGTTGCCTTCGATCACTGCTCTGATGGCGCGACCGGCGCGATGATGCATCCGGTAGGCCAGCTCAAAATCTCCCACGGCGAACTCGGCCTGATTGATATGGAAGTAAAGGGAATCGCGTTCAGGTTCATCGAGGCCGCGGTGCTGTCCTAACTCGGTGTCGAGCCTGGCAATCGCGTCGAACCATTCGCTCTGGAAGGCATAGTACAAGGCCTCACCGAAATAGAGATCCTTCAGCTCCGCGGGAGAAAGGGGTCCCGCGACGGCTGACGACGCTACGAGGATCAATGTTATCGTTAAGACGATCCGTCTGGACATGAACGAATTACTCCTTTAGCGAAACACCATGGGCGGCCAGTGACAGTTCCACGATTTTTGGGCCCACATCCTTAGTGAACATAAAATCCTTCGTTATATGAAAATCCGCGTTTCCATCCGTTTTGCCAATGACGGACACCTGAAGGTGATGTTGGCCGGTTTTGATGTTGCCGGTATAGATCCGCTGCACGCCGCCCTTCTGGAGGGCTTCGAGTTCCTTGTACGTATAAATGTGATGGGCCACCGGCCGGCCCCCCAGCTGGATTTCGACAGCATCGAGGCGAAAGGCCTTGTCTTTGGAAGCGGACACGAAGACGGCAACCTGCGTATTGGACGGATACAGCAGCTTCTCTTCCAACTGATTCAGATCCGCAGCGATACGCAGAACGTCGCTCTTGATTTCCTGTACTTGTTCGTCGAGGCCTTTGATCATATCTTTTGAAACATCCTGACCATAGGCGGTAACGCCGAGACCGAACAACGAAGCCCCCATTATCAATATTTTCAGCCAGCAGTGCATGTCGGTTTCCTCACTTTATGTCCTCTAATGTCTCTGTTCAGCATCTCACACGGGTCGGGACGATCGCAAAACCTCGGAAATGTCTTTCTAAATCTTCCCGACAACGTTGATGAACAATCCCTGGTGGTGGTAATCCATTTGAGTCAAGTCATCCGAAAAATCGCTGAAGTTATAGCCGATGCCCGCCTTCACGTAGTTACCCAGATGGCGAAATATCCCCAGCAGGACGCCGCTGCGATTGTCTTGGGCGTCCGGCAGGTCCAGCCAACGGACCTCGAACAGAGCGTCCCATCGGTGGATGAAATGCCAGTCCGCGCGCAACACGCACAGGTGAGCGCGACTGTCGAAAAACTCCGGGTTTTCACGATCCTGAGCCACCTGTCCATCGCGGTAGGCGTACTTTCCTCCCAGGGTCCAACGCAGCGTCAGATCATAAGTTACATCTACCGATCCAATGTGGCTGCGCTGGATGACACCCGTATCAGTGCCCGCCAGCTGACCGGCCGACGGCAGATTGTAAAAGTACGTGTACTTGAACAACGCATTGAGACGGTCGTTCTGAACGGGTCGATATGCGTATCCCAGGACCGCTTCGGTGTAGTCGCTGTCGAAAAACTCTCCCAAAGAACTTTCGCTCTGCGAATAGTTAAATTTTCCGATGATGCGCCAGCTCTCGCTCAGCTGATATCTGAGACTGTTTTTGAACAGCCATGTCGTGCGCTTGGTAAAGCTGGTATCCAGCTGTTCGGTATCCTCGATCAAGTACTCGACGGCGCTGGTGATTTTCAAATCGTCGAATCCGTAACCGGCATTCATACCGTAAGCAGATCGCTCCAGTTCAGCGGCAGTCTGATGATCCTTGAGCGTACCGAATTCGAGGTTCAGGCCGAAATTGAGTCGATCGGTCGGCGCTAGAGCAACACCCGTGGCGTGAGTCAGACCGGTGGGGACATCTCCATGCGTATAACGCTCCTCGAGAAATACACTGGTACTCTCCCGGTATCGTGTGCGAAAACCGGACACAAAGTTGCCCTTCCGAGCTCTCAACCCGTTGTCGGTCCGCTCGTTTTCGTAGGTGTAATTGTTGTAGAAGGTGGTCCGGTCCGTATACAGAAACTCGGTCCCAATTCGACCTCCCGGACCATAATCTCCGGCAGACACCTCGCCGACCACATTAAACCGATCGGTGAATCGGTAACTGCCGCCACCACCGATACGGTCATTTTCCTGGCGGTTGCCGGTTGTCCGAATTGTCCCTTGAGCAAAGCCATAAGATGTCCATTGCTTGCGGGAGTCGTATAACAACTGGGCCACCACATCCGTGAGGTCGCCCTCCTCCTGTGTTTCCGGAACGATGAGCGCGTTGTCCTCGCGACTGTCGTTCCGCACGCCTGAACTCAGTGTCCAGTGCTCACCGAACCGGTAATCGAAATCCAGTTCACTGGTCTGTGAATCGAGGCCCTCTTGCTGATCTTGGATATCCACCTTCAATCGTGTCCCCAATCGGTCGGTGAATGGAAAAGTCGCCGTACCGCCGTACTGGGTCAAATCCCGAGCGGTCGTCAGACCGGGAGCCGAATAACCGGCCCCTAAGTCCTGAAAATAGCCGGTGGCCTGGCCCCGGCCCCCGTCGAAAAAGTCACTGACCTTGATGCTGGCGTCAACCCGGTAAGCAGGGGCCTGTGTATCCGAGCCGATGAGCGACCCTCCAGGGGTGAAGTCGTAACCACCATCAACAGAATCCGACGTCACGACACCTGGCCCCTCACTGCGTCCGGTTTCGACCTTTAGCCAGGTATCGGAAGACTTGCGCAATGTCAGATCCGCTCCGCTCAAATTGCTTTCGATGTCCGCTTCTTCATCCCGGCTCGCGGTCAAACCGAGCTTGACGTGGTCGTTGAACCAGTAATGGACCGTACCACCGACCGCCAGCGTCTCCGGTTCTTCGAAACCTGGGCTAAATTCGTACCGTACCA
>JARROL010000074.1:0-6988 GCA_037383965.1 Desulfobacterales bacterium | reverse complement strand
TGCCGCTGAGAGAGTCGCTCCGCACCAGTAGGTCGTCCGTGGCCGTGGGAGACAGGGGCCGCGCGAGCAGTATCCGCCCCTGCAGGTAGTCGATGGTGTAATCGAGAACCGGCGTCAGGTTTTTGACTTCCATAACGATTCCGGAAACCTTGTCACGGATTTCTATCCGGATGCGTTCGGATCCCTCCAGAATGTCCTGTCGGCGGAGATAATACAGTGAACCTCCCGTTCCGAGGAATTCATCCCTTGCGGCAATAGTTCCCGGGTCCGCGGCAAAGCCGTCCACATCGAAGCGTGGATCGCCGAACTCGGTCACACCGTGCGTCTGGTAATGCAATTTGGCACCATAGAGTCCGCGATCCACCTGGGTCAGTTCGTTGTCCATGTAGCCAACCTTGAAATTGCCCCACATTCCATAGTTGTCGTCTTTTTCCGCCTTGACATAGAACTTACCCAGGGTGGGAGCACTCTGATCGACGGTGCTGTCATCACCGTAGGTCGGGTAATGGTAATCAGGGTCCATCCGTCGGAACAGGGCCTCGGGTGATTTGTCCAAGAAATTGGAGAAAATCTCATCGAAGGATCCTTCGCGGGTGTCGGCGCTCGCTGTCAGTGACCATCCGTTTTCAAATTGTCCGTTGGTGTAGAATGCCAGACGACCCTCTGCACTGATGTCATCCTCATATTCATCTTTTTCCGGTGCGAGCATTTCCGCCGGCCCGCTGGTCTTGTTTCCGGAAACGGTCAAGTCCGCGATGCCCACGGTGAACCAATCACTCTGTTTCAGCGCCAGGTCACGCAGGAACACTTCACCGTTGCCGTTCTCGTCCAGCACGCCCACCTCAACGGAATGTATGCCTTCGGGAAGGATTTCCTCCGCCACGAATTGCCCCATATCGCTCACGGGGACCTCATAACCGGCCAACCAGACCCGGTGCCCTTCCGGGATGTCTTCGCCATAGGTCCACACCGTACCGCCACTGAGACGGATATTTCGGTTGGCAATTTGGCTCTCCCCATAGCCGACCAGCAGTTCCACTCGTGGATCGGATTCAGCAACCGAAGGGTCGATAGTGTCGGTTACCCACAGGGGTTGGCTGTATGTCTCGTCGAAATACCCTTTCCCATCGTATACCCGCACCAGATATTTTAACTTGCGGACCGGAGCTGCAAACGACTCGAACTTGGCTGACCAGTGCGCCATGCCGTCGGCATCCATTGGAATGACGGCGATCGGCTCACTGCGAAGAGACTGTTCGGAATCGAAAATTCTGACCTCGGCACGTTCAATGAAACTGCGGTAATTTGTATACAGCCTGAATTGCACCCGGTTTTCTTCAAACACCGTATCTTCTCGATCACGATAGCGGATGGTGCGCGGCCAGGCCGTCACATTCAGCCGGGGTTCGCGTTTATGGCTGTCGTATTTGAATTGAATGTGAGCATCGTCAAGGGCTACATCGGTGCAGCGCTGCACGTCAGCGCTGCACTTGCCCGGATCGTTTATAGGCTTTCCGTCGACAGTAATGCGCATGGGATTCAGCCCGAAGGGATCGCTCGGGACCACCTCGCGGGTTATGGGTGTGATCTCCACGCCTTCGTAGTCATCGAGCAGGACTGGCTCGTCATAGGCCACCTGCACCTGGACATACGATATGTCGGATTCGATAAAACCGGCATTCACCACGTCGTTGGAATGAACATAACCGCGACCGTCGAATTCAGCCTGATTCTCCGCCAAGCCCATTTGCTGGCTGACAGCCAGCATTGCCCGCCGAGCGCGGGACATGGACAATCCGACATCATCTCCGTAAACCGCTGCCGCTCTGCGGTCCAAACGTTTGTCGCCGGTATATCCGACAAACAGCAAACGCACATGGTTCTTGTCGCTGATCTCGTCCATGGCGCGCTGTAATTGATCGGTGTAACCGTCGGGAACCATCGGTTGGCCGTTCTCGAACAGAATCGGTTTGATAGGCCCTGAAGCGGCGTCGTAAATCCGTACGACCGTTTCGACACCGGCCGCGTCCGGGCAAATCTGGGGTTCATCCGGCAAATCCTGCAGCGGGTCGTCATGCCAGAACTCCACTTCCACACGCCGATTCAGCACTCGTCCCTGCTGTGTATCGTTGGCTGCCACCGGCTGCGATGCCCCGCGGCCTTCGCTCTCAATCGCTTTGTTTGGCAGCGCCAGATTTTCCTGAACAGCCAGAGCGATGCGGCGGGCCACCGCTTTTGAAAAACCGGTGTGGTTTCCATAGATCCTTTTCTCGCGATCGTTCAGCGGCATGTTGTCCGTATAAGCGATAAACTTGACGACGAGATTCTGTTTGCCGTTGAGGTTCGCAAGGGCATGTTTGACCTGGCGTAGAAACGACTCCGGGACGTCGGCCATGCCCTCGTCGTAATGGAATGGCGTGACCAGGTTCTTTACGCGCGCCCGATGAGAGTGACCTTGCTTGTAGCGTAATTTACAGACCGTCTCGGTTCGACATACCTTTATGCGATTCACTTCCCGTGGTACGATCACTTCCGTCTCGACCGTTTTCTCCGTTACTTCGTCATACCAGACCTGCACTTCCACGCGTCGATTCAGTTGCCGCCCTTCCTCGGTTGCATTGTCTGCAACGGGATGGGTATCGCCAAGGCCCTCGAAGGAAATGGCCTGGGCGGGAAGATTGAGGGCCCGCTGACAATATTCGGCGGCGGTCCCCGCCCTTTCCCGTGAGAGACCGACATTGTCGCCGTAGCGCTCCAGCAGTTCGTGGCGTAGGGGCAGGTTATCGGTGTTTCCGATGAAATGGAGTCTCACATTGGTGCGGTCGCGCATGCCGTCGAGGATCTCTTGAAGGCGCTTGAGCGTCTCCGCTGGAATCTCGACTTCACCCAACCCGAAATAGATGGGCGGTACCAGGTTGTCGACCTTGATCGTTTTGATATCCTTCTCCGTGGTCTCGCCCCGTTCAATGACATCGCCCTCCGACTCCCCGGAAACGGCCGGATCATGAATCCAGGGTACAGGGGTTTGTTCGGCCGGTAGATGCTCCTCGGTCGCCTCTCCGCGCGAGGTGGTTTCCCGTACCCCACTGTCACCGAGAATCGATGCTTCTGCGCCTGCCACGGTAACCGCGTATATAAAACACAGGGCGATTCCGTGTTTCAAAGTATGTCGCATCAGCTTGATCAGCGTATGAGTCATGGCCTTCATCATTCGTCACTGGCGGCTAGACACCGGCGCACCACGTCTCCAGAAAATATCGGTTTCAACGGTCAGTCGATATGTTCCATCCGATTGTTTCCAGCGTCGGGTAATCGTCTTCTTGAGAGCGTTGAGACGTTTTCGAACCAATGTCTTCGATTCGACATCTGCCAGATATGACAGGTACAACACCGATGGGGCCCTTTTCAGCTCTTCAACCAGCTGGTCTATGCGGGGTTTCCACTGCGGCCGCATGGTGCTGGATTGCGGTTCGAACACGCCTTCGGAGATATCGATCCGCACCACACGGTGGATGGTCGCCCCGAAATTGAATCGAAGCGCCTTTCCGCGGGTCGCCCTCTGCACACGCGGATTCTCAGTCGTCAGGCGATAGCCGGTCGGCAGGCTGCGATCGTCCAGCTTCAGGATCACATTGCTGCCGCGATTCTCGTCCGGCACGGCCGCACAGGTGATATGAAAGCGCCCATATTCGTCCGTGGTAGCGATCAACCCACGGACGGTCGCGACGCGAACCCCGGCCAGGCCCTTTTCGTCGTTGTCCTGCCTGCCGTTGAGGTTGCGATCGTCGAATACTTTGCCGATGAAGTCGGTGCAGTCGAAATCCGGATCGGGCACGACTTCGACGGTGGCGGTTGCCACCCCCGAAACCGCCGCACCGGTGGCGTTGTTGATCACCTGGGCCTGGTTGACGTATTGGCCTTCGGAAACACCGGATCCGACCACCAGGAGGAATTGGAGCGTTCTTTTCTGATTGACCTGCAGGTCGAGATCACCCCAGATCGCTTCCCGTCCGTTGAGCACCGGTTCGACCGGTTGACCGTCGAGGCGTGCCGATCCGGTGATGTATTTGAAACCTGGTGGCAGGACATCGACGATACTGGTTTCATAGAGTGGCGCGCCATACACATTGGACACGGTGATGGTGTAGGGCACCAATTCAGCAATGGTCACGTATGCCGCGGAGGAAGTCTTGGTGATGGCCACGGCACCCCCAAGTTCCGGATCGATGGGAATGGAATTGTTGAATATCTGACTGTGACCCGGTATGTTGCCGTCGCTCAGGACCAGGTGGAGATGATAAGCGGTCTCGGCTGTCCCCGGCGGGACCGACACCGGCGGTATTGTCGAATGGATGGTGGCCTCACAGTAATCGGTCGTACCCAGCAACGCATCGCTGGCGCTGCCCGGACAGGTCGGCACCGAAAAGGCGGCGGTCGTCGCATCACTGGCCGGCGGAATGACCTGCGACGGCATGGGCATGTAACCCGTGGCCGCCGGGGTCACTTCAATGAGATAGGTCCCGCCCGCCGGGCAGGCGCCATCGCGGAAATTGAGGTCGAACTTATAGAACCCGTGTTGAGCGGTGATTTGATTCTGCTGATGGGGATCATCGAAACACTGGCTCGGCAGGGGATTGCCGGTCTCGGCATTCACCAGCGCGAGCCGGACACCGGCAACCGGTACACGGACGACCGAGTTGTAAACGGCACCGTTCGGCCAGATAGGTAGATCCAGACCCTGCAGGTTACTGCCCGGCGCAACAGTAATGGAGCTGATCCGCTGGGGTCCGTTGGCAAAGGGCGAATCCGCCATACCCAGAGAGGCCGTGTTCACCCCGGCCCCGGCCGCAACGAAGCGAATCTCATAAAATTCCGCCGTTCCCGCATTGGGAACGAGTCCGCCGAGCCGGTAGGCACCGGTGGCATCAGTCAGCACCGTCGTAATCCGCTGACCATTTCTGTAGAGTTCGACGGACCACCCTTCCAGCATCGTCTCGGTAGTCTGGTCGCAGTTTTTGTCCAGGTTTGCGTCGTGCCAGACATTACCTGAGAGAGCGGAACTGCCCGGTGTGCCACCGACGTCGAGTGACACGCTGGCCGATACGGTCTGCACCGGATTGTTCCAACTGGCGACAGCAGCGTTGGTGATGGTCGTGCCAACGGCCAGCGAGGCGTCGATCTGTACGCGGAAACGCACGACGGCGCTGCTACCGGAAGGAAGATCTCCATACTGGGCGGAATAATCCGCTGTGAGTCTTGAGTTTGCGTAAGTCACCCCGACCGCAGCGCCGTTAAGTGTGCCGGAGCCGTCGATGTAGGCCAACTGATCCCCCAGTGGCGGATGGAGATCATCGGTGACGACTCCCCCACCCACGACCGCCACTTCCTTGGTCACGGCAATCAGTTGAGCGTCACCGACAATGACGACCGTCGGCTGGTAACCGTTTGAAGGCAGACCGTCGGCGTCGGTCACATCCGGCGGCAGTTCTTTGGAGACGAGGCGACCCTGGTTGCTGATGATGGTGCCCGTGGGCACGCCGGCGTTGACGCTGACTTCAAAAGTGACCACGGCGCTTTGGCCGGCCGAAACAATGCCGCTGCCGGGGTTGTCGGAAGACTGCACTACCAGACCAGAAGCCAGGGGGAACACTCCGCCGTCGGGGCTCGGCGACGCACCGTTCAGACGCAGCGAATCGGTGTTGTAGACGGTGTTGGGGGGAACGGCATCGGTGAGCGTCACGCCCGTCGCCGGGATGGCGCCGGTATTGCTGATGTCGATGGTGTAACGCAGTATGTCGCCGGGATCGACGATCCCCGGAGAGCCGAAATCCTGATGGATCTGCACGGTTTTGTGGCCGTACAGAAGCGGCAGATTACCCACCACGTTGCGGGTCGGGTCATCGGGCACGGGGGTGGCCGGATCGTCCGATGGCTGTTCGGGGTGCAACCCACTACCCGCACCGCTGCCACTGAGGAAACCCTGGTTCTCGATAACCAGTCCGTTCATGGCATTCGGATCGACCACCACGTCGAACGTCACAACTGCCGTATGGGTCGATCCCGGCGTCGCATCGGCCTGAAGGTATCCAGAGGCCGTATTCTCCGCCGAATTGACCAGGATGCCGGAATGCAAGGGATTGACACCGGTACTCGTATCGGAGACGGGCAAACCGTTGAGGGTCACACTGTTGGCCACGTAGGTGGTGCTGGCCGGTGTGTTGTCCCGCAACCGCACATCGACAGCATCCTCGGTACCGATATTTCTAATGGTTAGGGTGTATCGCAGGGTGTCCCCGGCCATCAGGACATTGGGATCCCCCGACAGAATGGTGGATGTTTTTTGCACCTTGAAAAACGGTGCCGAATTGATGGTGGTCTCGGTCGGATCGGCGCCACCCGCCAAACTGGGGTCATCCGTTCTTCCAAAGACAATCCCGCTCAGTTCCAGTTGCGCCTGGTTTTGAACAATGGTGCCATCTGTGATCACCGGTTTAAGAAGAATTTCAAATGAGACGGTCAAGGTCTCATAGGGGTCGATATTCAAGTTGTTTATGGTTAGCGTGCCCTGGTTAATGACATAATTGGCTTCGTCTGGAACGATCACGTTCCCAATTGAATCTGGTTGAAATAAGGCGGCACCGTAACGTTCGATGTTTAAACGATCGAGTTCATCCACCAGCGAAAAATTGCTCAGCGGAATATCATTTGTATTGTTGATCTCAATGGTATACCGCAGTCTGTCTCCGGGATTTGCGGTTTGACCGGAAAGCTCGGTGACCCCCCCTGAAGGTTCGGTGATCAACCGGGTGACGGTTTTCTCAGATACCAATATCGCTGCTTGTGCCGTGATCTTCGTGCTCGCTGTTGAAGTGATATAGTCATTGAGCCCGCCGATACCGTCGGTGCCGTTGCGCTCCTGGGAGCTGGGCCCGTCGATGCCGGTCCACTGTGCCACGACGCTGTTGGTGAGCGCCTGGCCGGAGAAGAC
>JARROL010000073.1:0-11833 GCA_037383965.1 Desulfobacterales bacterium | reverse complement strand
TTCCAAGGTTCGGGGCCCAAGGCCTTGAGCAGGGTCGTCGGGTGAAAAGTTCCGGCCCCGACCTCCATGTCGTATGGCTGGGCCATCACGCAGCCCTTGCGGGCCCAGAATCTGTTCAATTCGAAAATAACGTCTTGAAAATTCATCGGTTGTCTCTTGTGATGAAGGTACTGGGTTCTAGGTTCAGGGTTTGAGAAAGATCTCAATCCGTTAACCCTGAACGGGGAACGGAGAACCTTTGAACCTCTTGGATTTAAGGTTCAGCGACGCCTATGGCCGCCCAGTTTGATCGTTAAAGAAACTTTTTGGTTTCGGTTAAAAATTCCAAATAACAAACCTGTTTGGGTCATTGGATATTCTCATTTGGAATTTATGTGTATTTTGGTGCTTGTACTCTGGTATTTGGCCTGTATCCTAAACAGTCGAAATTCATTTTAATTTGTTGCTTGGAATTTGACATTTTCCTGTTAAACTACCTACGGCTTCTTCACGGCTATCGACAGGCCCTCGCTATCGATGCCGACCGGAAGCAGACGCGCCTCCGGTCTTTCTGAAAGTACTTCTTCCCAGGCAGGCCTGAGTCTTTGGATATCTTCCGCCCGCCCGAGGGCCCAGAGGCAGCCCCCACCGCCGGCACCAGTGAATCGTGACCCGCAGTCGCAGCGAAACGCCGTCTCCACCAGCCTGGCGCCCATGTCGTCGAGCACCTCCGGGGTCATTTCCCGGCGCAGGGCCGTTTCACGGTTCATGGCTTCGGCTGCCTCTATATAGTTGTAACCGGTCAGAGCGTCAATAAACTTTTTGGTCCAGTGGAGGATTTCGATCCAGTGCCGGCGGTACCCGCCGCCGAGAAACTGGCGCACCCACTGCCCGTTGACGTCTTTCGACTCGTGCGGCACGCCGCAATAGGCCACCAGCAGGTGACGTCTGAAGGTCGAAAAATATCTCTTTCTGAAAAGAGCGCTTCTCTTGAATGAAAAGCGCCGCCACTCCGGCCGCCAGTACCATGCATTGACACCACCGAAAGCAGCGGCCAGCTGGTCCTGCCGTCCGCACGGTACCCCGGCTACACTCTCCTCTATTCGGTGGGCCAGGAGGGCAATTCGCCGCCTGACAGCGGGGGTCAGGGCAATGTTCTCGGCAGCGACCAAAAAGGCGGCGATCAGGGCCACGGCCGCCGCCGAGGACCCCCCCAGTGCGCTGCGTGGCGGTGATTGAGACTCAATGACCACGTGAACCCCATCGGCCTCGAAATAAACCGCCGTGGCGAACATGAGGCCCAGGGGATGGTTGAAGGGGACGCGGTCGGATGGATAGTCGGCGCTTTCGAATCCCCGCGAGGTTATTTTCACCCGCCCGGATCGGTGCGGCAGAAGCCGAACCGTTGTCCTCAGATCGATGGCGAGATTGAACGTGCAGGGCAAAAGGTGCCGCAGAGGGTTATAAAAAACGGCCAGATCGAGGGTGCCACCCATGTCCACCCGACAAGGCGCCGATGTCATTACCGGATCGATTTTAAGGGTTTCTTGCAGGTTGACCTTCATCAGTGAGCATCGACCTCGATTTCAGTTAATCGTTGGGGTTCACGAAAAAATAAGTTCACAATTTTGGGGGTTGAGGCGCTCGCCTGGCAAGGCGCGAAAACGCATGAATATCTGGATATTCCGAGTTTTCGCAACGTAGCCAGGCGGGATGCATCGGCGTTCAAAATGTGAAGTAATTTTGAGTGAGCCCTTAGCGCTGCCTCTGGCCGCAAGGATTCAACTTGATCGAAGAGAAAACGTCTACGTTTCATAAGAGGGTCTCCTGACCTGCCGCAGGAACGTCAGGCTGCGGGGCTCCCGGCCCAGCTGGTAGGGAACGAAAGCTTCCAGAACCTTGAGGCTTTCCACGATCGCCGGCGCCGAGAATCGAAGACGCCCGACCCTTGCCCAATCACCGCTTTCAAGCCACTGCAGCTGTTTGATCGTTCCCCTGGAAAGGGTCAGTCTTCCCGATCCCCCCGCCGCGCAGCGCCCGCAAACCACTCCGCCGCGGGACAGATCGAAAAACAGTATTCCGCCCTCGATCCGGTCGATGTCGCGTTTGCACCGGCTGCACCCCCACAGGATCGGACCATGCCCGGAGAGCACCAAAAACCGAATCTGGAAGAGAATACTCAAGACATCAGCCGGTGTCCGCCCCAGATCGAGCTCGGTGAGAACATGCAGGAGCAGTTCATAGAGATCGGGCTGCCTCTGCCCTTCTTCCGACCACCCGTCAATCAGCTCGGCCCAGTAGCTCGCGTAGGCCGTGCAAATGATCGAGGCCCGAATGGCGCCAAACGGCTGCTTTAAGGCCGCTTCCTGCAGGACCGGCAAACCGCTGCGCCTTCCCGAACTGCAGAGAATGTCGAGTGCCGCAAAGAGTTCCAGTATACCCCCGAAGCGCTTGGTGCTCTTTCTAGCGGACTTTGCAATCGCGGAGAACTTGCCTTTTTCCAGTGTCAGGAAAGACAAGATAAGATCGAAATCACCATACTCGATCCGTCGCAGGATGATGGCGGGAGTAGACAAACTCGACATGCCGTTTTCATGGGAGTTGAAGATTAACGACCTGGCCGCTCTTACCCGACAGTGCCACTGCCTTGCCGTTCAGCTCAAGCCTGATGCCACCCGCATTTCCGATGAGAAGATTGAAATTCTTGGAGCCTTCCAGCTCTATGTGGTCGCCCGGGTTGAGCCGGTATTGCTTGGCCTGTTGGTCGTCGACGATAATCTTCAGCCAGGTTTCCTCGATGGTGTCGATCGACAGCCGATATTTATCGGTAATTGCCGGCGGCGGCGCAGACTCGGTTGACGCCTCAGTGGTAGCTACCTCTTTATCATCTGCCGATTCCATCGACGGTTCGTTCGACGCTTCAATCGCCGGTGCTGTAACCGCTTTCTCTTCCGCCGGGGCCGATGAAAGCGTATCCGGTTTTTCAACCGGCGGTTCCGCCGTCGACGGTTCGGCCGTTTCCGTTGAAACCGTCTCCTTCGGCATATTGTGCTCGCGCCATGCCGATACGCCGTAAAGCGTCGCGGCAATAAGACAAATCACGGCACCCGTAGACAATATGAGCCGCCGCCAGAAGGCCCCGCCTGTTCGATACAGGGCGGCTTCGGATAGAGCGATCTTTCGCTTGACCGCCACGCGGGAGAGGTACCGCTGAACGGCTTCTTCGCCGTCCGCTCCGACAGCCTTGGCGTAAGCCCTTAAGAAGCCCTTGACGTATACCTCGTCCGGAAGGTGCTGGTGGTCTTCCGCTTCGATGAAATGCAGCGTTTCCAGCCTGATTCGTGTTTCCTGCGAAACGGCCTTGAGACTTATCCCATTTTCGACCCGGATCGACTGAAGGTAGCGCCCGAAGGAAAGCGCTGTCTTCTCGGATTCAGCTGTCATCTTTGCGTGTCCGTTTCCTGCATCGTGCCGGCTCGTTTGGTGGTCGACATCCCCAGCGGGCAGATCAGTTGATGATTTTAATGTGGGCACGGTCCTTTAGGTCCTGCAACCAGGATTGGTATTTTTGATCGACAATCTGGTTGAAGAGTTTGTCTTCGATTTCCGCTGCGGCTTCGGCCTGTGTCTTCCCAGCCGTATCAACGACCTCTTCCAGCATCAGTATTTGATAGCCGAAGGGTGCTTCAATTACAGGCGTCATATCCCCGGGTTTCATGTCCCGGATGGTTTCTCTCAGTTGCGGGGAAAGATCTTCTATTTTGAATAGCCCCATATCGTCGCTCTCGACCAGTGCATCTGGCTGAAGCGCACTCTTGGTCAGCTCGTCATAGGGTCTGCCGGCTTTCAACTCCGCCCGAACAGTCTCCATTTGACGCAATGCCTCCTGCCGGTCGGCATCGGTGGCGAAGGACGAAAGACGAATATAAAAATTGCGCAGGTGATATTTCTTTTCGTAGGCGTATTCCTCTGCGTGCTGATCATAGTATTCCTTTATATCTTGATCGGTTATAACAATCTTCGACCGCACCTCCCGGTTGACGAGTTTGGCCCGCAGGATCTGTTGCTTGGTCTGCTGGCGAAATTCCTCGTAGGTTATTCCCTGGGTGGACAGGGCTTTGCGCAGCTCTTCATCTGTAACGGCGCGCGATTCCTTGATACGCTCGATGGCGTTATCGACCTCCTTATCGCTGACTGAAATGTTCTGGCGCTTCAACTCCTGATCGGCAAGCTTCTCGTTGATCATCTCGTTCAAGATTTTACCCCGCACCTCGAACATCAACTGCCGCTCGACATCCTCTGGATACTGGGAATTTCGAACTTGTTCGATATACGGCTGCGTCGCCTGGTTTAATTCGTAAAGCGATATGACCTCGTCGTTGACAATCGCGACTATCCGATCAACGACCTCCGCGAATCCGACGGCCGTGGGCAGAAGCAAAAGGGTTATATGAGCGAGCCCGATTATGAGCGTTGCAAGGCGGCCGAGGCCGGGTAAAAACGGGCGAACTTTGAACCGATTAGAACACATGTTTGCTGAATCTGTCTCTGGTGAATAATAAGTCAACACTGGCGGGTTGCGGTCTCGAGCACTGATGAGCGCTCCGTCGCCCGGTCTTCTGCCGCTAACCCGCCCGAATCGGACATGACACTTTACGGCAATTCATCCGCGCGGATCGCGGTCGGGACCTCCCAGCAGCAAACGGGCACTGCGAAAACACACGCGGTCATCATTGACCGCCGCAAGTGCGCACCATCAGCTTGGTGCGGCGAGGATCTTGTTCCACTGGTCTTTGTTGATATCGATCGTATAACGCTTCCGAAGGTTTTCGATCCACTTACGGTAAGCATTTTCAATCTTAACCCGTCGCAGTTGCTTCACGATGATTTCCTCGACAGCCGCCGGGTTTCGCGTATCACCCGATTGCGTCGCGTCGTTATTGTAGTTCTCCTCGTAAAATTTTGCAACCTCATCGGGCTGGATGACGGTTTCGTCCTTCAACTCTTGTTGAACCAATTTTTCCATCAACAGACGCGTCTTCAGACCGCTTTTCCATGATTTGTAGCTAACCGCATATTCGAGAAGCGTTTGTTCGAAAGCGTCGTCCGGAAAATCCGCTCTGATTTTTTCAATAGCCTTTTCCAATTCCTCGTCCGAAACGCCGATGCCCAATTCACCGGCCCGTTGAAGAAGGACCAGTTCTTCGGTCATCTGATTCAAGAGCCTGAGTTGGGCCCCATTGGTGTCCTCCTGGTTCTGCAGACTATTATGGGTATAAGCCGTTTTGGCAATCTCAAAGGCGCGGTTGAAATCAGCCACGGTCACCACGCGCTCGCCGATCCGGATCAGATATTCGTCTCCGGTTCCGGTGTCGTGTCCCGAACATCCTATGAGGGCGAAGACAACCGCTGCGGCACCCCAATGGAAACAGCCTCTCAGCATGTTTTTCACGGGCCTGTAAAGGTCGCTAAACCGCCTGCCGGTCACGCTACCGGTAATCGTCGACTCTGCGCAACGCCTGTGGGCACACGGACATTCTAGGTTTTAAAACGTACTGAAATAACATCATAAATCTAACTACTATCCTTAACATGCCGCGCGATTTCTTTCAAGATGTTTTTCGTCTGTCTCAGCAAGCCTTTTGAATCCCGACCTCTCAGCCGTGTTTTTAAAACACAATCCGGTGTCAGACTGTACCTGTCGGGAGCCGACATGACCAGGTCAGCCAGACCACTTGGATTCTTCTGATGCGCCTCGGAAAACACCATCGTAAGACCAGTACCGACGACATCCAAACGTTTTACGCCGGCCTTGATGGCGAAAACCCGCAGCATGATTTTCAGCAGGAGGTTCAACGCCTCCTCGGGTACGGGACCGTAGCGATCGATCAACTCGGCCTTGAAATCGGAGATGTCGGCGACTTCCGTCACCCGCGACAAGCGCCGGTAAGCGGAAAGCCGCTGGTCGATATCGGGAATATAGGTTTCCGGAATAAAGGCCGACAGCTGGAGATTGATCTCGGGTGACAACGCCTCCTGCACCGGCTCACCTTTCATTTCAGCAACCGCATGTTCCATGAGCTCCAGGAACATTTCATACCCCACCGCCGCGATGTGACCGGATTGAGACGCTCCAAGAATCGTCCCGCCACCGCGAATCTGCAAATCGCTCATGGCGATCTGGAATCCCGCGCCCAGATCGCTGTGCTCCATTAAAACCTTCAAACGTTTCTGAGCATCTTTGCCGAGCAATGATTCGTGGGGAATGAAGAGGTAGGCATAGGCCTGGTCCTCGGAACGGCCGACCCGTCCCCGCAGCTGGTACATTTGTGCCAGGCCGAATTTGTCGGCCCGGTTCACCAGGATGGTATTGGCGGCCGGGATGTCGAGGCCGGATTCGACAATGGTGGTACAGACGAGCATATCGATCTCGCGCGAGAAAAACCGCAGCATGATCCCCTCCAATTCATCTTCGCTCAGGCGGCCGTGAGCGACATCGAGCCGGATTTCAGGCACCAGTACTTTGATTTTCTTCGCAATTTTGTCAATACTGGCGATATTGTTATGAATAAAAAAGATCTGCCCCTTTCTTTGCAGTTCCTTGCGGATGGCCTCGGTCACAACGGCGTCGTCGAACTCGGAAATATAGGTGATGATCGCCTGACGATATTCAGGTGGGGTCGAAATGATGCTGATGTCACGGGTTCCCACAAGTGACATGTGCAGCGTGCGCGGTATGGGGGTGGCGGTCAGTGTCAGCACGTCGACGTTGCGACGCAGGGCTTTCAGCTTTTCTTTGTGCTTGACCCCGAAACGCTGCTCTTCATCCAGGACCAGCAGGCCGAGGTCCTTGAAAGCAACGTCTTTCGAGAGCAGCCGATGGGTGCCGATCACGACGTCGATTTTTCCGACCTTCAGGTCCCGCACGATGTCGCGTTGCTCCCGCGCACTGCGGAAGCGGCTCAGACAGGCGACGCGCACCGGAAACGGTTCGAAACGCTCTGAAAAAGTTGCGAAGTGCTGTTCGGCAAGAACCGTTGTCGGCACCAGGACCGCCACCTGCTTACCGTTGTAAACGGCCATGAATGACGCCCGCAAGGCCACTTCGGTTTTACCGTATCCGACGTCGCCGCAAACCAGTCGGTCCATGGGAACCGGGTGGGACATGTCATTGAGGACGTCATTGATCGCCTTTTGCTGGTCGGCGGTTTCCTCGAAGGTGAATCCGGTTTCGAATTCCCGCAGTTCGTCTTCGAACAGGTTGAACGCCACACCTTTGCTCACCTTGCGGGCCGCATACAATTTCAGGAGTTCTCCGGCCATCTTTTCAGCCGATTTTTTAACCCGGGCCTTAACCCGGGCCCAGGACTTCCCGCCCATTTTGTCGAGCACCGGTACCACACCGTCCACGCCCAGATACTTCTGAACCATGTTCATGCGATCCACCGGAAGGTAGAGCTTGTCGTCACCCCGGTAGGCAATCAGCAGAAAGTCATTGGTCGTCCCGTTCAATTTCAATTTGACAAGGCCTCCATAGCGTCCGATCCCGTGGTCGGTGTGCACGATGAAGTCGCCTTGCTTCAGATCCTCGACGTTTATCAGCTCTGCGGGTGGCGGTCGGTGGGTCTGCACCCGTCGTCGGCGGCGCGATCCGAAAATCTCCTCCTCGGTGATGACGGCCAACTGCTCATCCGGCCAGGCAAAGCCTCCGGAAATTCGGCCGAGAACCGTAAAGAGCGTCTCCTTGCCGCCGGTGGTCTCGGCCGGTGATTCGGCAAATTTGGTTTTAACGCCATAGGGGATAAGAATCGATTGCAGTCGTTCCCCACGCGACTTGGACCGGCAGACGATCAGCGTCCGGCTGCCGGTCTGCCGCTTGTCTTCGATCCAGTCGACCAGGGGAGCAAACAAGTCTTCTTTGGCCTCCTGATGCTTGAGTTCGGCCTGCAGTGCGGAGTTGTCCGTGACCGCAAACCGGCCGATCGAAAGGGCTTCCGGACCAGACAGGCCCTTTCCCAGAACGGGAAACATTCTGAGGCGCAGAGGCTTTCTCAGGTCCAGCATCTGCTGCGTCTGCTCCCATGAAAGGAACATCTGCTCGGTGTCCACGCACAGACGCCCGCTGTTTTTGGCATCGAGGGTGTTGTTGCGTGCCCGTTCCAGAGTTCCCGTGGCCTGACGTTCCAGGTCTTCGGTATCCGCAAGAACGAAGAGCGCACCCGGCGGGGCATAGTCAAACAGCGAGTTCAATTCAGGAAAGATCAACGGCAGCAGTCCCTCGGCCCCGGGGAAGACCCCTTCGTGTTTGATGCGGTCGACGATTTTTCGCACGCGAGTGACCGGCATTTCGAGTTTGGCAGCTTCCTGGCGGACGCGGGCTATCACCGCCACGCGGTTCTCGGCCTGCAGGATCGCCTCTCTGGCGGGCAAAATGACCGCTTCCGGCAGGTCTCTTATTTTTCTTTGGGTCGCGGCCGAAAAAACCCGGATGGTGTCGACCGTGTCACCGAAGAATTCGATTCTCACGGGCTCCGGGTAGCCGGGGGTAAAGACATCCAGAATCATACCGCGCACACAAAAATCGCCCGGTTCTTCGACGATGGCGGTCCGGTTATACCCCCCGGCAACGAGCTTTTCGACCAGCCGATCGCGGTCGCACCCTTCTCCCGCCATGATCAGTTCGGCAAAATTGGCGAGTTCACCGCGGGGAATGACCTTTTGCAGCAGGGCTTCGATAGACGTAATGACCAACGGCGGCGCATCGGCGGCCACCAGACGGTACAGCGTCTCTACACGCCTGGCAGCCGTCTCGTTGTGGTAGGCAATGAATTTGAACGGTGAAATGTTGTAAGCCGGAAATATAGACGGCGGCACCGAAGACGGCGGCAAGAAAAAGCGCAGGTCTTCCGCCAAACTGTCGATCGCCTTCTGTGAACTCGTTACGAGAAAAATGGGCAAGTCCAACTCCGCCCGTAGCCGGGAAACCAGATATGCGGCACTCGCACCGGTCAGTCCGGTGCAGTCGATGCCGGTACTGCGCCCCGGAAGTCGCTCGATCAATTCCTGCACAGACATTTTATCTTGATTTTGTGTCATAAAAAACGTATCTAATCCCTTATTTATATGGCCCGCCGGAAGAGGGGGGCCGACCTTCGGCACCACACTGGTTGCCGGCAGCGGTGCCGTGACCGTTCACCGGGTTGCAAAGCCCGATGCGCTTCAAACCACCTAAGTGTAAGCGTTTACAGGGTGCCGCATATGCAAGGCGTCGGGCACGCAGACGTATTTTTGTACGTCGAGTGCCCGACAACAAAGCAGATTCGGTGCCCTGTGAACGCTTACGCGGTGCCGGCAAAACGCCACCTTAGCTCAGCTGGTAGAGCAACGCACTCGTAATGCGTAGGTCTGCGGTTCGATTCCGCAAGGTGGCTCCAAGAGATTAAAGGCTTCCGCTGCATGCAGTGGAAGCCTTTTTCATGGAGGCTCCTGAGGTATTTCTCGAATAAAACGTAACGGTCATATTGATCTCAACGGGCATTTAAGTGTATACTTATATACCTAATCGGGGTGTTGGCACAACCCTCAATGGCCGAACGGTGCTTGACATTCTATTGCCGCAAACACATCTTTACGTCGTTAACAACACTGGTTCATCTATAATGCGTGAAAGGAGCAACCAATGGCGTACACATGTAAAAATTGCGGCGCGGTTGCCGATGCACCCGGCCATCTTTGCAACCCCTGTGACGATAAATCCAAGTGCAGCTTCTGCGGCGCAACACAGACGGACGCCAAACATGTCTGCAAAGACAAACTGGCGGCTATGAAATTTGTTTGTGAGGGATGCGGGCGTGTGGCCATGGAGGAAAATCACCTCTGCCAGCCGATTTTTTCTTCACCGCTTCAAAGACCAACCGGAGCCGCCGGATGGCGTGAAATGGTCGGAAACAGACCGACGACCGACACCGTTCCGGCATCGCCTTCAGGACCTTTCGCACCGGGTGCGAAACGGCCCTTTTATTGTCTCATCGAGACCGTCGAGCAGCGGCTGCGTCTCCTGCAGAGACTGATCGCCGGCCAAGATGCCGTGATCCTGATAATCGGCGAATGGGGCAGCGGCAAGACCACTTTACTGAAACGCCTCATCGATACCGTGACGATGCCGTGCACCCGGGGCCGATTTAAAGAACCAGCCGAGGACCACCTGCGCCCGCCGGTTCCGACGCCGCTGCGCACCCATCCCTTTTTCATCCTCAAAAACAGGACGCAGTCGACCATCATGCTCGACGATGCGCATCTGCTGGGACCCGAAGAACTGGCATTCCTGCTACGGATAATTTCATCGTCATCTGACGTCCGAATAGCAAACCGCATCGTCCTCTTCGGCGAGCCCTCGCTGAACACCAATTTGTCGGCCCTCATCCAAGACCTGCCGGATGCCGCGGCCGTGAGCAGTGTTTATCTACCGGCCATGACGCCGGATGAAACGGCTGCCTACCTGCGCCAGCGGCTGTCTGCCGCCGGGTTCGCCGACAACACCCTCTTCGACGGTCGAATGGCAAGAAAGCTGCATCGAGCCGGCGGTGGCTTGCCGGGCCGCATCAACGAAGAAGCCGATCGCTGGCTTCATCAAAAAATGACCTATGGGAAACCCGCCGGCCCGGAGAGCGCCCCTGTCGTCAAAACCCGTCGGCGCAAGCCCGTCGGTCCCCTGACCTTGCTGGGCAACCGATTGTCTGGCGTTGTCGGCGTTCTGCTGAATCGTTCGGTCGATCCCGGAAGTTAGACATCAGGGCCGCTCACCGTAAAAACCGCTACCAGGAAGGGCGGATTTTTTTAAAAGCTCATCGATTTCTTTTATGTGTACCACGCGGCCTATTCCGAAAAAAACAGCTGTCGAAACGGTGCCGACAAGCACTGCAATCGCCAGGTTGCCCGAAAGTGTTGCACCGCCAACCAGCCCTGAAGTAAATCCTTGAACCATTCCAGCCCGATTCCCAGCAACGCGCTTATAAGAAGCATGTTAAGATAAAAAGAGTACACCTCTCGGCTGCCGTAATTGCGACTCCTTTTATTCCACAACGCATAGAGTATCCCTAACTGGAAGACTGAGGACAACGATACGGCCAGTGCGATCCCGCCGGCACCGTTCAATGAAAAGACTTGCCGCGTCATTTTTTCACAAAAGACGACTTGTTAAACTTTCTTTGTAAGTTACCACAAATTATGCTATAATTAATTTGACTTGATACCCAAGCAAGAATCGTTTGTTTTCAGTCGGGGTGCGCGTCCGAACCCGCCGGAGCGTGTTTTGCTCGGTTGTGAAGGCGGGACGGGAAACGTTTCTCGGCAAGGCATCCAGAACGAGTCTCGCACTGGTGAAGATCCCCACCGTCTCGATTGGGCTTCCCGTGTACAATGCGGCGCAGTATCTCGATGAAACCATTGGTTCGATACTTCGGCAATCCTACGCTGACTTTGAACTGATCATCTCCGACAATGCCTCCACAGATCGCACTTTCCCCATATGCCGGTCATATGCCCAGAGAGATGGCCGCATCCGCTTATTCCAAAACGACATCAACACAGGGGCCGCATACAACTACAACAAGGTTCTCGAACTGGCCCGCGGGCGTTTTTTTCCTCTGGCACGCGATGGACGACTTGATCGAGCCGGAGTTTTTGGCCGTTTGCGTCGAACTGCTGAACACCAATCCGTCGGCCAGTGTCGCTTATACCGGCGCGCGCGTGATCGACAGCAACGGAGTCGAAATACAGGTGCCGTGCCGCCCCGTTTTTTTCGACTCGATGGACCTGGTGCAGCGCTTCTCCTCGGCACTTGATCCCATCCCCT
>JARROL010000072.1:0-12373 GCA_037383965.1 Desulfobacterales bacterium | reverse complement strand
GCCGAAAACCTGGCGCCCTACAAAGCTACGGGCGAAAAAGCGTTTAAAAAAGCCGTGCGGATTACGTTGAACGGCGGCCTTGGCACCAGCATGGGCCTGACCGGTGCCAAGAGTCTGCTTAAGGTCAAAGACGACAAGTCATTTCTCGAGATCATCGTCAAGCAGGCGCGCGGTATCGGTGTCAAGTTGGCGCTGATGAACAGCTTCAACACCCATCACGACACCCTGGTCGCTCTTGAAAAAATAGATCCCAATCATCAGCCGCTGACGTTCCTACAGCACAAGTTTCCCAAAATTCTGAAGAACAATCTGCGTCCGGCTGCCTGGCCGAAGAATCCGGAACTCGAGTGGAATCCACCCGGACACGGAGACGTGTATACGGCCCTTTACACATCCGGAATGCTTCACCGCCTGCTCGACGAGGGAGTGGTCTACGCCTTCATCTCCAATTCCGATAACCTCGGCGCCCATATGGATGCCGCCTTGCTGGGATATTTTTCCGAAAACCGTTTCCCATTCATGATGGAAGTGGCCGAAAAAACAGTCACCGACGTCAAGGGCGGTCATCTGGCCCGGCTGGCCAATGGCCGGCTCATATTGAGGGAAATCGCCCAGTGCCCGCAAGCGGAAAGAGACGCGTGCATGGATATCGAGCGCTATCGTTTCTTCAACACGAACAACATCTGGATTAATCTGAAAATTTTAGCGGAGTTGATCGAAAGAGAAAAGGCGATCTACCTGCCGATGATCCTCAACCCAAAAACTCTGGATCCGCGGGACAAAACCAGTCCGGAAGTCTTCCAGATCGAAACCGCAATGGGTGCGGCAATTTCGCTATTCGACGGCGCCGCGGCCGTCAGGGTTCCCCGATCACGGTTTTTTCCAGTCAAAATGTGCAGTGATCTTTTGGCAGTCAGATCGGATTGCTTTGTCTTCGATTCAAACGGCAGCCTGGTGGTCAACCCCGAGCGGCACCCCAACACCCTCGCGGTCGACCTCGACCCCAAATACTACGCTAAAATCGATCTTTTCGACGCGCGCTTCAAGTCCGGCATACCATCTCTGGTCAACTGTGAGACAGTGAAAATCGAAGGTGATGTACGATTCGAGCGCGACGTCACGATCACAGGTCGCGTCCTGATCAAAAACAGCCGCGCCTCCCAAGCGGTGGTTGAAAAGGGCACGGTTATCGAAAAAGACCTGTTTTTTTAGCACCGCTTACTCCGTTTGGCCAAGCCTCCTTTCCGCTAAATTTCTTATTCCCAAAAAGGAACCCGACAAGTTATGACCGTTCGCGATTGGCTGCGCCAGGAACCGGCACCCGGATGCCGGATGCTGAAATATCGTGGCGATACCCAAACGTTTCACTTGGCCCTGGAGCAACCGCGGCAGGGTAGTGCCTGGCTCAGGACCAACATCGGATCGGGCAAGGTGATCCGTAACGAAATCGTCCGCAATGTTCATTTGGAAGAAGTTCCCCTGGGACGAGACTGGTTCGATCGGCCCATGATGGCCATCGATCCGCGTCACTTTCGCATCACCCTGCCCCTGCGCGAAACCGGGCATTTCGAGGCCAAATGTTTCTTTATCGAAGAGGGCGCGTCTCAGCCGGTGTGGCCATCCGGAGCCAACACCGCGGTCAATGTCGAACCGGCGGACACCTGTTGTGCCAATATCATCTACAATGCCTTCGTACGGCAATTCGGTCCCAATAAATCGGGAACCTTCACGCCTCAGGTAGACCCGGCAAGCATCACCGCTCTCGACCAAACCGGGTTCGCCGTTATTCCACCCTCCGGGACCTTTCGCAACCTCATCGCAGAGCTGGATTTCATTATCGGGGATCTCGGCTGCCGAATCCTGCAGTTGCTGCCCATTCATCCCACCCCCACCACCTATGGTCGCATGGGGCGTTTCGGAAGCCCTTACGCTGCCTTGAGCTTCACCGATGTAGACCCCGCCTTGGCCGAATTCGACCCGGGGGCAACACCTCTGGAACAATTTATCGAGCTGGTGGATGCCGTTCACGCGCGCAGCGCCAAGATAATTATCGACATCGCCATCAACCATACCGGCTGGGCAGCGGGGTTGCATGAATCCCATCCCCAGTGGCTGTCGCGGGACAAGGCCGGACAGATAGAGGTGCCGGGCGCCTGGGGTGTCCGCTGGGAAGATTTAACCAAACTCGACTATTCCCATCGAGATCTCTGGCAGTACATGGCCGACGTCCTTTTAAAATGGTGTTGGCGTGGTGTGGACGGTTTCCGCTGTGATGCCGGGTATATGATTCCGGTTGCGGCCTGGATGTATATTATCGCGCGGGTTCGGCAGCAGTATCCCGAAACGATTTTTTTATTGGAGGGCCTGGGCGGTAAACTCTCGGTCACCCGCGACCTGCTCAACCGCGCAAATTTTAACTGGGCTTATTCCGAACTGTTCCAGAACTACGACCGTGGCCAGATCGAATACTTTCTGCCACCGGTCTTCGATATTTCTCGTCAAGACGGGATCATGGTGCACTTTGCCGAAACCCATGACAACTTACGCCTGGCCGCCCGTTCACCGGACTATGCGCGGATGCGCACGGCCCTGTGTGCCCTGTCTTCACAGCAGGGCGGTTTCGGTTTTGCCAACGGAGTGGAATGGTTTGCAACCGACAAAATCGATGTCCACAACGCAGCTTCGCTGAATTGGGGCGCCGGGATGAATCAGGTGGACGAGATCCGGCGCCTCAATGCCCTGCTGCGAATTCATCCGGCCTTTGGCAAGGACGGTGATATCCAATTGGTCCATCAGGGGGAGGGCAATCAAGTGGTCCTGCTGCGCAACCATCCGCCCTCCGGAAAAAAGTTGATCGTCGCGGTCAACCTCGATGACCAGCAACCGAGGACCGCTGCCTGGAGCGGTTCGGCAACGGGCATGAGCGGGCCGCAGTTCTTCGATCTCTTAACCGGCCAACCGGTGGCGGTAGAAGCCGTCGGTGATGGGATTTTTGTTCGACTGAATCCGTGTCAGGTGTTTTGTCTCTCGGCCAATGCAGACGACCTCGATCTGCTTCAAGATGCGGCCGCGAGTTTTCTGCGACCACCCGAGCAGTCCTTACAGCAGCGATATCGTGCAAAGGCGCTCGATGTGTTCACGTTCTACAATGAAACTGGAGACATCGGCTCGTTCGATCCGGCCCTGGCCGTCGGCGAGCTCCGCCGGAACCCGAAAGGCTTCTGCGCTGGCCTCAATCCAAACGGCGACGAGCCGCGAGTCGTCACCTGGCAGTGGCCTCAGGATCAGCGCCGGCAGGTCATGCTGCCGCCGGAGCACTTTCTTCTGGTTCGCGTCGATGTTCCTTTTCGAGCTTATATCACGGACAAAAAGGGCAGCCTTGGCTGTGAAGACGGACTGCCTGCAGACGACGGGTCGCATTTTACCCTGTTTGCCCCGTTACCGCCGCGCGGGAAATCCCCCTTCCTAACCCTAAAACTCAGCGTCTTCGGTGGCGAGGGCAACCGGCACATAGAAGCACCGCTTATCGGTCTGTCAAGGCCGCAGGATGTCAGAATAAGGCAACTATTCGGCCGCTCGCAGCTGCTGCGCCAAAGGTATCTCTTTCTGGCGACCAACGCCCGGGGCGGCATGCTGCGGGCCGGCGTTTCCTGGGGTGAGCTCAACAGCCGCTACGATGCCCTTTTGGCAGCCAATCTAGATCCTGAGATCCCCGAAGACCGCTGCATTCTTTTTACCCGCTGCCGGGCTTGGGTAATCTACCAGGGGTATTCGCAGGAAATTGGAAATGATTGTCTGACCGCATTTCATTACGATGGTGATCGAACGGGTAAATGGCGGTTTCAGATACCGACCGGTCAGGGAGAATCGATTGGTTTGGAAATCACCGTCGAAATGCTCCTGCTGAAAAACGCCGTTCGGCTCACTTTTTATCGCCAACCGGCCGACATGGCCCGACGTCGGTTGGACGACCGCAGTCCCGTCCAGTTGATTCTCCGGCCGGACATTGAATTCCGCAGCTTTCACGAAACCACCAAGGCCTTTCTGGGACCGGAGAATCGTTGGCCGGCCGCGATCCGTGACCTGACCGATGGATTCTTGTTCGCCCCTGCGGCGTCCGTTATCCTGAAAATGACGGTCTCAAGGGGAACATTCGTTTCGGAACCCGAATGGCACTACATGGCCCACCATCCACTGGAGGCCGAACGCGGTTTAGACCCGAATTCGGATCTGTTCAGCCCCGGTTATTTTTCTCTGATTCTCGAAGGCGACCGGACCGAAACCCTGACGGCCGGGATCGTGGAGACCGATGACGACCCAATAACGGTCACCGAATCCGATCAATCCCCGCAGATAACGCCATCGCCAGGCCCTGGCGGAACAATAAAGCCCATCGAGGCCCTTAAAGCCGCCCTCGATCAATACGTTGTTCGGCGCGGTAACCTGAAATCCGTCATCGCAGGCTATCCCTGGTTTCTCGACTGGGGTCGGGATTCTTTGATTGTGGTACGCGGATTGGTCGCTGCTGGTCGGCGTAAAGCGGCCCGGGCCGTGCTGAAACAGTTCGGACAGTTCGAGAAAGAGGGTACCATTCCGAACATGATCCACGGGCAGGACGCCGGTAACCGCGATACCTCCGATGCACCCCTGTGGTTTTTTACGGCCTGCGCCGACCTGGTGGCTGACGAAGGCAGTGAAGATTTCCTGGATAGCACCTGGGGTGACCGAACCATCCGCGCGATACTGGTTGCAATGGCAGATTCTCTGACACACGGTACACCCAACGGGATTCGGATGGATCCGGCTTCCGGCCTGATTTTCAGCCCGGCGCACTTCACCTGGATGGACACCAATTACCCCGCCGCCACCCCCCGCGAGGGGTACCCGATCGAAATTCAAGCCTTGTGGTATCGGGCATTGGAATTTCTGACCCAAATCGACACCACCGGCCGTAAGCGATGGCAGAAACTCATGCGGCTGGTCGCATCGTCTCTCGTCACGCTCTACTATAACGAGGACAGGGGCTATTTCTCCGACTGTCTGCACGCAGTGAGCGGCACGGCTGCGCAATCCGCCGCACCGGACGATGCTCTCAGACCCAACCAGTTGCTGGTTTTGACGCTGGGTGCCCTAACTGACCCTACCATTGCCCGTTCGGTTCTGGCGGCCTGCGAGAGGTTGCTCGTGCCCGGAGGCATCAGGAGCCTTGCTGATAAAGAAGTCGCGCACCCGATTGCGGTCTTTCGCAATGGACAGATCGTCAACGACCCGCATCACCCCTACCAAGGCCGGTATGTTGGTGACGAAGACAGCCAGCGCAAGCCGGCCTACCACAACGGTACGGCCTGGACCTGGCTTTTTCCCTCCTTTTGTGAAGCCTGGGCCAAGGTATATGGGAAAGATGGCTGTCAGACGGCTTTGGTATGGCTCGGCAGCAGCATCGATTTGATCAACAAAGGATGTATCGGTCACGTGCCGGAAATTCTGGATGGCGATTTCCCGCACACACCCCGCGGCTGCGATGCTCAAGCCTGGGGAGTGAGTGAACTGCTAAGGGTCTGGTTGACGTTATCCGATTGAAACGTCCATTCCTCCAGGGGGGTGATCGCGAGATGCGAGAAGAACGATCATCAAAATGATTCTTTACATTAAGCCATTATGATATAAAAAAATAAAGTTTATGACTATGGACCAAGGATACCGTCCATAACCCAATTAACGACGTTGAGAAAAAGGACCCGTGTTTATGAGTCATTTTGAAACATTTCAGGTGTTTCCGTATACACCAAAACCCCTGCTTTTCCTCGAGACACTCTCCCGCAATCTTTGGTGGAGCTGGAACCTCGATGCTATCGAACTCTTCCGCCGGATCGATCCGCGACTATGGGAGGAGTCCGGCCATAACCCAATTGTGTTCTCGACCATGATTCGACAAGAGCGTCTCGAGGGTCTGGCCCACGACGCCAGTTTCCTGGCACACATGGAACGGGTGAAAAGAAATTTTGAAACCCAGATTCTAAAGACAAGCGATTTAACCACCTCCAAATACAGTAAAGACGATATCATTGCTTATTTCTCGATGGAGTTCGGCATCCATGAAAGTCTGCCTTTTTTCGCCGGCGGCCTGGGGGTTCTCTCCGGCGACCATCTCAAAGCAGCGTCGGACCTCAATTTACCGATGGTTGCCGTTGGCTTGCTTTACCGCCGCGGCTACTTCCACCAGTTTCTCGATCCCTCAGGGTGGCAACAGGAGGAATATCCGGAATCCGATCTCTATCATTTGCCGGTGCGGCGCGCCAAAGATCCGACCGGCAAAGAATTGACGATTACCGTCCAGGGCCCCAACGGTCCGTTCAAGGCCATCGTCTGGGTGTTAATGGTCGGCCGAATTCCTTTGTATCTTCTGGACACCAACATACCGGAAAACACAGCCGAAATTCGTGAAATCACCGCCCGGCTCTACGTCGGTGATGAAAAGTTGCGCCTGGCCCAGGAAATACTGCTGGGTATCGGCGGCATGCGGACGTTGACACTGTTGGGCATCGAACCGAGCGTCTGTCACATGAATGAAGGCCACTGCGCTTTTGCAGGATTGGAACGGCTGGTGGCCGTGATGGGAAAATACACTATCGATCTAAAAACGGCCATGGAGGTTGTTCCGCGTGCTATGATCTTTACCACACACACCCCGGTGGCAGCCGGGCACGACGAGTTTCCGATCGACAGCGTCAGACCCTATTTGACCCAGTTCGAGCAAAAACTCGGCCTCGACGTCAAGGACATTCTCGCCTTGGGTCAAATACCCGGCTCCAGCAGCGATAGCCCGCTTTCCATGTTCGTTCTGGCCATGAATCTGTCTCAATACTGCAATGGGGTCAGTGAATTGCACGGCGCCGTCGCCCGCCGCATGTGGGCCCATGTGTGGGCCGGTCGGCCGAACGACGAGGTGCCGATCACCCACATCACCAACGGCGTCCACATCGCTTCCTGGATCTCGATCGAACTTTCATTGCTTTTCGAGCGCTACCTCGGACCGGACTGGCAACTGCATACCTGGGACACCGAAATGACCGGGCGCGTGGATGAGATATACGATGAAGAACTCTGGCGTTCGCATGAAATGACCCGCTCCCGAATGATCCGAATGTGTCGGAGCCATATGCTCAAGCAATACGGGCGACGCAATGCACCCCGCTCGGTAATGGAAACGGCCGAATCGATTCTCGACCAGGAAGTATTGACCATCGGTTTCGCCCGCCGCTTTGCCACTTACAAACGGGCCACCCTATTGCTGCATGACCCGGATCGCCTGGAAGCGCTTCTCACGGATCCTTCCCGTCCTGTTCAGCTTATCCTCGCCGGCAAAGCCCACCCGAAAGACAACGAAGGCAAGGAGTTGATCAAGCGCCTGATTGACTTTGCTCGCCGCCCCGCAGTGCGCCACAGAGTAGCGTTCATTGAAGATTACGACATCAATGTCACGCGGCACCTTGTCCAGGGAGCAGATGTCTGGCTGAACACTCCCCGCCGGCCGATGGAGGCCTGTGGTACATCCGGCATGAAGGCCGCCGCCAACGGTTTGCTCAATCTCAGCATCATGGACGGTTGGTGGTGTGAAGGATACCAGGAGGATCGCGGCTGGCGAATCGGAAACGGCGAAGAATACGACGATCACGCATATCAGGACGCCGTGGAAAGCCAGGCTCTTTACAACATTTTGGAAAACGAGGTGATCCCCTGTTTCTACGACCGTAAAAACGGCGATGCGCCGACACGCTGGATCCATATGATGAAAGAGTCGATCAAAATGGCCATGCAGGAATTCTGCGCCCAGTGCATGGTCAAGCACTATGAGGAAAAATTTTACACCAAGGCGGCTAAAAATCATCACATGCTGCTGCAGAATTCGGCCGAGGCGGCCAAAGAACTCACCCGGCAGCACGAGCGCCTCGGCGACTATTGGAAAAGTATACGGGTTGAAATACCGGTAAGTGAAGCGACCGGGCCTTTTCGAGTTGGAGAAGATTTTCGGGTATCGGCTGTCGTCCACCTGGGCGAACTCAAACCGGACGAAGTCGATGTCGAGCTGTATTACGGCAGTATGAAAACAGTCGACACATTGTCGGCCAGTAACAACCACCCGATGAGCGTCGAAGAGGATAGGGGCAACGGCATCTACCTTTATAGTTGTAAAATAACCTGCGACACCGCGGGCCGCTTCGGATTCACTGCCCGGGTAACCCCCCGTGGAGATCAGCGGATAAAATTCAATCCGAAATTTTTGACTTGGGCCGCCTGACCTCTCGGAAAGGAACTTACGCGATGAAGAACAACATGCGGCGCAATCCACGGGTGCTCATCGTCACACCGGAAGTCACATACCTACCGGACCGCATGGGCAGTCTCTCCAACTACTTCACGGCCAAGGCCGGCGGTCTAGCGGACGTCTCGGCCGCTTTGATCACCGCCTTGCTCGATCATGGCGTGGATGTCCATGTCGCCATTCCCAACTACCGCAATATCTTCAGCGACAACGTGAGACCTTTTTTAAAAAAAGAACTGCACCGAATCAGGCGTAAAATGCCCGATGAGCGCGTTCACCTCGCGGAAGACCGCGCTATTTTTTATCTTAATCGGGTCTACTCATCATACGGTGAAGAGAATTTGAAACTGGCCCTGGCGTTTCAGCGCGAGGTGATGAACACCATTGTTCCGCGTGTCGAACCGGATCTAATTCACTGCAACGACTGGATGACCGGTTTGATTCCCGCCATGGCACGGCAAATGCGCATCCCGTGTCTTTTTACGATTCACAACCTCTACACGGTCAAAGCGACTTTGGCACAGATCGAAGACAGGGGGATCGATGGTGCCTTCTTCTGGCAGAATCTCTTTTTCGAGGTCATGGCCACCGACTACGCGACGGCGCGGCAAACGAATCCGATCGACTTTCTCACCAGCGGCGTTTTTGCAGCCCATTTCATTAACACGGTGAGTCCCAATTTCCTCAAAGAAATCGTTAGCGGTCCACGTGATTACATCCAACCGCACCTGCGACATGAAATCGTTAACAAGTGGAACTCGGATTGTGCAGCCGGTATCCTGAATGCTCCGGATCCCGCTTTCGATCCAGAGACCGACCGGGACCTTAAGGTATCTTTCGGCCCCGACACCCACTTAGAAGCCAAAAAGGAAAACAAACGTTTCTTGCAACGCAATCTCGGTCTCATTCAAGACCCACTGGCCCCGCTGTTTTTCTGGCCTTCACGCCTCGATCCGGTTCAAAAGGGTTGCCAGTTGCTGGCGGAAATTTTCTACAAGGTGATTTCCGGCTACTGGAAGCAGAACCTCGAGGTGGTGTTCGTGGCCGACGGCCCGTATCAAAAGGTGTTTCAGGATATCGTCAGCCAGCACCAATTTAACAAAAGGGTGGCGATCTGTGACTTCAACGAACTGTTGGAACACCTGGCGTATGCCGCTTCCGATTTTATCCTCATGCCTTCCCTTTATGAACCCTGCGGTCTTCCCCAGATGATCGCGCCGATTTACGGTTCACTGCCGGTGGCCCACGACACAGGCGGTATTCACGATACGATTAGCCATATGGACGTCGACCGCAACACCGGCAATGGTTTTCTGTTCGATGTGTTCGATGCCTCCGGATTGCAATGGGCTATTGAGCAGGCCATGAATTTTTACAGTCTGCCGTCTGAAACCAAGGCTCGGCAGATCGCGCGCGTGATGCGGACGAGCGCCACTGAATTCACTCATGACAGGACAGCACGCGCCTACACGGAACTGTATGAAAAAATGCTCAACCGTCCGCTGATCCCAAAATCGGATTCGGTGCCGGCGGAGGTCTAAATCGCCGATAGAGCATCTCGCTGTAAACATAGTGTCTCGAGCAACTTCGCCGAGACCATAGCCCGTCAAAGTCTGGTACCGCCGTGAAGCCAATTGAGAAGCGCATGCGCTCACTTCTCGAGAATGACCCGTTGCTGAAATCTTACGCCGATTCGATTCAGCGCAGGTTGACACGTCTGGAAAATACGCAGAACCGCCTTACCGGCAACAAAATCAGCCTGGCCGACTGTGCAAGCGGACACGAATTTTTTGGTCTGCACTTCCGTGAAAACGTCTGGATATTTCGCGAATGGGCACCAAACGCGGAGGCCGTGTACCTGATCGGGGACATGACCGAATGGACGGAAAAGAAAGATTTTGCGCTCGAAAAAACCGGCGCCGACGGAGTTTGGGAGATTTGCCTACCGTCAGAAAAATTGGAACACCGCAATCTCTACCGGCTGCGGATCCACTGGCCGGGCGGCATGGGCGACAGGATCCCGGCTTATGCCCGCAGGGTTGTTCAGGACCCGCAAACCCTTATATTCAATGCCCAGGTCTGGCTTCCAGCGGAACCGTATCGTTGGAAAAACAGTAACTTCCAACACACGAGCGAACCACCCCTGATCTACGAGGCTCACGTGGGTATCGCCCAGGATGAAGAAAAAATCGGCAGCTTCAGAGAGTTCACTCTCGGCATTTTACCGCGCATTGTGGCCGCCGGTTACAACACACTGCAGTTGATGGCTATAATGGAACACCCCTTTTACGGCTCGTTCGGTTATCAGGTTTCGAATTTCTTCGCTCCCTCATCCCGTTTTGGAACTCCGGATGACCTGAAGGCCCTGGTCGACACCGCCCACGGTTGCGGGTTAAGAGTCCTTATGGACCTGGTCCACTCGCATGCCGTGTCCAACGAAGTCGAGGGTCTCAGCCGTTTCGACGGTACCCCTTACCAATACTTTCACGAGGGGCCCCGCGGACACCATGCAGCCTGGGATTCTCGGCTATTCGATTATGGAAAACACCAAGTCCTGCACTTTCTGCTCTCTAATTGCCGCTACTGGCTCGATGAATTTCAGTTCGACGGCTTCCGCTTCGACGGCATCACCAGCATGCTCTACCATCATCATGGCCTCGGCACGGCCTTCACATCCTACCAGGATTATTTCGACGAAAACGTAACCGCTTGATTCACGCGGTTCGACCAGAGGCAATCACTATCGCCGAAGACATCAGCGGCATGCCGGGTTTAGCGGTTCGAGACGCCAGTGGCGGCTACGGTTTTGATTATCGCTTTTCCATGGGCGTTCCGGACCTTTGGATCCGCCTGATTAAAGAAACACGGGACGAAGATTGGCCGTTGGGTCATCTCTGGTTCGAATTGAACAACCGGCGCGCCGATGAAAAAACGATCAGCTATGCCGAATCCCACGACCAGGCCCTGGTGGGAGACCAATCGCTCATTTTCAGGTTAATAGGGGCCGACATGTACGAACACATGCAGGTGACCGATGACAATTTAAGGGTCGCACGCGGCATGGCCCTACACAAGATCATCCGTTTGGTCACAATGGCCACTGCCAATGCAGGTTATCTTAATTTCATGGGCAACGAATTCGGTCACCCCGAATGGATCGATTTTCCGCGAGCGGGCAACAACTGGTCCTATCATTATGCCCGCCGGCAGTGGCACCTGATGGATGACATCAATCTCAAATACCACCTGCTGGCGCGGTTCGACAGGCAGATGACCGCGCTGGCCAAAACCTTCCTTTTTTTGGATACACCGGGTCCCTGTATTATTCACGAGCACTTGGAAAATAAAATCATCGCTTGTGAACGCGCCGGCCTCGTGTTTGTGTTCAACTTTCATCCCCACCGCTCTTACAGCGATTATCGGATCGTGACGCCACCCGGAAAGTATCGCATGATCCTGGACAGCGATAGCGTTGAATTCGGCGGACACGGTCGCCTGACGCAGGATCAGGAGCATTTTACCACCGGCGATATCGTTCCCGGCCGACATCACCTCAGTCTCTATTTGCCCAACCGGACCGGGATTGTGCTGAGAACCATTGATTGACGTAAATTGCGAGAACACGGCGGCCGAGGAATTGGCACCGAAGGAAAACGGTCAACAGCAGATTAGTACTGGTAGGAAGAGTAGAACTTCAAAACGCGCTCAATGTAGTTTTCTGTCTCTTTGTACGGCGGAATCTGATTATTGTAACGCTCAACCGCTGTCGGGCCGGCGTTGTAGGCCGCCAGCGACAGGGACAGATGGCCTTCGAAACGGTCGAGCATTTCCCGAAAATAGCGGGCACCTCCAAGAATGTTCTCCAAGGGATCGAACGGATTGCTGATGTTCATGGCTTTGATGTTCTCGGGCATGATTTGCATAAGTCCCATGGCGCCTTTTTTTGACACCGCCCGCGGGTTGAAATCTGATTCGGCTTTTATAATGGCCTTTAGCAAAGGAAAGGCAATGCCGTAACGGTCGGATGCCTGCCGTATGTAGTCTTCGAAG
>JARROL010000071.1:11512-14374 GCA_037383965.1 Desulfobacterales bacterium | reverse complement strand
ATCCGGCTTACTCCTGGACTCGGTAATCCCCCTGGAGGATAAGGTGATATCGACAAAATACTTGACCCTGTCGACATTCAGAGGAGTGATCGCGGCGGTAACCGGAAACGGCAGCCAGGCATAGTGCCGCATGGTTTTAAAATCGGCTCTGATGTCGTAGTCGTAAGTCGTATCGTAAATCGAGGGTTTGCTCGGTGCGCAGTGATAGAGGAATCCGGCTGTCAAAACGCATAGCGCAAGCAGACGCAAGTGCTTCATAATTGACCTCCCTGGTGTCCACATGAGTTTGAAAATGAATTGGATGTAAACTAGCTGAATTTCAGTTCAAAATCAATACAGCAAACCGGATATTTTCCCTTGACAAGGATAATGGAAAAATATACAGGTGGTTCCCCTTAATTCAATGTAAACTATTGGACAAAGGCGTCCAATGTTTACCGCCTTGCGTTTCTCGGACAAAGACGTCCCCATCTCCAGAGTAAGGAGGGGCGTCTTTTTCATTTGGGCTGGTCTATTTTGATACATATCAGGTTTGATACGTATCAGGTCCAAATAAACAATAGGAAAAATAATATGGACCAGGGGTTTACACCAAAAATAACGGTATTTCATTGCATCAACACCTTTGGCGAGGGCGATGCATCGCCGCTGGCCGGAGGAGAAAAATTCGCGTCCAAATTTGTCAAGTTGCCCTGTTCGAGCATGGTGAAAGACGTCTTCCTTTTGCGGGCGTTTGAGGCCGGTGCCGATGCCGTGGTCGTCCTCGTCTGCCCGGAGGGGGCCTGTCGGTATGTCGAAGGAAACCTGCGCGCCAAGAAGCGCGTGCGGTGGGTCCAGGCGCTGCTGGACGATATCGGCCTGAACGGCAAGCGGCTGTCCCTTTATAACCTGCACCCTGGTGATACGTCTGCCGCCGACCGGATCGTTCAAGAGGTTCTGGGAGAGGTGGCGGTCTTGGGCCGCAATCCGGCTGCAGCGAACTGACAGGCCGGGAACGGTCGCGCAGACGTGGCCATCCAGGGCGATTGTCAACCAACTGACAGAACTGACCTAATCCCGCCGCGGGACTCAACCGGTACAACTGCTGTCGTACGAAAATAGAATTTACATGCATCGTGGTGCCCCTTCAGTGCCATGAACGTTTAACATGAGACGAGATAGGGTCTCGACTGGAGTCGAAAAATGATTGTAGCAGAACAGAAATCAATCGCGGAAATCAAGGAAATCGTGGCCCCCTATAAGAAAATTTTACTTCTGGGATGCGGCACCTGTGTCAAAACCTGTTTTGCGGGCGGCGAAGACGAAGTCGCCGTGATGGCTTCGGCCCTGCGCCTGGCCGTTAAGATGGAAGGCCGGGACATCGAAATCGAGGAATTGACGGTCGAACGGCAGTGTGAGGACGAGTTCATTCAGGAAAGCGCCGAAGCGATTGCGCGCAACGAATCCGTCCTGTCGTTGGCCTGCGGCGCCGGGGTCCAAGCACTGGCGCGACGGTTCAAAACGTCACCCGTTCTGCCGGGCGTCAACACGACCTTCATGGGTGTTCTGGAAAAGCCGGGTCTTTTCACCGAAGAGTGTGCCGGTTGCGGGGACTGCAAGCTGGCCTTGTTCGGCGGGGTCTGCCCCTTTACCCGTTGCGCCAAAAAACTGGTGAACGGTCCCTGCGGCGGCTCGCGCAAAGGCAAGTGCGAGGTCAATCCGGACACCGACTGTGCCTGGCATCTGATCATCGAGCGATTGACGGCCCTGGGACAGATGAACAACCTGAAAGTGTATCTTCCACCCAAAAACTGGTGTGCCAGCCTTTCCTCCGGGCCCCGCAAACTCATCAGGGAGGATCATGACATATGAAGACCGATAGCATCAGTCGATTGCAGAGCATTTTGTCCGGCGGCGGCTTTGCCGTAACGGCCGAATGCGGGCCGCCTCGCGGTGCCGATCCCGAAGTGGTTCGCAAGAAGGGGCAATTGTTGCGGGAATGTGCGGATGCCGTCAATGTGACCGACAACCAGACGGCGATTGTCCGCATGTCCAGCATCGCCGCCAGTGTCCATCTGCTCGGACTGGGGCTCGAACCGGTCATGCAGATGGTGACCCGTGACCGCAACCGGATTGCGCTGCAGTCGGACATGTTAGGGGCTTATTCCCTGGGGATCAGAAACATCCTTTGCCTTTCTGGGGATCACCAGAGCTTCGGCAGCCACCCCGACGCCTTGAATGTATTCGATATCGACTCGATGAACCTGCTGCGGACGGTTAAGGAGATGCGCGATGACGGCAGCGACATGAGCGGTTTTTCGCTCAAGGAGCCACCGCGGATGTTCATCGGAGCCGCTGCCAATCCGTTTGCCGACCCCTTCGAGTATCGGGTCATTCGGTTGGCAAAGAAAATCGAGGCCGGTGCCGATTTCATCCAGACCCAGTGTGTTTACAACATGGATCGTTTCAAAGAATGGATGAAGATGGCGCGTGAAGAAGGCTTGACCGAAAAGGTTCACATCCTGGCCGGCGTAACCCCGCTGAAATCCGCCGGCATGGCCCGCTACATGTCCCAAAAGGTAGCGGGTATGGACGTTCCCGAGCACCTGATTCAACGGATGAGCGGCGTCCCAAAGGAGAAGGCAGCCGACGAGGGCCTCAAAGTCTGCCTCGAAACGATTGCCGAACTCCGTCAGATCGATGGGGTTCACGGTGTTCACATCATGGCCATCGAGTGGGAGGAAGTCGTCCGCGATATCGTCGCGGCGGCCGGTCTCCTGCCGCGCCCGCAGCAGGACGCTACAAAAGAGTGACCCGCGACGACGATCGACTGGCTCCTTTGGATTGATGTGTAAATGCGATTACTCTCAATAGCCCTCCCGG
>JARROL010000071.1:0-11481 GCA_037383965.1 Desulfobacterales bacterium | reverse complement strand
GCAAATGCGTCAAGAAGAAGTGCGTTTACGATATCTTCAAAGAAAACGTCCTGCACATGAGTGCCATGGACGAGCCCGAGTATCTCTACACCTGCATGAGCTGCTTCCGCTGCATCCAGGAGTGCACGAAAGGCATATTTTCCCGCACGATCAACCCGGATTACCGCAGCTTGGGCGACGCGTACTGGCGTGCGGACACGCTGCACCGAATCTGGTATCAGGCCCACATGGGTAAAATACCGGTTTCCGGGGCGGGCTATCGCGGTCCCTTCGTGGGGGCGGGTTTCGACAGCATGTGGACGGACATGTCCGAGATCGTGCGGCCTACCCGCGACGGCATTCACGGTCGCGAGTACATCAACACCAGTATCGAACTCTCCCGCCGGATCACCCGGTTGGAATTCAATCCGGATCTGTCTCTGGCCTCGCCGGTCCCGCCGATTCTCGAGATTCCACTGCCCCTACTGTTCCAACCGGCGGCGGATCTGGTCATAAACGAGCATGTCCTGCTGTCGGCGGCCAAGGCCGCCCGGCGGCTGGGGACCCTGATGTTCGTCAGGCCTCAGGACGTTACCGATGCCCTTTTACCGTATGCCGACAGTTTGATTCCCTGCCTGACCCGTGACGATTTCAAGGAGTACGGCGACATGATCCGGTCCAGCCGGGTCATTGAACTGGCCGATGCTCCGGGGATCGAAACCATCTTCGATTCCGTTCGCCGCATCCACCCGGATGTGGTGATTTTGGTGGGAATGCCGCTTGACGCGCGGGCGGCTGGCCGCGCGCGGGACTTGGCAACAACCGGCGTCGATAGTCTGCATTTTACCGCCGATGACCACGGCAACGAACGCGATGCTCCGACCCCGCGGTTTTTAAAGGACATGATTCGCGAGATCCACCTGGAACTGGTGGAAAACGCCGTCCGTCAACGGATCAACCTTGTTTTTTCGGGCGGGATCGCCATGGCCGAGCACATGGCCAAGGCCGTTATCTGCGGCGCCGATGCCGTCACGGCCGATCTGGCCCTGTTGATTGCCATGGAGTGCCGCCTGTGCGGCCGGTGCCGCAACGGCCTGAGTTGTCCGGTCGAGCTGGACCAACCGTTTGACACCGGTTGGGGCAGTCAGAGGATCGTCAACCTCATCGGCGCCTGGCACAACCAGTTGATCGAAGTGATGGGTGCTATGGGGATGCGGGAGGCCAGGCGGTTGCGCGGCGAAGTGGGACGGTCCATGTGGTTCGAAGACCTGGAGCGGGATCATTTCGGCCCAATTTTCGGAGAACGCAAAGTGTCAGGACTGGGATAAAAAAATGAAACAGACGCCACACATCACTCAAATACCGGAAACAAAAGAGGCCCGTTCGCGGTTTCGCAATACGATCGGCAAATATACCATCAAACGCAGCTCGCGCTGCACTTCCTGCGGATTGTGCGCCGAGCTTTGCCCCTACGGGGTCCATCCCCGCTACGAAAAATTTTCGAAGTCGCTGCGGCCGGTCGAGCACAAGTGCATCGGGTTCAAGTGCAAGGAAAACGACTACTACTGCATCGACCGCTGCCCGGAGAAAGCCCTGACCCTGCGGCTCAATCCGGTCCTGGAAACCCTGGGAGACTATCGCTGGACGGCCGAAATGCTGATCGCCCACTGGGAAATGGCCGAAACCGGCAACCTTCCCACGGTTGGCCTGGAGTACAATCTCGGATGCTCCGGCGGGGGCTTCGACAAGATCCGCTTCAGGCTGCCGGACCCTGCAGACTATCGGGATGTCACCGATGAGGAGATCGACCTGGGGCTCGATCTCAACAAGCGAAATGACGGTCGCCCGGAGCGGCGGCTTTCGCTGCCGTGTTACAGCGGCGGGATGTCCTATGGTTCCATGGCTCTGACAGCTCTCGTCGGTCGGGCCCGGGCCGCGGCCAGACTGAACACGCTCACCTGTACCGGCGAAGGGGGATATCCCGGGGAGTTCCTTCCATACGCCGATTTCGTCATCACGCAGGTGGCCACCGGTTTGTTCGGAGTGCGTGAGGAGACGATTCAGTGCGCGCCGGTGATCGAGTTCAAATACGCCCAGGGCGCCAAACCCGGACTGGGCGGACACCTGCTGGGCGACAAGGTGACACCCGAGGTCGCCGCCATGCGGGAGACGGTGGTGGGCAGCTCGCTCTTTTCACCCTTTCCCTTCCATAGCGTCTATTCGGTTGAGGATCACAAGAAGCATGTCGACTGGGTCAAGGAAGTCAATCCCCGCGGCCTGGTGTCGGTGAAAGTGTCGACGCCCACCGACGTGGACATGGTGGCCGTCGGCAGCTACTATGCCGGGGCTCACATCGTCCATATCGACGGAAGCTACGGCGGGACCGGCGCGGCCCCCGACATCGCCAAGAAGAATATCGCCATGCCCATCGAGTATGCCATTCCGAAGGTGCATCAATTCCTGAAGGACGAGGGGATCCGAGATGAGGTCTGCCTGATTGCCAGCGGCGGCATCCGCAACGCAATGGATGTGGCCAAGGCGATCGCCCTGGGTGCCGACGGTGCGGTCATCGGGACCGCCGAACTGGTGGCCCTGGAGTGCGTGCGTTGCGGCAACTGCGAGAGCGGCCGCGGCTGTGCCCGCGGCATCGCCTCTACGGATCACGAACTGGGCCACATGATGTCAGAAGCCTATACCGAGCAGCGTATCGTCAACATGTACATGGCCTGGCGCAAACAGTGGTGTGATCTTTTGCGGCAGTTCGGCATGCACAGCGTGCGTGAGCTCGTGGGACGCTCCGACCTGCTGGTCCATCTCGATTATCTGGATGAGGCGGAGAGAGCCCGGTATCAATCCGCACCGCAACAACGGCTGATTATTTAGGGGCTCACCCAAAAATAACGCCACCTTTTGGATGCATTAACGTCCAAAATTGCCAACTTATTTTTTCGTGACCCCCAAGGAGTAGAAATGAACGATCGACGCGATTCGATGACAAATAGAATTTTGGCGTCCCGGGCCAACATTCCCCGCGGTGCAGAGCAAAGCAAGAAAACCGCCGAAGAGGGAGGCTGCGGTGTCACCGGCTTTATCTCCTCGATCCCGGTGCGGGGACGGCACATCTACGAGCCCTCCATCCAGATGCACAACCGGGGCAACGGCAAGGGCGGCGGTATTGCCGCGGTGGGCCTCTCTGCCGAGAGCCTGGGGGTCACTCAGGAAATTCTGGACTCTCATTACATGCTTCAGGTGGCGCTGCTCGATCCGACGGCGCGGCCCGAAGTGGAAGCCGCCAACATTGCCCCCTTCATGGAGGTCCACAAGGCCGAACGGCTTCCCACCGTCGACGATTACCGTGACATCGAGGGCCTGGAGGTCAAGCCGCCGGATGTCTGGCGCTATTTCGTGCGCGTCAAAGAAGGCGTGCTGGCGCGGTTCATCGATGACAACCGTCTGCAGGACCTGGATCCCCGCAAGGCCGAAGACGAGTTCATCTACCAGAACTCCACCCGCATCAATCAAGCGTTTTACGCGTCATTGGGGGAGCAGCGGGCCTTCGTGCTGTCCCACGGCCGCAACCTGATGATTCTGAAAATTGTCGGCTATGCCGAAAAAGTGGTCGAGTATTATCTGCTCGACGATTTCAAGGCCCATGGGTGGATTGCCCACCAGCGCTATCCGACCAAGGGCCGCGTCTGGCATCCCGGCGGCGCCCATCCCTTCAGCGGCATGGACGAGGCCCTGGTTCACAACGGCGATTTCGCCAATTACTATGCGGTCTGCGAATACCTGAAGCAGCACAACATTTACCCCCAATTTCTGACCGATACCGAGGTTTCGGTACAGTTGCTGGACCTGTTGAACCGCACCTTCGAATATCCGATGGAATATATCATCGAGGCCATGGCACCGACCACCGAGCACGATTTCGACCGGCTGACGCCTGAAAAGCAGCGTATCTATCGATATATCCAGTCGGCCCACATCCATGCTTCCCCGGACGGCCCCTGGTTTTTCATCATTGCCCGCAACAATCCCTATGCGAACTACTTCCAGCTCATCGGGATCACCGACACCTCCATGCTGCGTCCGCAGGTGTTTGCCCTGCAGGAGGGTGAGGTGCAGATCGGCCTGATCTGCTCGGAAAAGCAGGCCATCGACGCCACCCTCCAGAATTTGGCGGCCGAAGACGAACGCTTTTGTCCGGTGGCAGACAAATATTGGAACGCCCGCGGCGGCAGCGCCGCCGACGGCGGGGCCTTTATCTTCACCGTCAAGGACGCCGGCAGGGGCGACGGCGCCAAAGAGCTTGTCTGCACCAACAAGTTCGGCACTCCGGTCCGGACGCCGGAAGGGCAGGCGCACTTCCGGCCGTCGCTTGGTCTGAGGGCCGCCGACAACGGAAACGAGATTTCCGCCACATTGGCCAGGGGTTTGGCGGCCGCCGACACGTCGAAACTCAAAGCATACGGCACCACCCAGCTTCCCGGGTGGGACTACGCCGCACTCGGTCACTTCTGCCGAGAAGCGGCTGAACAGGGCGCAAAAAACGACACCGCTAAAACCAAGGCCATCGAGGTCCTGACGTTTCTGAACGACCGCCGCTTGGCAACTGGTGCCAAAAAGCGCAGTTCGACGCTTCAAATCATCAGAGAAAACCTGACCGCTCTCTTTAAGGCCACGCCGAAAATCGATACCAACGGCAGCAGCATATACCGTCAGATCGACTGGTCGACGCGGGATGCGTTGCGGCCCCCGCAGGAACCTGAAAAGATACTGGTGGTGAATGCCAGGGAGTTTCCACCCGAAGGCAATGCCTGCGACGCGCGGTTGATTTGTGCGGCGTATAAGATGGGATGGCGCCAGTTTCTCTGCTACGGCTACAAGGGTCAGCGCTTCACCGGTTGCGGTCTGCTTAACAATACCGACGGCGTGCGTATCGATGTTTACGACAGCTCGGGCGACTACCTCGCTTCAGGCATCGACGGCCTCGAGATCCATGTACATGGAAATGCACAGGATCAGTTGGGCCAGATCATGAAACGCGGGAAACTGGTCATCTACGGCGATGTCGGCCAGACCTTCATGTACGGCGCCAAGGGCGGGGAGGTCTACGTCCTCGGCAATGCGGCCGGACGGCCGCTGATCAACGCCGTCGGACGTCCCCGCGTGGTCATCAACGGCACCTGCCTGGATTATCTGGCCGAATCCTTCATGGCCGGCGATCCCCTCAACGGCGGGGGCTTCGTCGTGCTGAACGGCCTCGAATTCGATCCGAACGGCAGGATCTTCGCCCGGGAACGCCCCTACCCGGGGTCGAACCTCTTCTCCCTGGCCTCGGGTGGCGCCATCTACCTGAGGGACCCTCGCAAGACCGCCGTCGAGGGGCAGCTGAACGGCGGCGAGTTCGTGGACCTGACCCCGGCGGACTGGGACCTGATTCTTCCTTACCTCGAAGAGAACGAAAGGTTGTTCGGCATCTCCGTCGATAACGATTTGCTGCGGGTCGACGGAGAAAAAAAGGACTACCGGTCGGTCTACCGCAAGGTGCAGGCCGCCAAGCTCGATGTCCTGGCAAAGGCATCCGTCGCCTCCGAAGAGTGGGGCGAGGACTGGCAGGAGGAGTGAAGCGGGGTAGTAATTTTTAAAACCAGAAGCGAATGCCGATGTCGAAACCGTTTGAAGCACTTTTCACCCCGCTGAACGTGCCGCCCGCACCGGAACGGTGATGAATGCCGGTAACAAGATTCCATTGCGGAATACGGGGAAGCGCAAAGGTGAACTCGAAGGAGAGCGCCCCTAAAAATTGGGCCGAATCGCCCTGGTTCTCGACTTCGACTTCAGGTACGGACGTGGCGTAGGACAGGCCCGCGCCGAAGGCGAAACTCGTGTCCAGATATCGGTCCCAGGGAAACGGCAGCCAGCGGACATAGCCGAATAAATCGAACTCCCAGTTGTCCTGATCCCCGAAGAACTTGTTGACCTGACCCTCGAGTTCGAGATCGAAGTAGTGACGGTAGGTGTAAATTCTGCGTGTCAATCCCAGTCCCACCCAATAGGCATCCTCCATGCTGAAGTTGCCCGTGACGATGTTGCCGAGGGTCTCATCGGTGAGCTGACCGGTGTAAAGCGTCGCGGCCCAATTTCGCTCCGCGTTCGCGCTGTCGAAGGAAATTAAGGCGGTCAGGATCACCGCCAACACGCAAATTCTCAACCGCCATCCATTTCTTCTTACCAGTATTAGTACTTCCATTTCACATTTTCTAAAGACGCTGTTGAGTGAGATTCAAAAGCGTGTTTCGGGAACCCGAACGAATCCGTTCCAGGTTCAGGGTTGGGGAAGAAAAAAGCACTCTCTGCCCGTGAAGAAAAGAGTCCGTGATCGTCCCTCAGCAGCATAGGGAGCACGCAGTCAAAAGTCCCGCAAGCCGGTGGAAATAGGTGCCGGCCGTTACCGCGACGGCCTCCACGCCGGGTCGGTTACCCGAAAAGCCATGCAGTATGAGGAACCCTATTTCTGGTCTTCCTTAGGTGGTTCAAGAAGGTCTCCGAAAGTCGGCATCAGTTGCTTGGCCTTCCATTCCGAGAGAAAGAAGGGATAGGAACTATCCGAAGAAACGGCCGGATATGAGTTGTCGGTTTCGTTCTGCTTGGCGAAGATCGACAGACGATGCGCTTTTTGCCCTTCTAATTCCAGTGTGTATATCGGGTCTTTATAATCGGCCGCGACATGATCAGCAATGTATTTTTCACACACCAATTGGGAAACCGCGGCCAACAGGTCATCGACTTTGGCGGACGCGGCGGTGTGCTCGTCGCTTGTCTGCCAGACCATTTTGGCCTTCAGCGGCGGTGCCGCTTCCCTGGCCGGATCATTTTCTTCCTTTTCACCGGTCTCTTTTGACAGAGGAGTCTCATGACGGGCCAGCGTCATGACTTCCGTGCCCTTTGACAGCCGGATTTCCTGGATATCGCTGGCGGCAAAGGAAAGAACAACCTTGTCCCGTAGATCTTCCACACCCTGTTCGAATGTGGCCCTGAAATTGTTGCGTGCCTGGTAGACATTCGCGTCGCCGGCCAGCTTGACGAACGTGTGCCGAAACGAGGGGCCGATTTTGCCGATATCAAAATCCCGTTCTGGCGTTTTGCCGGCCCAGGCCTTGACCGATATTTTGTTCTTGTCGGTCAGATCGTATCGGACGTAGTCCTTGGATTCGGACATCATGGCCGTCAGAGAAAGATCGGAGATGGCATCGAGCATTTGACTGACCTTGGCCCTGTCGGCCGGATACTTTTGCTCTCCGATGGTCCAGCTGTCGTCGGTCCTGTTCAGATTGATCGTCCCATCGGGACCGTTAATCTCGATGCGGGTGATGGATTTGGCCGAAACCGGCGGCAGTTGCGGCAACCGGTAGAGGGTCCGGTCGGTTTGACGCGTCAACAGATAGATCGACAAGCCGACGATAACAAGCGCCAGAATGACGTATTCTTTCTTCAGCTTCATCGCCTTCCTCTCTTATCCTTGAAACATTTCTTGGATGCGTCTCTTGCGGGACATCCTCCGGAACCAGACGGCGAGGCCAAACAGGACCACCAGGATCGGCAACCCGGCGATGTTGAAGGCTTTGACGGCGGTTTTGGCTCCGGCACCGATCGGTTGCAATGGGTTGAAATCCTGCCTCTTGCCGCGCAGAACCGCGATGTCTCCGCGGCCGTTCAAGGCATCGATCACGTTCAAGATGAAAACGGCGTCGGCACCCCGGCCCTGGGCGTCGATCACATTGTCGGTCAGCATTTCCGAGGACGCCATGATGAAGATGCGTCCCGGCTTGCCGCGTGAGATAAATGCGCCTTCGCTTTCGACCGGCACCGGCGCACTTTCAGGTTTTTGCTCTGCCTGTGCTTGCGGCGCAGCGGCCGAAGCGCCTTCCGGGTTCCCCTCCTTTTCGACTGGAGGTTTGGCCTCGCCGGCCGCATCGGTTTTTGTGTCGTCTCCTGCATCGGGTGGGGCCGTTTTCTTTTCAGGTAGGGGTTTGCCGGTGAAATAGCTGCTGAAGCCGCCTTCCAGTACATATGCCAGCGGGTAGCTCTGAAATTCATCTTTACTCTGGGGCGGTCGGATCAACTCCGGGTTGAGGTTGATCTGTCCCCTCATTTCCCATGACTTCGCCGAGGAAGAAAAAACCCGGTAGGCTTTTATGTCACTCTCCTCGAGGCGTTCTTCGATCAGCTCCAGCGGGGAGATGCGGACCGCCACCAGGCGGTTGATGTTATGCATGAACTCGAGGTCGTGATTGATTCTCTGGCTTTCTATCAACGGGGCGAAGTAGATCGGTCGCTCGCCGCCTCCCAGAGACTGCGGCAATTCCTGGTTGAAGCAATTTTCATCCATCACATAGGATTGTTTGACACGGATGCCATAGTGATCGAGCAGCTTTTCCAGACCCGTCTTGAGCGGTTCGTAGCGGGGACCCGGACTCATACCGGGGGGCATCTGCTGTTGCGGCATGATCTCATTAAAGCTGTCCGGTATGAGCAACAAATTTTTTCCCTGCATTAAAAACTGATCGATTTGAAACAGTTCTTCGTCGCTGAAGTTTTCGGTGGGGCGGGCAATTATGAGAGAGCGGAGACTCGGCGGAATCTTGCCGCCTTTGAGATCCACGTTCTTGATGGTGTAGTTCTGTGAGACAACCATCCGGAAATTGTTGAGTGTTTCCGCGTTAGACTGCTCAGCGGGGTTCATGCGCGCCGGCGGCATGAGGGGAAGGGTTCCCTTGTCCGCCAGGTAGCCTATGTTTTCGTTGATATCGATGAGAGAGTCGATGTTTTCGCCGATCAGATTTTCAAGTGTGTCCGGAGCGACCAGTTCATAGCGGGTTCCGATGATCGGAATCCGCACAACATTGACGAGCTGCAGCGCGGCTGTTTTGTCGCCATGTTCCAGTACGAGGCCGACGGTGCCCTCACCGGCGGTGAGGTTTTCACGCGGCAGGTCGGGCCACCTGAGGCTGAGCAGGTTGATTTTCTTTGTCTGCAGCTCTCGCGCCGTATCAGGGTCGGTGGAGGGGTCCAGACGAGCGTACTCGAGCTTGTTTAAAAAAGTGGGATTGAGTTTATCGATGATAGCGCCGATGCGCTGGGGAAGATCGGGCAGGTCGTTGAGCCCGATGACGGGCGCTACTTTGTTCAGGGATGAAGACAGGAATAGTGCAATTCGGATTTTGCCCTTCAAGCGCAGCAGGGCGCTGACCTTGTTGTTCAACTTCATGATGGCGGTTGTCAGCTGGTATTCCAACCGGTCGACGGAGGTTATGGTCGGGATCCGTTCGATCAGGTCGCCGTGTAGGATCACAAGACCCATGTAAGCCTTCTGGAACTTGACCTCGTCTTTTTCGATGACCTGGATCTGGATCGGACTGATGCCGTAGTTGTTCGCCAGATCCTGATTCGTTTGGGCGCCAGGTTTAAGGTCGCCTTCTTCCGGACTGACGTCGTAGAAGCGGTAGTTGAAATATTTACCGGCATAGATGGCGTATTCCTCGAGCAGGTCGCGCAGGTAACGTTCGGTACTGTTGTAAGGTGCCGGCAGGTTCTTGGTAAAGAAGACATTGATGGTCAGCGGTTCGGAGAGCGTGGCGACCGCCCGTCGGCTGGCCTTGGAGAGTGAATAAGCGCCGTTGGCGGTCAGATCGAAACGCTGAAAAAGGGTGATGCCGGCCAGGTTCACCAGCACCACCGCGACAAGGTAGATGAAAAATTTGACATACTTTCCGCTTTTAACCTTTCCCACGATACACGATCTCCTTAATTTTTATCTTCGAGCGCCAGGTGGGCGGCATATAATCCGATAAAGCAGATGCTGAGAAAATAAATGATGTCGCGCGTGTCGATAATGCCTTTGGAGATGTTTTGAAAGTGCTGGTCGACGCCCAGATACGCAACCGCTCCCAGGATGCCCCGCGGTAGAAAAAAGAGCATCCTTTCGAACAGGGTCAGTGCGAAGCAAATGGTCATGCCGATGATGAAGGCGACGATCTGATTGCGGGTCAGTGAGGACGCGAAGAGTCCGATGGCTGAAAAGGCAGCCCCTAGCAGCACGGCGCCCAGATACCCCCCGATGACAGGACCCCAGTCGAGCCGGCCGAGAACAGCCACCGTAGCAACATAGCCGAGGGTCGGGACCAGCATGGCGACGATAAACGCCACCGCGGCTGCGAATTTGCCGAAAATCACGTCATTGAAGCTGACCGGCAGGGTCAGCAGGGTTTCGTAGGAACCGACATTGAGTTCTGAAAAAGGTGCTGAAAAAGAACCAGCCGGTCACCAGAAGGAAAATGGCGATGACGATGTAGGCGATCGGCGAAACGAAATACGTATTGAATTCTTTTCTGAAAATGGGAACGGCCGCTCGCATTTCAGTTCTCCTTGGTCAATTCACGAAAAACGGTTTCAAGGGTCCGGGACTCCTGATAAAACTCCAGCAACTCCCAGTCGGTTTGCTTGACGGTGCGGTAGATCTCACCCCTCAGGTCTTCAGTGGACGGCACCGAGAGTGTGACCTTCAATTGACCGTTGGCGGCATCCAGCCTTACGACGCCTTTCACGCCCGTGGTGGCGGACAATTTCTGCCTCACGGCGTCGCTGTCGGCCTGCTGCAGGGTGAGATGGATCAGGCTGGTGTCGCCCGCCGAATGCTTCAATTGGTCGATGTCGCCGTCGGCCACGATTTTACCGCGGCTGATGATAACGACGCGGTCGCAGGTGGCTTCGGCTTCGCTCAGGATGTGGGTTGAAAGGACAACCGTTTTTTGCTTGCCGATGCGTTTGATGATGTCGCGGATCTCGACGATCTGGTTGGGGTCCAGCCCGGAGGTGGGCTCGTCCAAAATGAGGATTTCTGGGTCGCTCATCATGGCGTGCGCCAGCCCGACCCGCTGCTTGAAACCCTTGGACAGCTCTGCGATCGGCATGTGCATCACCGGGTTCAAACCGCACAGATCACCGAGTTCGCGAAGGCGCGCAAACTTCCGGTCCGGCGGGATTTCACGGATGTCGGCAACGTAGTTCATATAGTCGAACACCAGCATGTCGTGGTAGAGCGGCGCCGACTCGGGCAGGTATCCCATGATTTTTTTGATTTCGATGGGATGCCGGTCGATATCGAGCTCCTTGACCCGGATCGTTCCGGTACTGGGCTGCAGGAACCCGGTCAGCATTCTCAGGGTGGTGGTCTTGCCGGCGCCGTTAGGTCCCAGCAGACCCAGGATTTCTCCCTTTTGAATCTCGAAGTTGATCTGATCCACAGCGGCGATGTCGCCATAATTTTTGGTCAGATTTTCGACGTGGATCATCGGCCTGCTCCTTTTTTTGTTTCCATCACTCGGGATCACGAGACCTCAACCACAGGGGCCGGTGGAAAATTTTTCAAAACTAGATATATAACAAAAAGCCTGCCGATTGTCAATACACTTGCAGTCAGCCATGGCGGGTGGCGGCAAG
>JARROL010000070.1:0-10438 GCA_037383965.1 Desulfobacterales bacterium | reverse complement strand
TCACTTCGCCCGCATCATGTCGCTTTCTTTCCGGCTTTTCGGCAACATCATGGGACATGAACTGGTTCTCATGATTTTGTTCATGTTGGCCGGTGCCTTTTTTGCGCCGCTGCCGATCATGGCAATGGGGATTTTCGTCTCATTCGTGCAGGCCTTTGTGTTCTTCCTGCTGTCGATCATGTATTTTGCCGGCGCAATGGAACACGCACACTGATCCGCGGATAAGCGGTCCATGCGACCGTAGATTGGGATAAATTGGAAGAAGCCAAACAACACATTTTAACAAGGAGGTAAAGTAAAGTATGGAAGCAAAAGCACTTGAGTTCTTCATCGCCTGTGTTACGGCAGCTGGTTTTGGGATTGCCATTGCCGCTTTCGGATGCGGTCTTGGGCAGGGTATGGGCCTGCGGGCTGCGGTCGAGGGTGTCGCCCGCAATCCCGAATCTTCCGGTAAGGTCACGGTAACCATGCTGATCGGTCTGGCACTGATCGAATCACTGTGTATCTACGCACTGGTTGTGGCGCTGATTCTCATCTTCGCCCATCCGCAGGCAGCTTCGATCGCGGCACTTTTCGCCCAATAAAGTCAAATTTTTATCAGGCCATAAAAAAGGGGTTCGGCTGAAGCTTCAGCCGGACCCCTTTTTTTGACGCGCATGACCTTTCGGGCTGCCACGGTGCGTTTAAACGACGCGCCGGAGTCCGGATAATCGGTTACGAAAAGCGGCTGACTGTCTGAGTCGCTTACGGAGCCTTAGACCGGAACCAATGCCGATGCCGTTTGGAAGGCGCGACCTTCAAGCTTCATTCGAACTCGTGAATCGAAGACGGGACCGGGCTTAGGGCCCGTTGGCGGTGAGTTCCAGCCGTCTTCCGCAACCGATTATCCGGACGGAGGCGCCCACCTCATAGGGGGGTAAATTACAAAAATCAGAAAACAAATAAATCACAAGGACTTAAATTCTAAAATCCAAACCTTAAGATATTGAAGAAAGAATATGCCAATCAGCAATATTGGAGCAATCAAAATCTTCGGGTTACAGGACCTTCTTCAGCCATCGGCCGGTGTGGGAAGCCGCGTTGCCGGCGATATCCTCCGGCCGCCCGCACGCCACTAAGTATCCCCCGTCGTTTCCGCCTTCCGGCCCCAGGTCGATGAGGTAATCGGCCGTTTTAATCACGTCCAAATTGTGCTCGATAACGACAACCGTATTGCCGGTGTCAACCAGTCGATTCAAAACCTCGAGTAGTTTGCGGATATCGTCGATATGCAGACCGGTGGTGGGTTCATCCAATATATAAACGGTTTTGCCGGTTCCTTTTTTATTGAGCTCGCGTGCGAGCTTCACCCGCTGGGCTTCCCCGCCCGAGAGGGTCGTGGCCTGCTGCCCGAGTTGAACATAGCCCAATCCGACATCGACCAGGGTCTGCAGTTTGGATCGGATGTTGCCGATTCTTTCAAAAAAGGCCAGTGCCTGATTAACGGTCAATTTCAGGACCTCGGCGATATTCTTGCCCTTGTAGCGGATTTCGAGGGTTTCGCGGTTGTAGCGCCGCCCCCGACACACGTCGCAGGTGACGTAGACGTCCGGTAAAAAATGCATCTCGATCTTGACGATGCCGTCACCGCCGCAGGCTTCACAGCGCCCGCCCTTGACGTTGAAGCTGAATCGGCCGGGTTTGTATCCCCGGACACGCGCTTCCGGCGTGCGGGCAAACAGGTCCCGGATGTGGTTGAAGACACCGGTGTAGGTTCCCGGGTTGGAGCGGGGGGTTTTGCCGATCGGTGACTGGTCGATGTTGACGACCTTGTCGATATGCTCAAGGCCCTTGATCGCCCGGTGGGCTCCGGCCGGAATACGGGTGCGGTATATCCTTTGGGCGATGAGGTGGTGCAGCGTTTCCAGAACCAGGGTTGATTTTCCGGACCCGGATACGCCGGTTACGCAGGTGAACATTCCGAGCGGAAAGGACACATCGATATGCTTCAGGTTGTTGGCCGAGGCCCCTTCGATGACGATTTCACGGCCATTGCTATGGCGACGCTGCCGGGGCACTTCAATCCGCTTCCGGCCGGAGAGGTACTGACCGGTCAAAGAGGTTTTTTCATCGAGCAGCCGGGCGGGCGTGCCGGCAAAAACCAGACGACCGCCGTTGATTCCGGCGCCCGGTCCCATGTCGACCACGTAGTCGGCAGCTCGTATGGTTTCTTCATCGTGTTCGACGACCAGAACTGTGTTGCCCAGGTCACGCATCTGCATAAGGGTTTGAAGCAGGCGTCGGTTGTCACGTTGATGAAGGCCGATGCTTGGTTCGTCGAGCACATAGAGGACCCCGGTCAGCTTCGAACCGATCTGGGTGGCGAGCCGAATGCGTTGACTCTCGCCGCCGGAAAGAGTGGCAGCCGGGCGATCGAGTGTCAAGTAGGAAAGCCCCACGTTGTTCAAAAAACCGAGGCGTTCATCGATTTCCTTTAGGATTCGCTCGGCAATCACTGCCTGCTGCCCTTCCAATTTCAAACCGGATTGGAAAGACTGTGCTTGCGCGATCGACAAGGCGGAAATTTCGTGGATGGCCAATCCACCGACTTTTACCGACCGACTCTCGCGATTGAGCTTCGCCCCCGCGCACTCGGAGCATGGGCGAAAATTCATGAACAATTTGATCTCTTCTCTGACCTGGAAGGAATCCGTTTCCGCGTAGCGGCGCTGTAATTTGGGGATGATGCCCTCAAACGTTTTTTTATAGGTGTATCGGCGTTCGCCGCGTTCGAAGTAAAACGGGATCAAATCCTTTCCGGAACCCTGCATCAGAACTTGTTTGAAGTGCTTTGGCAGGTCCTTGTAAGGTGTATAAATGCTGACGCCGTAATGGGCCGTCAATGCATCCAGAAATTCAATAAACTGCATGGTGCTGCGATTGGCCCAGATGGCGACCGCACCCTCCCGCAGAGACAGCTCAGGATTCGGGACAATGAGGTCCGGATCGAATTCGGTGGTGGTCCCCAGACCGTCGCAGCGAGGGCAGGCGCCCCGGGGCGAGTTGAACGAGAAGCTGGCGGGTGTGAATTCAGAGTAATCGATGCCGCAGCGAAGACAAGTCGCCTTCTCGCTGAACCGGATTGTCCCGCGGCCCAACATGTCGACCGTCACCTTTCCGTCAGAAAGTGCCAGAGCGAGTTCCAGGGAATCGGCCAGACGATTGTGAATTTTCTCCGTGACGACCAGACGATCGACCACCACCTCGATGCTGTGAGATTTTCGCTTGTCGAGCACGTCGATTGCCTCGATCTCGAGGATTTCACCATCGACCCGAGCCCGAGCAAAGCCATCCTTGCGCAACCGTTTGAGAAGCTTTTCGTGTGTACCTTTTTCAGCATCAACCAGTGGCGACAGGATGATGATGCGGTGACCGGACGGCAGGGCCATAATCCGGTCCACGATCTGATCGATAGACTGGGGACTGATCGGTTCGCCGCAGCGATGGCAGTGTGCCGTGCCGATACGAGCGAAAAGCAGCCTGAGATAGTCATAGATTTCGGTTACGGTGCCCACCGTGGAACGCGGATTATGACTGGCGGCCTTTTGCTCTATTGCAATGGCAGGCGAGAGCCCCTCGATCAGGTCGACCGCGGGCTTTTCCATTCGTTCGAGGAACTGACGAGCGTAGGAGGAAAGAGATTCCACATACCGACGCTGCCCTTCGGCGTAAAGGGTGTCGAAAGCGAGGCTCGATTTGCCTGATCCCGAAAGACCGGTGATCACGATAAGCCGGTTGCGTGGCAAATCCAGATCGACATTTTTTAAATTGTGCACCCGTGCGCCACGAATGACAATCATATTGTGTGCGTCCATCGTCCGATCCGTTCAGGTTAGCCGTAATCATTCAGTATACTACAGATCTTTGCGTCTTTTTCAAACAAAATCAGGAACAGGCTGTCGATAAACTGCATTTGACGATGGTTGGCGCCTGAGATTCAGGTATTATAAAAATTAAAGAAAAAACGCGAAAATTAATGAAATTCAAAGATTGCTTTTTTGTATCCACAATCCTTTCCGCGGGCGATATGCTTAGAATGCTTGAATAAACTGCTAACATAAAAAATGCACGTGTTTCAGGGGAGTTGGACGCTGATTTATTAAAAATTTTAATGATTTTATAACGATACAAATTGTTTATAAATGTTTTAGGTTTAGTTCACAAATACGGACCATCCGGTTTGACTCAGGATGCCAAAAGACGTTAATACTCGCATATCAAATTTACCGGCATCTCAAAATCAAAGATAAATCTCCCATACTGTTTGACACCGACGTTTTTATCGTAATTAACATTAAAATAACAGTATCTTAGTCACCATTTCTTTAACAATTTTCTAACATATCAGAGTGCCGAAACCTATGGAAACCGTCTGGAGCAGCGTGAAAACTGCGATCAAGGAAAAAATTCCCGGTCACAGTTTCCGGATGTGGATTGAACCGATCAGGTGTTTTTTGGATGAGGAGGGCGGCCTCGTATTGGCCTGTCCCAATTTCTTCTCCAAGAAGCGGGTTCAGGAAAACTACGGCTCATTTATCGTGGAAGAATTTCAAAGGGCCTTGGGTAAAGACTGTACTATTTCATTTCTCGTTGCCAACGGCAACGGTGGCCGAACTCCCAAGCCGGAGTTTAGCCGACAGTTGATCCTACCGGATCTGTCCGTTCGGCCTCACAACGGACGCCTGCTGCGTAAGGATTTCACGTTCGAGTATTTTGTCGTGGGCGGCAACAATGACTTCGCCTACTCGGCGGCCTTGTCCCTGGCCTCACGCAAAGCCTCACTGCAGAATTCTCTTTTTCTGCTTTCCAACACCGGCATGGGCAAGAGCCATTTGACCCAGGCAATCGGCCACCTCATCCTCAACCAGTCTCCCCGCGAACGCGTATTTTATATGACAGCTGAGGATTTCAGCAACGAGATGGTCCAGGCTTACCGCAACGACGCGATCGACAAGTTCAAGGGCAAATACCGAAACGACTGTGACGTGCTGCTGCTAGAGGATGTCCACCACCTCAGCGGCAAGGAACGTACCCAGGTCGAACTGTCCATGACCCTCGATTCGCTTTTCGAAGCCGAAAAAAAGATTATCTTTTCGAGCTGCTATCGTCCAGGCGAGATCCCCAAACTCAACGACAAACTGCGCTCCTGTCTATCGGGCAGTCTGATTTCGGACATCGAGGCACCGAATTTCCGGACCCGGGTGCGCATCCTGCAGCGCAAGGCTCTGTTGAAAGGTATGCCAATTCCGGAAAAGGTCATTCATTACCTGGCCTCCGAGTTGACCGACGATGTCCGACAGTTGGAAAGCGGACTGATCGGAGTGACGGCCAAGGCCTCGCTTCTGAGTTGCCCCATCGATATCGCTTTGGCGGAGAGCGTCGTCAAGAACATTGTCCGTCAACGAAGCACCATCACCGTCGACATCATCAAGAAGCTGGTCTGCAAACACTACAATATCTCGATCAACGAGATCGATTCTCGTTCCCGCAAACAAAACCTCGTTCGGCCGCGCCAGATTGCAATGTATCTCGCCCGGAACTTCACGGACTCACCGCTTCAAACGATCGGCCGCAGTTTCAACCGCTACCACGCGACTGTTTTGCACGCCGTCAATTGCATCGAAAAGGGGATCAAGAAAAATGGTGCCATTCAAAAACAGGTTGAATTCTTCCGCCAGAAGCTGCATTCGGGGAAGTTTTAATCACCTGACGGTTGCCGGAGGACGATTGCGTGAGGAAGCCGTAGCGGGTTTTGCTGCCGTCAAACGAGGCGTCAAACGCTTTTCTCAGCTGAACTATCTGATCGGCATTCTCTTCGAAGATTTTGCCCACTTTTAGGGTTCACGAAAAAACCCGATCAGTTTAGAAGAGGCTATCCCCCACGGTAACCGTTCATAGGGTTGCAATGTCCGTTGCGCTTCAAACCACGTAATTGTAAGCGTTTACAGGGTGCCGTAGATGTACTTTTGTTCGTTAAGTGCCCGACCACAAAGCAGATGCGGTGCCTTATGAACGCTTACCCCCCGCGAGGCTTTACCGTCAGCAATTCCAGCATTTGTTCGTGAACGTAGCCATTGGTGGCTAATATCTCTAAACTCTCGGGTGTGTAGGGTCGGTTTGAAAAATCGGTAATTTTAGCCCCGGCCTCCCGTGCAATCAGCATTCCGGCTGCGGTGTCCCAGGATTTCAAGTGCTCCTCCCAAAAGCCCTCAAACCGGCCGCAGGCTACATGGCACAGATCCAGTGCAGCGGAACCGAGCCGTCGAATCCCTTGCGCCGCTTCCAGACACCGGGTAAATCGAGACACGATCGGCGCCAGGTCCTCCCGCACATCATACGGGAAGCCGGTCACCAAGAGACTGTCTGTGAGCGAGGATGTCTGCGAGACCCGGATGGGGCGCTCATTGCAAGCGGCTCCACCTCCGGTCGTAGCCGTGAAGAGTTCACCGGTCACAGGGTTGAGCACGATTCCGAGGACGACGTCGTCCTCGACTGCGAAGGCGATCGAAACGGCATACATGCCGATCCGGTGTGCGTAGTTGGTTGTCCCGTCCAGCGGGTCTATGATCCAGGTGCAGGCGCTTTCGACGGTGTCACGGCCGCTTTCCTCAGCCAGAATACCGTGGTCGGGAAACCGGGAGCGGATCACCTGGAGAATGCGTTCTTCCGAAGCGGTGTCGGCTTCAGTGACCAGGTCGATGGCGCCTTTCTTACGCACCCGGGAAATTTTGCCGAACTTGGTCTGCAAAATTTCGGCGGCTTGGTAAGCGGCAGCAATGCCGACCCTCCTGACGTCTTCTAAGTCGATTTGCTGAATAGGATCCATCATCAGTTATCTCCTTCCGGCCTGCGGTCATCGGTAATAATGCGGTTTTCCAAGGCCGGTAAAAAGTGTTTCTGCATCCGCTCGATAAGAGGCATGAGGGTGCCGGACGTGTCGGCTGAAACCGGAATACCGTCGAGCCGCGCAGTCAGCGTGCGGACCAGTTCTGGATCGACAAGGTCCTGCTTGTTCAGAACCCGTATGACGGCCAACTTTTCGAGTTCCAGGTCGTTCAGAATGTCTTCCACCGAGTGGACCTGCTCCAGGTACCGGGGATTGCTGATGTCGATGACATGCAGCAGCAGGTCGGCGTTCTCCAGTTCCTCCAAGGTCGCCCGGAAGGCGACCACCAGGTCCTGCGGCAAGTCCTTGATGAAGCCGACAGTGTCGGTGATGATCACCTCGACGTCACGCGGGAACCGCAGACGCCGGCTCGAGGGGTCGAGGGTGGCGAAGAGTTTGTTCTCGACCAATTCGCGGCTTTTGGTCAACGTGTTCAGCAGGGTTGATTTGCCGGCATTGGTGTAGCCTACTATGGAAATGACCGGCAGCCGCTTTTTACTTCGCCGGGCGCGTTGCTGTTTACGCTGGCGGCGAACGAGAACGAGGGCTTTTTCCAGCTGCGCGATCCGGTCACGTACCCGTCGGCGATTGATTTCCAGTTTGGTTTCACCGGGTCCGCGGCCTCCGATTCCTCCGGTCAGGCGCGACATGGCCGTGTTTTTGACGATCAGACGAGGCAGCAGGTACTTCAGCTGCGCCAGTTCTACCTGGAGTTTGCCCTCTCGCGAGTGGGCCCGCTGGGCGAAGATGTCCAGGATCAACATCGTGCGATCGATGACCTTGATGTCCACCTGGTCGGTAATCGCGCGGATTTGAGACGGGTTCAATTCCTGGTCGAAGACGATCATGGTCGCACCGCGGTTGAGTGCCGTCAGGGTCAGCTCTTCCACCTTCCCGCGGCCCATCAGGAAGCGTGCGTCGGCCTGCTTGCGGTGCTGGAGAATGGCATCGACCGTTTCAATGTCGCTGGTAGCCGCCAGCTCTTTGAGTTCGGCCAGAGAGTCGCGGGCCTGTCGGCCAGGAGCGCTGGTGACGCTGACCAGTAGGGCACGCTCTTTTCCGCGTGCGGCCCGATGAAGCGAGCGCATCTGGGCGAGTTCGTCCTCGAGAGCCCTGATCAGATCGAGACAATTGATATTCAACGCGTTGGCCGCAAGGGGTGGCAGCAGCTGCCAAGGGGTCTCGGCCGGTGCCCCAGGAAGAATGTGGGTCAGATAGACGCGGGGGAGTTCGGTGTCGCCGACTGCCGTGACGACCCCCATCAAATCGAGTCTGAGCAGGGCCAGATCGGTCAGGTCGTCCTTGGTCGGCGGTTCATCGTCTAAGTGGGTATGCAGACACCGCAGGCCCCGCAAACGGCCCGGTGCGGCACGGTACTCACTGAGATCCGGGATGACGATTTTTTGGTGATCGCCGACGATGACGCTGACGATCCTGCCGCCGCGGTCAATCAGAAGGCCGACCTGACGTCGACCCTCGTAAGACAGGCTGGAGATTTCACGGGCCAGCTCGAAGGTGATGACCTGATCGGGAGGGACCCGCCGTCGATAGAGCATTTCGAGCCGGCGGGTCTGGCTCGCCTTGAGGCCGCCGATGTTTCCATGGAGCCGCTTCATGGCTGTGCCGCCGCCTTATCCGGGAAACGGAACAATGTTGTCCTGGCTGGCCGGATTTTCAAAACGGGTGTAGGTATTCAAAAACACCAGAGGAACCATGCCGATCGGGCCGTTGCGCTGTTTCGAAATGATGATTTCCGCTTTGCCTTTGTTTGGATTGTTCTCGTCCTTGTTGTAGACTTCATCACGGTAGATAAAGGTGACGACATCGGCGTCTTGTTCCAAGGCGCCGGATTCGCGCAAATCGGAGAGTTGCGGCCGTTTGTCACTGCGCTGTTCGAGCATCCGGTTGAGCTGGGAGAGGGCGACGACCGGTAGGTTGAGTTCTTTGGCCAAGGCTTTCAAGGCTCTGGATATTTCGGAGATCTCCAACTCCCGGCGTTCAGCCGAACGTCGCCCCTGCATCAGCTGAATATAATCGATAATGATCAGACCGACATTTTTATCCAGCTTGAGCCGGCGTGCCTTGGCACGGATCTCCATGGCCGTTAGCACGGGCGAATCGTCGATGAAGATCGGTGCATTGGACAGGTTGCTGGCCGCTTCGGTAATCCGCAGCCAATCCTCTTGGCTGATGAAGCCGCTTCGCAGGCGCGTCGAATCGAGCCGGGCCTCGCTGCTGAGCATCCGCATCGACAGCTGTTCCTTGGACATTTCCAGCGAGAAAATGGCCACCGGCACGCCGGTCTCCATCGCGGCATTGCGGGCGATGTTCAGCGCAAAGGCCGTTTTTCCCATCCCGGGCCGGGCGGCGAGAATGATCAGATCGGAGTTCTGCAGGCCGGAAGTTTTGTGATCCAGAAGAGTGTATCCGGTGGTGACCCCCGTAATCAGTGATTTGTTTCCCTGGCGTTCCTCCAGCATGTCGATGTTGTCTTCGATCATCTTGCTGAGCGGGTGAAAGCTCTGATTGGCCTTATTTTCCGATATTTCGAAGACCGACGCCTCGGCAAAGTCGATCACTTCCTCGACATCGCCGCGGTCCTCGTAGCAGCGACGGGCGATGTCGCCGGCCTTCTGGATAAGCCGTCGCAGGCTGGCTTTGTCGTGTACGATTTTGGCATAGTGCTGGGCGTTGACGGCAAGGGGCACTGTATCGACCAAATGGGAAAGGTAGGCGGGGCCGCCGATGTGATCGAGTTGGCCGCGTTGTTTGAGATGGTTGGACAGGGTAACCAGGTCGATCGGCTCGTTGCGGCCGAAAAGCTCGGTTATAGCGGCAAAAATTTTTTGATGGGCGGTTTTGTAAAAATCGTCGGCTGACAAGATTTCGAGAACATCCAACAGGGTGTGATTGTCAACCAGGATTGCACTGATGAGCGACTCCTCGGCCTCGATGTTTTGTGGCGGCAGGTGGACCAGGGACGGGTCGTTTTCTTTGAGTTGGGATCTTTCTGGCATGAGACTGACCACCTCCGATCGAGGGTCGTGACATGGTGTAGGAGAAGGGTTGTTGTCCCGCGGATAAACGAGTGCCTCTCGGGGAGTGCATCGGGAGGTGCTGTGCCCTCCCGGTTGCCGCGACACTGGCCTGGACGACGGCGGACTCGATGTCAGGATTCCGGTACGATTTCCACCGTGATCTCGGGTTCGACATCCTTGTAAACCCGGATCGGAACCATGTACGTGCCAATCTGCTTGATCGGATCGGTCAGTAGGACCATACGTTTCTCGACCGTGATGTCCTGCTTGTCGAGTGCCTCTATGATGTCGCGAACGGAGATCGAACCGTAGAGCCGGTCCTCTTCACTGACCTTGGCCGGGATAGTCACCGTGACGCCTTGAAGCTTTTCAGCCATCTCCTCGGCTATGTTCTTTTCTTTGGCTATTTGAAGTTCGAATTTTGCTTTCACCTGCTCGAGTTGCTTGCGGTTCTGCGGTGTCGCTATCAGCGCTT
>JARROL010000069.1:0-10452 GCA_037383965.1 Desulfobacterales bacterium | reverse complement strand
TGCAACCGAAATCTCTGCCTAAAATGCTCATTATATAAAGAAATCGATACAGTTTATAGGCCCTGTTCAATGCGCGGCGACCTGGAAAACGTCTTCTTCTAAGACAAAAATATGGATCAAGAGTTACCGATTTCTGCGAAAATTATTGATATTTAAAAGCGATGCCATTAGGATGGCCATTAATGTATTTCTGACCACATCAATTCACTCTTATTACAGTACAGGGGAGGTCACTATGGCCGTACTGACGATCTCCAGGCAGTTCGGGGCTGGCGGCATCACGTTGGGGAAAAGGGTCGCCAAAAGACTTGGCTACACTTTCTATGACAATGAAATCATCCAGATGGTCGCTAAAAAGGCCAAAGTTTCCCCCAACTGGGTCGAATCGATGGAAAAGGAGGCTGGGGGAAAGATCGAACGGTTGATTTCCGGCCTGGTGTCAAAAAGTTTTTTCGACCGCCTCCTGGACGACCGGCACGGCTATATCGATGAAGAGATATATTTGGACCTCCTGCACAAGATCATCAAGGCGATCGCTGAGGAAGGCAATGCTGTAATTCTCGGCAGGGGCAGTCAGTTTATCCTCAAAGACAATGACGAGACTTTTCACATTCTACTGGTGGCTGACAGGGAATACCGCATCAAGTTTATCGAAGAAAAATACGAACTTTTTACCAAACACGCTGTTCAGACCATCAACAGTGAGGATAAAAGAAGGATCAACTTATATCGCAAATTCGGAAAAGAGGATTACGACAATTGGGTCCATTATCACGTGGTCCTCAACATGAGCCGCGTCGATTTGGACGTGGCCGAAAAGCTGGTCTGCAAACTGGTACACCCTTCATAGAGCAATTCAATGGCCGGTATTCGGATCCGATTGGGCCCGGCTGCCGGCCCCCGATCGCCTCGTCCCTCCCCCTTTTTTTACGAAGGCACCAAATCCAATATGAGCTTGACTCCCGCCTGCATGTCCATTTTTGCCATGTTCAACACCAGGTGATAGAGGGCCGGATTGTCATAATCGGTCTTGTTGATCTTGCGATAAAGATTGAGCCGGCGCTTATCTTCGCGGTTGACGACCTGCGCGGCCCGGCTTTCAGAAAAATCGTAGTGTTCCATCATGAACTTGACGCGGTTTTCGAAATTATTGATCAAGAGGATGTGGCGCGCGTCGGGATGATCGCCGAGAATGTACTGGCTGCCGCGTCCCAGGATGACGACGTTGCCTTCTTCTGCGATCTGCGCGATGATGACGACCAGATAGTCCAGATAGAGCCTTTCGTCCAGATAACCGCGTTCATCCTTGAGAATTCGGTCCACCAGGCGTTTGGAAACCATGCTGGAGACGACCCTGGAGAGCTTGCCGCCGGCTTCCCTTTCAATTGATTCGACCCAGTGGGGGGACACATTGGCTGCTTCGGCAACCATCTGAATGATGTCATCATCGGCGAACGTGTAGCCCAGTTTGTCGGCGACCATTTTTCCTATGGTCTTGCCCCCCGCGCCGAATTGCCTCGAAATGGTAATTACCGCCATTAATTCCTCCTGTTTATTTATATTTTTTCCGGCGGGATGAGCATGGTCGGGTAGGCCGACTTTTCGGCAATGTTTCGCGGTGTGCTGCCGAGCCATCTTTCCACCCAACCTGCTTTTCCGGATGATCCCATGACGATCAGGGTTGCCTGACAATCCCGCGCGGCCTTCTCGATCTCCTGTTCCGGGTTGCCGACGTAAACATGAGAACGCGCGGCGATCCCCTCGGCTTCAAAAATATTACAGATCTCATCCATTTGACCACGCATTTTCTTGCGCGTTTTTTGAATCGCCATGGCCGAACCGCTGAGCGTCTTTTGCGCGGCAACGTGCACGATATGGATTTCTTTTATAATCCCCTTTAATTCCTTAAGGTATTCGACGGCCTTCAGGCTGGCCGGCGACCCGTCGGTTGCCAGAATGGGTCGTTCGAACGGCATTTCAAGGGCGAACGAGCTCTCCGACAGGTATTTATAAACGAGCACGGGTCTTGCTGTCCGGTGCAGCAACTCGGTGATGTCAGATCCCGCGTACAACTGCTCGACCACACCCTTTTGCGACCGCCCGATGACGATCAGATCGGCTTCCTCTTTTTGGGCAGCTTTGATCACCTCGCCCACCAGACTGCCGACGACGATGTAGACACCGACCTCCATACCCTGTTCGAAAAGGTTTTCCGCCCAATCGATGAAGCGGATGTTGGCGGTTTCGCGTAGCCGGATCTCCGCTTTCTTGTTGTATCCGGTACCCCGGCGCATGGCCACCCGTTCCCTCTCGATGACGTTGACGAAAACCACATGTTCAAGGGCGGCTTTACGCAGAATCAGAAGTGATTGGAGAGCGTCTAAGCCCAGCTCCTCGAACTTGGTGACAAACAGCAGTTTCTTGATTTTCATGGCATGTGTCGCTCTTTGTCGTATGGGAGAAACATTCACCCGCTGTATCAACCGATAATTTTTTTGATTGTCGCAGCCAACTCTTCGGCTTCCACCGGTTTTTCCAGATAGGCTTCGGGTTCGGGAACGGTGGCATCACCGAACTCCGCCAGTACCTTTTGGGAGCGCAGGAAGGACTTTTCAGCTATTCCAGACAGCATGATGATCGGTATTTGTTTCAGGGTCTTGTCCGTTTTGAGTTCGCGGTACAACCGAATGCCGCTTTCGCGGGGCATGAGGACATCGAGAATGACCAAATCCGGTTTTTCCTGTTTGGCCAAGTTTCTGCCTTCTTCACCGTTGGTGGCCACCAATGGCGTATACCCGTGTTCTTCGAGAACCGTCACGTTAAATAAGCGAACATCCGGGTCATCATCGACGACCAGAACTTTTTTACCCATGGTCACTCCTCCTTGTCTATAGTTTTCTATCGAACGCTTATATTATGTCTTTTTTTCACCGGCGGCTTCGAAGGGCAGGTGGATGGTAAAGGTCGTTCCTTTACCCGGCGCGGAGATCACGTCGATCCGCCCGCCGTGTTCTTCGACGAGTTTGCGGGTCACCATCAAGCCGAGACCCGTTCCCCGATGCCCCTTCGTACTGAAAAAAGAGGTAAACAATTTTTCGCGGACCTCATTGCTCATACCGGCGCCATTGTCGGAGACGTCAAAACGGATGCAGTTATCGTCTTCGAGCGTCGTCACTATGGCGACCTGCCATTTTTTACCGGTGTCCTCATCGAACAGGCAGGCATCAATGGCATTTGTCATGAGATTGAGCAGCGCACTGTGAATGATGCGCGGATCCATCGACACTTTAGAGATCGACGGATCGAGAGATTTCTTGATCTCAACCCGGTTTTCCCGTGCCTTTTCAGAAAGCAGGTCGGCTACGTCCGCGGCAATTTCGTTCGGGAAGCAGTCTTCGAATTCGGGCTCTCTTTCTTTGGAGTAAGTCAAGAGGTCCAGAACCAATTCCGAAGTGCGCCCGATGTTCCGCTTGATCATGTCCCAGCCGCTCTTGAGTTTTGCAGTATCGTCTTTTTTGATTCCTAAGTCAACCAGATAGCTGCCGCCCTTGAGTCCGTGTAAAATATTCTTGAGTCCGTGGGCCAGCCCGGCTACGGTCTGACCGACGGCGGCCAGCCGTTCGGCTTTGAGCAATTCGCGTTCGAGACGTTTGATTTCCCTCAGGTCCTGGAAAAAAGCGACGCTTCCCATTTTGCGGTCATTTTCATGCAGAATCGACCCCGAAAAACGAACCGGAATGTTTTCGCCGTTTCCAGACACGATCGATGTTTCCTGCCAGGGAAATTCCTTCAACCCGTTTTCTTGCGTCATCCCGGCCACAAACAAATCGACTATTTCCGGTGTGTAGAGCTCCTGTATCTGCATGCGATGAATGACGTCCTGCTGCGGATAGCCGAAAATTCGCTCTGCACCTGGATTGTAAATGACGATTCTCAACTCTTCGTCCGTGGCCACGATCCCGTCATTCGAGCTCCGAATCAACTTGCCCTGAAAGTTCCAGCGCCGCCTGATTTCACGGGTTGCCGCTTCAACCTTGTGCTCGAGGGTGGTGGTGTACTCCCGCAGCTGCTGCTTGATATGGATCTTGTCTTGCGCACGTTTGAGGGCAATTGTCAGTTGTTTGTCCCTCACCGGTTTGTTGATGAAATCCGAGGCCCCATAGTGCAGGGCCTCGATGGCCGAATCGATGTCGCCATGGCCGGTGATGATGATCACTTCGGTTTCATCACTGATATGTTTTACTTCTCTTAACACCTCGATCCCGTTCATACCGGGCATTTTGATATCCGTGATGACCAGTTCGGGCGTTTCGCGTGCGAATATGGCCAAGGCTTCTTCACCACTCGATGCGGTCAGTACCTCATAACCGTCGGCTCGGAGTGAAATGCCGAGTACCCGCAGTATGTCGGGTTCGTCATCGACAAGCAGTATTCTGTTCATTTTTCTTCAATTTGCCTTACAGCCGGAAATTTAACTTTGAAGGTGGTACCTTCGCCGATTTTACTGTTGATTTCTATGGTGCCTTCGTAATCCTTGACGATGCCGTAGCTGATGCTGACGCCCAGTCCCGTCCCCTTGCCGACATCCTTTGTCGTGAAAAATGGTTCAAACAATTTGCCGATGACCTCATTGCTCATACCGATTCCGTTGTCGGAAACGGTAACCGAAACGACGCCGTTTTCGGCGAAGGATTTGATCTTGAGCAATTTTTCCGAGTTACCGTATTCCGGCCTACCCTGTTTTTCGTCCATGGCATCGACGGCATTGGTCACCAGGTTGATGAAGACCTGCTCCAACCGGTTGTGATCGGCCATGATGGGCGGAATGGCCGGATCGAGTTCGAGGACCAACTCGACCTGATGGACGCGCAGTTGGTGACCGAGCACCTTGAAGACATCCCGAATCGGGTCATTGATATTGATCTTGTTCCGCGCCGCTACCGACTGCCGGGCGAAATCGCGCATGTGCTGAATGATGGCCGCCGCCCGCTGGACGTTTTTACCGATGTCGGATGCCATCGATTTCAAGTCGTCTTCACCGATGGTCTGACCGCGGTCGATCATTTTCAGGAAAAAATCGGCGCAGACCTGAATGACATTGAGCGGTTGATTGATTTCGTGCGCGATTCCCGCGGCCATCTGTCCCAAGGTTGTCATTTTGCTGGCCTGGATCAGCTGGGTTTCCTTTTCGACGCTCTCGGTTATATCGGGCGTGGAAGCAATCACCACCTCACTCTCACCATATTTGGCAAGGCTGATATTGACATTAACAAAAAATGGGTGCCGCCCTTTGCGGTAGTGTTTTCTCTTGGCGAACAACAGAGATTTGTCGAGCGAAAGCTCTTCCAATGCCTCAGCCAATTCTTCATCTCTGTCACTGAGTTCGAGAAAGTCAAGGCCCAGCATTTCTTCCCGCGAATATCCGTAACAGTCCAGGGCTCTTTGATTGACGTCTCGGATTCTGTGAGTTCGAGTGTCCAGAATAAAGATCGGGTGCGGATCGCTGTTGAACAGGGTGCGGTATTTTTCTTCGGATTTGATATACTGCTCCTGCAGTATAGCGTTTTCGATGGACACACCGATCCGACTTCCGATCAACTCCAGGATGTCCTGCTGGCCATAGGTGAACTGGCCCGGCCTTCGGCTGCCGATGCGGATGACACCGAAGGTCTTTTTCTCTTCCGCATGGATTGGGATATAGGCCAGTGAAACGAGCTTGTATTCTTCCAGGAAGCAGATTTCATCGGAACAGCCCTCGGGCAGGTTTTCGTACACCGTAAACCGGTTACTTTTAGCCACCTGGTGAATGATGCTGCTATCGTCGAGCACGCGAATCCGGAAACAGGCTTCCTCTGAAAAACCAAAACCGTACCGCAAGTTGTATTTGCCGTTGTTATCAAGCATGTAGATGCAGATGCCGTCGGCCCCCAGAAAGTCCATCACGATCTGGATCGCGTTATGAATACCCTCATCAAATTTTTCCGAGGCGTTCAGAGACGTGTAAATTGAACAGAGGGCGCTCAGCTCCCGTGTGCGCTGCTCCCGTTCCTCCTCAGCCTTTTTGTCCTCGGTTTTATCCCAGAGCGTTTCGATCGCACCGGCTACTCTTCCATTCGGGGCCTTGATCGGCGAAGCGGTGAACCAGATCCACTTGCCGCTCTGGCCGAAATGCGGGAAGAAGTCCTCGGCCTCGTAGGCGCCTTCGATCAGGCTCGATTGACGCCACTTTGTCCCGTAGAGGGTTCGGATCTGGTCCTCGTCAACCTGGTCCAATATAACATCCGCCATGGTCGAGCGCTCGTTGCGATAAAAGGCTTTCCACTGTTTACGGGTCCCGACCATTTCATCAGCGCTGTAACCGGTAAGTCTTTCCAGCGCCTTGTTCCAATGGGTTACCAGGTGATTTTCGTTGATGACAAATGTCGGAATCGTGCTGCCCTGGATGATCTGCGTCATCGTCCTTTCACTTTCGGCCAGGGCCCGGGCCGTCTCCGTCAGCAGTCGGGTGTGACGCTCCCGATCTTGCTCGGCTTTCTTGTCTTCGGTTTTGTCCCACAGGGTTTCGATGGCACCGATGATCGTTCCATCGGGCGCCTTGATCGGGGCGGCCGTAAACCAGCACCACTTTCCGTTTGGACCGAGGTTGGGGAAAAAATACTCGGCTTCGTAAGCCCCTTCGATGAGGGCTGATTTGCGCCATGATGTCCCGTAGAGATTCCTGATGGTGTCCTGGTCGGCCTGTCCCAGGATCACATCCGCCATGGTGAGGCGTTCCTTTTCCCAGAAGGGAGCCCATTGCCGGTTGGTGCCGACGATTTCTTCAGCCGGGGTTCCCGACAGACGTTCCATGGCCTTGTTCCAGTGGGTGACGATGTGATTTTTGTCGATCACGAACGTCGGCATCGTGCTGCCCTGAATGATCTGGACCAGCGTGCGCTCGCCTTCAATCAATCCTTTTTCGATTTCAAGGTAGCGCGCATTGCGTTTTTTGATCACCTTCGCCAGACGGTCGGCGAATTTCTCGAAATGCGCCAGAATACTCGGCGTCACGGCCTCGTGCTGTTTCAACTCTTTCAGCGCCTGACGCTTCTGCCGTTCTAGCTGCAGCGAACTCCAGATGGCCCGGGCTTCGATGTGATCGATCAGTTCGACACCCTCGGGTTTGGTTTTTTGGATTGTATCGCCGAGAGAAACATCGTCGGTCATTTCAATGAGGACCTGCAGGTTCTCTAACCTGTAAAGCTCCCGGTAATCGCGGGTCGTGAAGATGCCCATGCGATCGGCAAAGAGAAGTCCCTCGGCATGGGGATTGATATCGGCGACACCGAGAAGGGTGGGGCTGCGGTCCATAAAATTTTTATCGTAGAGGTATTCGAGAAAAATTTTACAGAATCGGCCCCCGCCGATAATGGCAATCTTGGAATCCAGTAGATTTTCGATCATTGCGAATTCGCTTTCGCGTGCTCGTTAAGGTCCCGGCAAAAAATAATGCGTCACAAGATGGCACGTGATTTTGGTTCGTTTATTCGACACATCCGCCGATGCATATCGTGATATGCGTTGCTGGATGTAATGCGATAGACGGGCCCGAAGACAAACATGATGTGTCATTATTTCCTGCCGCGGCTCTTATGTCACGGCACCAGCAGAACCGGCAGCTCAGAGATCTCCGCCACTCGGTGGGAAACGCCGCCCAGCCAATACTCCTGGAACCAATCCTTTCCGGTGCGCCCCATTACGATCATGGTGGCTTTTTGCTCCCGTGACTGACGGAGGATTTCCGCGGTTGTTTTGCCGATGGAAAGATAGGATTCGGCGCTCAGGCCGGCTGCTTCAAGCCGCCGGCAATAATCATCCAGCCGATTGTTGCTCTCGTCTTCGATGGTCTTCAGTGCCGTCACGTCCAGGCCCTTGGAAATCTTGGCGCCGATATTGTGGATCACGACAACTTTCCGGGCCAAGTTCTTGAATGCCATGATCAGTTCCAGGGCGTTCTCAGATGGCTTCGACCAGTCGGTCGCCAGAAGCGGCCGGTCGAAAATATGGTCGTTGACCCGGGTCAACACCTCTCCCGCCCATTCGTACTGCACCATGTACTTGCCCATCATGACCGGAAGGGGGCTGCGACGAATAATATCGAGAACATGTGAACCAACGTAGACTTTTTCAAAAGCGTTTCTTTTTTTCCGCCCGGTGACGATCAGGTCCGCCTTTTCCTCTTCCGCCACGGCGAGTATTCTGCCGTTCAAGCTGCCGGTCTCGATCCGGATCTTGCTCTGCAGGCCTTTTCCGGATATAAACTCCTGCCACTGTTCCATGCGCAGGCGGGCAACTTCTTCCAGCCGCTCGGCTTCATCCTTGAGGTATCCCCCATAAGGAACGAAGGCGACTTCTTCTCTCGGCATGATATAGGTCAGAACGACTTCCTTCAGGCCGGCTTATTTCAAGTCCAAAATTGCCTCGAGAGCATTGAAGGCCAGATCCCTGAACCGGGTGTGAAAGATGACTTTTTCAATTTTCATGTCGCCCGCTCCTGTGGTTAAAAGAAAATCAAGGTGACGATCACAAAGCTGGGTATCAAAAACAAAAGGGAATACTTGAGAATATACCCGAAAAAGCTCGGCATCGGTGTGCCGGCTTCTTCCGCGATGGAGCGCACCATGAAGTTCGGGGCGTTTCCGATGTAGCTGACCGCTCCGAAGAACACCGCCCCGGCTGAAATGGCTTCGAGGTATATGGCCTTTTCAGTCATGAGGAGCGGCACGGCCTGGGCCTCCGAAGCTCCCGCAAAAAAGCTGCCCAGCGCGGTGTTGAAAAAGGTTAGGTACGTGGGAGCGTTGTCCAGAAAACTGGAAAGTGCACCCGTCACCCAGAAATAATGAGCCGGCCGGTCGACGCCCTGGATCAAGAATGCCAGTTCACCCTTCAGGCCAGCCTTGAGTATGAGCAGGCACGGGATCATCGTTATAAAAATACCGATGAAGAGATAGGCGACTTCAAGAATCGGAAACCAGGTAAAATCGTTGTCCTCCCGGACTTTTATGGAGGTGGTCACCAGCGAGAGGATGCCCATCGCCACCAGCAGGCCGTCGCGCGCCACGTCCTGGTACGCCATGTGGATGCCGTAAATCTGGAAATGCCCCCAGTCCACCACACCGCTCATCAGAACCGATCCGACGATGCCGGCCAAGAAGATGAAATTGTGCACACCGTCCAGTTTGAGCGGTTCCTTGACCCCGTCTTCGGGGGCCGAGGCCTCCTCCTTGCGAAAGGCAACCAGATCGAGGAAGAAATAGACCGTTAGGAGAATGCCCGCAACAGTGAGCATGTGGGGAAGAATCTTAAAAGTCCAGAAAAAGGACACGCCGTGCAGGAACCCGAGAAACAGCGGCGGGTCGCCGAGGGGTGTCAGCGACCCGCCGGCGTTGGCTACCAGAAAGATGAAGAAGACCACCATGAAGGTGCGGTTTTTGCGATGGGCGTTGGCCCGCAGAAACGGTCGGATCATCAGCATGGCCGCACCCGTGGTGCCCATCCAAGAGGCCAGCAGGGTGCCGATAAGCAGCATCACTACATTGACCAAGGGCGTTCCCCGCAGGCTGCCGCGCAGCAGGATGCCCCCGGAAACGGTGTAGAGCGACCAGAGAAGAATAATGAACGGTATGTAATCGACCAGAATGATGTGCAGGATTTCATAGAGGGCGAGGCCCCTGAAAGCGACCAAAAACGGAATGCCGAGTGTTGCAGCCCAAAATGCGGAGACTTTGCCGAAATGATGATGCCAGAAATCCGGTGCCAGCAAGGGGAAAAGGGCGATGGACAGCAGCATGCCGGCGAAAGGGATGCAGCTCCAAAGGGGGAGTACCTCTCCAAGATTGGCATGGCCGTGTTCCTGGCTGGCCGCAGTTGCATCGTGAGAACGCGTGTCTCCTTCTCCAGGCACGGCAGGGGACTCTGCGGCCGCAATCAGGGATTCCGGCTGATTGAGGCTTGTTTCTGTGGGACCGGCAGTCTTGCCAAGATCGGTTTCGGGCCCTGACGCTTGCGTCGTTGCCAGAGCCGTTGGGGCAACCGTTAGACTTACAGCCAGTAAAAAAATCATCCATCTCATGAGCCTGCCCCTTTCCAACAACTAGCTGCCGGGTGCAATCCGTCAGCGGTTCTGTTTTCGTGTAAGGCCTTCAAGAATCGGTCCCTTGGAGTATAAAGCATTTCAGCCACTGATACGGCCGGCGGTTCATACCTGTTGGCTGCCCTAAATTGGTCTGGCCATCGCGAAGTTAACAGATTCACCAGATAATCGGCAACATGTCAAGTAAATACAGAATAGCAAAAGCTTTTGGTTGACTTTGTAGATTTAATACTTTAACTTTTTAAGTTTAAAAATTTCAGAGGACGCATGGTAAAGGTTATTCCAACTGTTGAGAAGATGCAGGAACATTCCGAAAGCCT
>JARROL010000068.1:0-10470 GCA_037383965.1 Desulfobacterales bacterium | reverse complement strand
GTACATGATAGTTCATCGGCCACCACCCAAGTACCCGCCCGACTATTTTCGGCGGCACGTATGAGAGCACGCGCCGCGTCGATGACGTGTAGATGCGCAAATGGATTGTCGCCCCTTCCCGGGAAAAAGACCCTGCCATGCCGAACCTGGTCAAAAAGCAGGCTGTGGGCCCCGTAAACATGCGGCAGTCGCAAGGATACAAAGCGTATACCTGCTCTTGCCGCCAATTCTTCGAGACGCCGTTCGGCCTCGAACTTGGCCTGCCCATAGCCGGACTTCGGCGACGGTTCCGTATGCTGATCGAGCGGTTTGGCGGTGTCCCCGTACACCATTAGACTGCCGCCATACACAAAATTTTGGACATGCGCCTCAATCGCGGCCTGCATGAGATTCAGCGAGCCTTGGACGATAGAGGGATACAGTCGCGGATAGGGTTCAAAGGCGGCTCTGGCCCCCAGGTGGATAACGGTATCGATTCCGCTCAGGATGCGACGCACGCTTTTGGGGCTGCGCACATCTGCCTGCATAATTTCGGCGTCCAAATGTCTCAGCATAAGGCCGCGTACGGGACGCCTGACCATCAGCCTCGGGCGCATACCCCGCTCGGAAAGCTGCCTGGACACCTCGATGCCGATGAAGCCGGTGGCACCGGTGACGAGAACCTTTTTCACGATCGATCCTCCTGCAGCGATAGGGCAAGCAGTCGTTTGATGCGATTCAAGGCGACACGGCAAACGACCGTGTATCCGGCCGCCCAGACCGGAACGATGAACGTCAACCGGCATTGATCCGGGCCGCGGGGGTCCACCCGATGACCGGTGGCGGCCACGCCACCCACCCGCCAGTCCCAATACTGTTCCGGTTCGAAGGTCTCGATGGTAAAAGGTGCCCAGACACCGAAAGGAGTCCGGATGTGGCCCGTCAATCCGGCGCGGATAAACCGTTCGGGGCTGTCGACCTCTTTTAAAGACGGTCCCCAGTGGGTCCAGGTCTGCGTATCGGTCATCAGACGCCACACATGAGAAACCGGTGCATCGATGTGGGTTCCGACATCCAGTGTCAATCGCATCTACAGTGCTTCCGGCTCGGTAAGAAGACCTTTACGTCGAAGGATCTACCGCATGATCTTTCAGGTCCTGAAGACTAATGCTCTCAAGGGCCTTTTCATGCGTCGCCGATAAGATGACCGGTGGTGCCACCCCAGCATTGAATGCTTCCTTCCAACGGGAGGCACACAAGCACCAACCGTCACCGGGCTTGAGACCTGGAAAGTCGTACGCAGGTAATGGCGTCGTCAAATCGTTGCCTTGCGCCTTTGTGAATGCCAGGAATTTTTCGGTCACCTGAGCGCAAACCACGTGTGTGCCGAGGTCGCTGCGCCCGGTCTCACATTTCCCATTACGACGAAAGCCTGTCAGTGGTGAGGTACAACAAACCTCGAGCTTACCTCCGAGAACATTTTTTGGATCTGTCATTTAAAAACTCCCTCAGTCGTGGCCAATCGATCGAAGAAATTATCTGCGATTGAAAGAGTCAAACGCCACCCCGAAGAGGAGTGACTCGATGACCCCCCTAAAAGGGGGCCACTATAGCCGATGATTTAAGGGCTTAATTGAAATGGTAATTTAATCACCGTCAGGGTAATGACAAGGGATTTAAGGCTCCACGCGATTGTCCGAATCCAATTGGTAGCGACCAAACGCCGAATCAGCACCTCTTTCTTGCCGGACTTCAGTCGATTGTGAATCGGCACCTGCACAAGAAATGTCGAAGACCAAACGATGACAACCAGAACAGTAGAAATAAAAGCACCAGGGGTGCCGGCATCCAACAGCCACCAAGTCGTCATCACGGCTTCAGATATCATCAGCGGTAGAACAACACAGGAAATCCTGTTGACATACCATCTGTGGTAATCGATGAAGATATCGGGTGGAATTCGATGAAAGCCAGGGTATATGATGACTTGAACCAACCAAATAAGAATTAGTAGTCCCCAGCTCAATGCCAGGTTGAACATCATCAGTCGCAATGAAAGGTTGTCCCCGTCTTTTTAGAATTTGGATCCGTATTTATGGCTAAGCGCTTTCCTTGACAGTTGTTGACCGACTCATTACTCTTACCCGCTCAATTAAAAGAACAAATGATCGGTTCCAGGCACAGGGTTCAGCGCCGCCTCTGGCCACAAGCATCCAGCTTGATTCAAGAAGAAACTTTTACATTTCGGTGAAAAATTCCAAATTGCAAATAAAACATAAACTGATCGGTTGCAGGTTCAAGCTTTAAGGCCTTTAACCCAGAACGGTGATCCCTGAACCAATCAACCGAGGATTCAAATAAGTAATCTGACAAGCTTATGATAATTTAAAGGATCTATTGTGAAGCCATTAAAAAAGTCGTCCAATTCAAGCATCGCCGAGATCATCGAGAGCCGCTCACCGGCCGGTCGGCAGGATTCTGTCCAGGGTTGGCATAATTTGCTTATAAAACTTCTGTCACAAATGACACCGTATTTAAACGAAGGCCACCTGGTTACTTTTCGCACCCTAAATGATCGGGAAAGAGAGTTTTTCGAAGACCTGCATGGAAAAGTAACGGTGCCGCCAACCGTCTGTGCCATTTACATGCCACCGAGTGTCCGCTTTCAGATGCTGTACCACAGACCGGACGGTGAATCCCGGGCGGTTCCCGATCATTCTCCGGAAAATCCACCGGATGAAGGCATTGTTCTGGGCTGCCGCAGGAGCGACCTCAACGTCGTTGTCAATGCTCTGTTGGCCAAGCCGCCGTTCACACCGGCTATCGATGTTTACGACAACGGTCAACTGTTGGCCGGGTATGTTTACAACACCATAGACGAATGTATCGGTGATTTGACGAAAGTTCTGCAGATCCATCTTAAGCCGGGGGCCGATTGAATAGGAAATTAGAATGTAATACGGAAAAATAAGGGCACCTCCACCCAGACGGCTCAGGCAGTCAGCCGCTGTTCTCAACCGCTCATCCGGGCTCCGGCGCGTCGTTTTCATGCATTGTGGCGGCCCAAAGGGCTATGAGCGTTTACAATGAAAAACAACCGGCCGGATGGGAGCGTCAGGACTGCTTTTCCGGCAGGTATCGCCAGTAGCGGCGCGGCAGCTGGCGCAGGTGAAGCTTTCGATTGTTGCGCGAGGAAATGTTGACGGCGGCATAATACCGCTGCCACAGCGTTTGACAAAGTTCTTCGTCGCCGACATCGTCATTGCCGGGCGCTTTCAATTCACTGACATCCAACCGCAGTTCGCGTGTCTTGTACCGGTCGTAGCAGAGCCCGTAGTTTCTCGACGTATCGTAAATGATCCACGTCTGGTCGGCAAAGCGCGACTCGAAATGCCGCCGGATCAGTGGCAAAACGTCATACCGGGGTGCGATGAGAGCCAGGTACCGATCATCACCGGTTCGCCGGAACCGAACAAATCCTTTCATACGGTGCGCCTCGCGGCGTACCCGCATGCAGAGCTTTTCGATCTGAATGTGTGATGCGAGATGCGCTTCGGACCTTCGGGCATTACGGCCCGGGATCGCATCCCGCACAAATCGATAAATCATCGTTTCCACGCCGGGGCTGCCGGAGAGATAGGCGTCAAACAGCTTTCGGCGCCTGTTTATCCCCAAGTGCTTTTTAAAACCTTTCCACACACGCTCGGACTTGGCGGGGTCGGTCGAAACCGTAACCCGGCGCTCAAAAAGACCCCACTGGTCGCTGCCTGAGGACTCAACGGCTTCCGGAGGTCGCTCAGCGATATACGCGTCGAAGATCGCTGTCAGCAGACCCTCGAAGGTCCCGTCGGTCATAAAGACCAGGGGAGTTTCCCGGGCCGGGCCGGCGTCTAAACTTCTCTGGCATTGGGGGCGTTCCGGATTTTGGAACCTGCGCGCCAGTGAGGCGCCTTGCCACTGCCCGGTTGGCAACCCTTCGCACTGAATGAAAGATTGCGCACGCGCGACAACCACTCCCATTTGCTTCAGATGCTCGAACCGGATGCGTCCCCGGCGCCTTAGGCTCACGATCCGATTGGCCGATTTCAATCCGATGCCCGGCACCCTGAGGATCATTTCACGATCGGCGGCGTTGATGTCGATCGGAAAAAGTGCCGGATGCCGCAGGGCGAAAGCCTGCTTCGGGTCGATCTTCAGATCGAGATAAGGCGATTCAGCGCTGATGACTTCAGCGATGGAAAACCCGTACAATCGCATCAACCAATCGGCCTGATAGAGCCGGTTTTCGCGCTGCAGCGGCGGAGCGGCGATCTCCGGCAGCCCGGTCCCTGGTTGTCCCACCGGCACATAGGCGGAGTAGTAGACGCGCTTGAGGGTCTGTCGGCGGTACAGTCGGTCGGCTAAATCCAGGATGTCGTAGTCCGATTCCGGGCTGGCGCCGACGATCAATTGGGTGCTTTGGCCGGCTGGAGCAAAAGGGGGCACGTGACGCAACCGCTTGCGGCTGTCTTGCGTTTCTGCGATCGCTTCCCGGATGACACCCATTGGCTCGAGGACGGAAGCGTAAGTCTTGTTCTTCGTCAATTGCTTCAGGCTTTTCTCGGACGGCAGTTCGATGTTGACGCTCAGGCGGTCGGCATACAACCCGGCCTGCCGAATCAGGCGTCTGCTGGCATAAGGGACGCACTTTACATGAATGTAACCGTTGAACCCTTGCTTACGAAGATCCTGTACCGTCCGGATCAACCGCTCCATGGTATCGTCGGGACTGCGCATGATGCCCGAGCTTAGAAAGAGGCCCTCGATGTAATTGCGCCGGTAGAAATCGATGGTCAGCGAGACGATCTCGTCGAGCGTGAAGGCCGACCTGGGAATATCGTTCCCGCACCGATTAACGCAATAGGCGCAGTCGAAGATACATGCGTTGGTATAAAGAATCTTCAGCAACGAGACGCAGCGGCCGTCTTCGGTGTAGGTGTGGCAGATACCCGATGGTGCGGCATTTCCCAAACGGCGACCGGTATTTTTTCTCCGGCTGCCGCTGGATGCACAGGATACATCGTATTTGGCGGCATCGGCCAGGACGGCCAGTTTGTCTTCGATGCGCATCAAAATTTCCCCGAGTTAAGCGCTTAATTTAACCGTGCATAATCTATTTCCACACGGTCAATTCGCCAGATCTCGCTCGAGGGCTTCGATTTCACGTTCGATACGATTGGACGCCGAGGTGAACCGGGCGAGAAGCGAATAGGCCAGCGGTACCAGAAAGAGGGTCAGGACGGTGGACATCACCACCCCGGAGATGATGACCACGCCGATGGTGAATCGGCTTTCAGCGCCGGCTCCGGTTGCCAGGATCAGGGGAACGGCGCCGATGGCAGTCGACACCGACGTCATCAACACCGGGCGCAGGCGCGTTTGAGCGGATTCCAATATCGCTTCTGCGACAGGTTTTCCCTGATTGCGCAGCTGGTTGGCAAACTCGACGATCAAAATGCCGTTCTTGGCCGCCAGCCCGATGAGCACAAGAATACCGACCTGACTGTAGACATTGAGAGAGCTGCCGAATAGATAGAGGCCGCCGAGGGCTCCGGCAACCGCCAGCGGCACCGTGAGCATAATCGTGACGGGGTGCACGAAACTTTCAAACTGCCCGGCCAGCACCAAGAAGACAATCAGCAAGGATAGGCCGAAAGCATAGAAAAGCGCACCCGAGGCGTCAACGAACTCGCGGGATTGCCCTTTGTAGTTGATGACCGGTGCGTTCCCCAGTTCCTCCCGGGAAATGTTTTCCATATACGCGAGCGCTTCTCCGAGTGAATATCCGTCTTCTAAGGTGGCGCTCAGGGTGATGGACCGGAGACGGTTGAACCGGTTCTTGGCTGCCGAATCCGCAAATTCCCGCAGGGAAATCAGGCTGGAGAGCGGGACCAATTCACCGCCGGTTTCCGATCGGACGTAGTTATTGCCGATATCGGTGGGGGTGCGCTTTTGCGCGTCTTTTCCTTCCAAAATGACATCGTATTCTTCACCCCGGTCGATGTAGGTGGTCACTTGTCGAAAACCGAGCAGGGTTTCCAGGGTTCGGCCGATCTGGGCGATGCTCACCCCCAAATCGGCGGCGCGGTCCTTGTCGATGACGATCTCCAGTTGCGGCTTGGTCTCCTTGTAATCGCTTTCCAGGTTGGAAAGCCCCTTGTTTTCATCGGCGCGGGCGATCAGGACGTCGCGCCAGCGGGCCAGTTCTTCATAATCGCTTCCCCCCAATACGAATTCCACCGGCTTTCCGGCGCCGCCTCCCAGTCCGCGGCGTGCGACGCTGAAGGCGCGGTAGCCGGGCAGGGCTGCCAGCTGGCGGTTGACATCCGCCATGATGGCCTGCATCGAGCGCTCGCGCTCGGCCCAGGGACTGAGCACCACGATTCCCCTTACGCTGTTCACTTCGTTGGTGCTTGCGAAAGATGCCGGCAGCCGCAACAGCACCCGGGTCGCTTCCCCATTCTCGTAGAGCGGCATCAACACGTCTTCCATGCGCTCCAGCATTTCGTAGGACTTGTCGAAACCGGCGCCTTCGGGCCCGTCGGCGATGACGAAAAATGCGCCGCGATCCTCGAGGGGCGAGTATTCTTTGTCGATCAGCGAGTAGAACAAAGGGATCGCTGCCAGGGGTACCAAAAACATCACCGCGGCAACCCACTTGTGGAGCATCAGCATGCTCAGCAAGCGGCCGTAGGATTCCGCGGTCGCTTGCTGCAGGCGCGTCAACCGGCCGGATTTCGATGAACTCCCTGTGGGACGCACCGTCAGGAACCGGGAGCACATCATCGGTGAGAGGGTCAAGGCCACCAGACTCGAAAAACAGACGGCTCCGGCCAAAACGATGGCGAACTCCGAAAAGAGCCGCCCGGTGTTGCCCTGCATAAAGGTGATCGGTACGAAAACAGCCACGAGCACCAGGGTCGTGGCAATCACCGCGAAGCCGACCTGCCGTGTTCCTTTCAGCGCCGCCAGCAAGGGCGGTTCTCCTTGCTGGATGCGGCGGTAGATGTTTTCCAGGACGACGATGGCGTCGTCCACCACCATGCCGATAGCTAGAATCATGGCCAGTAATGTCAACAGGTTGACCGAGAAGTCCATGATCAATAGAACGGCAAAAGTGGCGATAAGGGACACTGGAACGGTGACGGCCGGCACGATTGTGGCCCGCAGGCTGCCGAGAAACAGGAACAGCACCGCTACCACCAGCACCGCCGTGATGGCCAGGGTTTTGTAAACTTCGAGAATCGAAGCTTCGATGAACACAGACGTGTCGTAGCTCTGGATCAACTGCATCCCCTCGGGAAGGGTTTCGTCGACCCTGGCCGCTTCCCCCTTTACGGCATGGGCCACATCGAGGGTGTTGGCTTTGGATTGTCGCACGATTCCGAGGCCCACCATGGGGATGCGGTTGCCGCGCAGAACGCTGCGGTCGTCTTCGGCACCCCGCTCCACGCGGGCAACGTCTCGGAGACGGATCAGGTGGCCGTCCCGCCCCTGCCGAATCACCAACCCACCGAAGTCTTCGGCAGTGTTGTACGGGCGGGCCACCCGAACGGTGAACTCTTTGCGGGTCGATTCCACGCGGCCCGCAGGGAGCTCCACGTTTTGGCTGCGCAGGGCCTGCTCGACGTCGGCAACGGTGACTTCCTGGGCAGCCAGGGTCTGGCGATCGAGCCATATACGCATGGCATAGCGGCGGGCGCCGCCCACAAACACCCGGGCCACGCCGTCCAGTACCGAAAATCGATCCACCAGGTACCGTTCGGCATAATCGGTCAGCTCCAATCCGTCCATCCGATCGCTGACCAGGTTCAACCACAAGATGACGCTGCTGTTGGAATCGACTTTAAAAATTTCAGGAGGATCGGCTTCGTCCGGCAGGTTGTCCAGGATGCGGGATACCCGGTCACGGATGTCGTTGACAGCGGCTTCCAGGTCGCGGTCGAGATTAAATTCCACCGATACGTCGGAGACGCCGTCGCGACTGACGGAATCAATGGAGCGAATGCCCTCGATGCCGCTAATGGTGTCTTCAACGATCTGGGTCACACGGGTTTCGACAACCGCAGCGGCCGCACCGGGGTATGCTGTTTCGACGGAGACAACCGGTGGATCGATATCCGGGTATTCCCTCACCGGCAGTCGCTCGAAACTGATAATGCCACACACTACCAGCAGCAGGCTGAAAACCGTCGCCAGAACCGGGCGCCGAATGGATACATCGGAAAGGATCATGGAGCTACCCGGAACGACGGCCGGCTTTGCCGGCCTCAACTACGTTGACGGAACTGCCCGGCCTGACCCGGGTAAGACCCTGAACGATCACCTGCTGCCCGTCGTTCAAACCGCTGATCACTTCCAGTTTTCCCGGATTTCGCCGACCGCCGACAATCTCTTTTTTCTCGACCGTGTTGTCGGGCGTCACTAACAAAACGAACTTTTTATCCTTCTCCTGAATCACGGCCTCCTCCGGGATGATCAGTGATTGGGACCGGTTTTTAACAAGGTCAACGGTCAAGAGCATGCCGGGTCTAAGCAACCGATCCGGGTTGGGAACCTTTGCCCGTATCGTCAAGGTGCGGGTTTCAGGATCGACGCGGCTGCTGATGGCGGTCACCACGCCATTAAAAATCAGATCCGGATAGGCGAGGCTGTGTGCAGAAACAGTCATACCGTTCTTTAGCACGCCGAGGTAGGTTTCCGGCACGGTGAAATCGAGCTTGATGGTGGCAGTGTCATCCAGGGTGGTGATCACGGTGTCCGTATCTACTACAGCGCCGGTGCTGATCTGGCGGATGCCCAGAATTCCGGAAAAGGGGGCTCGAATGGTGTAATCCTGCAAACGAGCCTTAAGGAGCGACACTTTGGCTGCGGCTATATCAAGCAACCCCTTTTCTTCATCCAGTTGAGACCGGGAAGTGGCGTTTGTCTTTGCCAACCGGCGCATCCTTTCGAACTGCTGTTGCTGCTCTTTGAGCGCCGCTCTGGCTTCAGCCAGCAGGTATTGGGCTTCGCTGTCGTCCAGTTTTACCAGCGCTTGACCTTTGTCGACAAATTCGCCGTCATCAAAAAGGATGGCGACCACGCGCTCCTCCACGGTGGGGGTGACCACCACCGATTCGTTTGCCTTGGTCGTTCCCAGGGCCTCCAATTTTTCGGTGAACGGTTCACTTGTGACCGTGGCGGTTACCACGGGAACCGGTGGCCTGCTAGGTACCCGTGCCAGCGCGTATCCGGAAGTCTTTTCCCCGCCGCCTCTCAGCTGCGGAAACAGCAGCAGCCCGGCAGCAAAGAATACCGCTATAGATCCTATTATCAGCACTATGTGACTTTTTCGCATTGGGACCTCAATATTGATGCGATGTGGTTATCGTGTTTTCGATGTTATTCGATCCGCAAGTACCAGATGAAGTAATATCGCTGCGGTCGATTTTAAGGTTACTGTCTATTCTAAGCACACCTTTGGATGAATCAAGCAAGACCCGTTTTTATGGATGTAGGATAATGGATCAATTTTTAATGTTAGCTTGTACAAAATAGACGGCGATATAAGCTTCATGATAACGTTTTTGGCAAGGCCAGAGGGAGAAGGCTGTATTGCATGATACGCCGATGACCGATAACGCAGCCCAAAACCTTTATTTTACTGCCTATAGAATCCTTTTTCCTATGTCATCGATCCTTTGAGGGTTGACACCGGGCGCCGGCTGATGGATTCTAAAAATCTAACGAATCAGCATCACACCATTTAATCAATAGTGTAGAACACTACGCCGGGGATTTCATGAAACGACAATCGACCGTCGACCCTCTTCATACCGCCCCAATGCCTGATCAAGACTTACACAACACTGGCGACAGAAAACCGGTGTTTGATGCCGGCGATTTATTCGATTCATTGGCGGCGCAGTTTCCGGTCTGCATGGCCAGCGATGAATTTCATTTTTTCCCCCAGGCCAAGGCCCGAAAGTTCGATTGGTCCCGCTGGGATGACTTCTCCACGGAATCTCTTGCGAACGCCATCAGGCAGCTGACCCGATGGGACCGCAAACTCGGCCAACTCCTTTCACCCCCATTGTCGTCGGCCCAAACCATCGATGCGGATATGCTGCGCCGCGTCATCCAGACGCTTCGCGACCAACTCGCACTGGTCCGGGTGACCGAAACCCAGCCGACGTTTTACCTCACGATCGTCGGCATCGGATTGGCGGAGGCTTTTGAAGCCGGATCGCAGGCCCTGAAGGCCCGCCTGAAGCATCTTCCCGCATTTCTCGACCAGGCTGTTCGGAACCTGAATCGCGTCCCGCGACTTTTCCGCGATCTGGGAATCGATATGCTCGCCAAGCAGCAGAAGTGGCTGGATTCCCTGTCACTGCCGGAGGCTCGCCGAATCCCAGTCAAGGATGCCTTCGATCGGTTGGGCATGCATCTCAGGAAGACCGACGCCGCTGA
>JARROL010000067.1:0-10504 GCA_037383965.1 Desulfobacterales bacterium | reverse complement strand
AGACAACAAAAAGCGGCCGAATTGGCGGCCCAACAAATGGCGGCGGCCGGCTTTACCATCGAATTCTTCCACGAAGACAGCCAAACCGCAGCAGAACCCGCTAAAAAAGCGGCCCGGAAACTGATTGAAACCGATAAGGTGGCCGTGATTATCGGATCTTCCTCCAGCGGTGTGATCGTACCCGTGGCTGAATCGGTCACCTGCCCCGAAAACGTCCTCATGATCTCACCTGGGGCAACGTCTCCGTTTATCACGGATTTGCCGGAAGACAAGGAAAAGGATCTTTTATTCCGAACCTGCCCCTCGGATGCGCTCCAGGGGGCCGTTCTGGGCCGTCTGGCGGCCGGTCTGTATAAAACCGCCTCGGTCATGTACGTGAACAACGCCTACGGCCAGGGACTGGCGGACCAGTTCAGAAGAACCTTTGTCAAGAACGGTGGCATCGTTTACACGATGATCCCCCACGGCGAGGCGGTGGCCAAATCCTATGCCGCCGAGCTGCGCAACGCCTACGCCAGGATGTATTCCACCAAGCCTTTTCGCTCGGGAAGATCCGATGTGCTGTGTGCCTTCAGCTATCCGGAGCAGGCCAAGGTCTATATCAAAGAAGCTATCGATATCTACAATGCGAAACATTTTCTCTTCTGCGACGGGACGAAATCCGAGGAATTGGCCGCTGCGGTCGGCCCGGAAAAACTCGAGGGGATGTTTGGTACGGCACCAGGGGCCCCGGCAGGAGAAGCCTCTTTGAAGTTCACCGCCGATTACACGGCCCGATTCGGAGAACTTCCCACGAGCCCTTTTATCGCCAACACTTATGATGTGATGGCCGTCATCGGCCTGGCGGCCTACGCCGCCGAGGCAAAAGGCCTCGAGCCGACATCCAACAATATCCGGGATCATCTCCGCGAGGTGGCAGATCCACCGGGATTCTTCATCGGCCCGGGCGAATTCGAAACAGCTTTCGAGTTGCTCAAAGCCGGCAAACCGATCAACTACGAAGGTGCTTCGGGGCCGGTCGACTTCGACGCCAACGGCGATGTGCTCGCGCCCATAGAAATTTGGCGGTTTCACAATGGTAAAATCGAAACCTACCGGATGGAATACTATGTCGAGAAAGAGTAAAAAAAGCTCTTTTCAAATACGTTAGCGGGGAGGACAAACATGAACGGTTTATTCAGCTCAATAGAAAATATAGTCGGCCAAGTCGGGGCATTTGCCTGGGGCCCGCCCATGCTGATATTTCTTGTCGGTACCGGGTTCTATCTGACAATCGTTCTGAGGGGCCTGCAGTTCCGGAAATTGTGGTACTCGCTCTGGCTGGCGCTGGTGAAAAGAAAGGAAGACACCGACGAGCCGGGCGACATCACACATTTTCAGGCCCTAATGACCGCCTTGTCGGCCACCGTTGGGACAGGTAACATTGCCGGCGTGGCCACGGCCATTGCCGCCGGCGGGCCGGGCGCCTTGTTCTGGATGTGGATCACCGGTCTGGTGGGCATGGCTACCAAATATTCGGAAGCGGTTTTGGCCGTTAAATACCGGATCAAAGACGAGAAGGGCGACATGAGCGGCGGCCCCATGTACTACATCTCCAGGGGGCTGGGCTGGAAGTGGCTGGGCTTCATTTTTGCCCTTTTTGCATCTGTGGCCGCCTTTGGGATCGGCAACATGGTACAGAGCAACTCGGTGGCCGATGCCGTCAACGCCACCTTCCACGTGCCGTTCTGGGTCACGGGCGTCGTGCTGATGATCTTCACCGCCCTGGTCATTCTCGGCGGCATCAAGAGCATCGGCAAGGTCACCGGCGTGGTGGTGCCGATCATGATCGTGTTTTACATGGCCGGCGCCTTGGTCATCCTGGTGCTCAACATTACCGGCATTCCCGCGGCGCTGGCCATGGTCGTCAAGCAGGCTTTTACGCCCACGGCGGCTTCGGGCGGCTTCTTGGGGGCCAGTGTGATGATGGGCATCCGTATGGGGGTTGCGCGCGGGGTGTTTTCCAACGAATCCGGCCTGGGGAGTGCGCCGATCGCCGCCGCCGCCGCCCAGACCAAACATCCGGTCACCCAGGCACTGGTGTCCATGACCCAGACCTTCATCGATACGATTGTCGTGTGCACCATGACCGGCCTGGTATTGATCCTCACCGGCGCCTGGGACAGCGGCAAAACCGGGGCGGAATTGTCCTCCTTTGCCTTTCAAAGCGGTATGCCCGGGGGTCACTATATCGTTACCATCGGCTTGATCATGTTCGCCTATTCCACTATTTTGGGGTGGTGTTACTACGGTGAAAAGTCTATCGAATACATCTTGGGAGAAAAGGCGGTCAAACCCTACCGTTACGTATTTGTGCTGGTGGTGGGGCTCGGTGCAATCGCCAAGCTGGATTTCGTGTGGTCGCTGTCGGATACCTTTAATGGATTGATGGCCATTCCGAACCTTATTGGGCTCCTGGCCCTTTCACCGGTTATTTACCGTGAAACCCGCGGATTTTTCTCAGATTTGGGCGGGGGCGCAGAGCCCGTTCAGGTGCAACCGGAAGAATGACCGCAGCTGTAAAATGACTGAATCAAAGAGGCTGGTCCATGCGGACCGGCCCTGCGGGATCATAGCCACTGTCATCTTCAACATCTGACCTAACTTGAGCGATTGACGAGGTTGCCGCCCTCGTGAAATAGGCTTCGCATTTCACAGGGCAGGCAGATGCAAGGAAGATGTCGTTCCGTCCCGCCGCCGGCGGGATCGGCTATGCGGAACGGCATATGACGCCGCAGGTGCGGTAAGATCGGCAATACCGAAGGGGTTCAAATTTCTAAATTCAAAAACGATCAATCGACCCTGAGGGCTTCGAAGGGTAGAGTTCCCTAAAAGTAAAAGAGTTTCCCTTTTTATTAAAAATATGAAACGGTCAATTTGGCTCTGAATAACATCTCTATAAAACAGGAGAATCTCTTATGGCGGCAGAAATGAAAACCATTGACGGCAATACGGCGGCGGCCCATGTGGCCTATGCCATGAGCGACGTGGCGACACTTTACCCGATTACACCGTCCACGCCCATGGGCGAAATAGCCGACGAATGGGCGGCCGGTGGACGCAAGAACATCTACGGCCAGACTTTGTTCGTGCGCCAACTTCAATCGGAAGCCGGTGCGGCCGGCGCTATGCACGGCAGCCTGGCGGCCGGGGCGCTGACCTGTTCTTTTACCGCATCTCAGGGGCTTCTGTTGATGATCCCTAATATGTATAAAATGGCGGGAGAACTACTGCCCGGTGTGTTGCATGTGTCGGCCCGCGCCGTTGCCGCTCATGCGCTTTCGATTTTCGGCGACCACCAGGATGTCATGGCGGTGCGCCAGACCGGCTTTGCCCTGCTCGCATCGGCATCGGTACAAGAAGTCATGGACTTGGGGCTGGTGGCGCATCTTTGTGCCATTGAAGGGCGGGTTCCCTTTCTGCATTTCTTCGACGGATTCCGCACCTCGCACGAAATCCAGAAGATCGAAATGATCGCCTACGACGATATGGCCCGTTTGGTGAACCGGGAAGCCGTGGCCGAATTTCGCGCCAGGGGTGCCAACCCCGAAAGACCTGAACTGAGGGGCACGGCCCAGAACCCGGATATCTATTTCCAGGGGCGCGAGGCTGTCAACCCGTATTACGCAAAAGTTCCTGCCATCGTCGGGCAATACTTGCAGAAGGTGGGTGATCTGACCGGCCGCCGGTACAACCCATTTGATTATGTCGGCGATCCCCAGGCGGAGCGTGTCATCGTTTCGATGGGGTCATCGTGTGAAACCATCGAAGAGGTGGTCTATTATCTTACCGCCAAGGGCGAAAAGGTGGGCCTGGTGAAGGTTCGCCTGTATCGTCCTTTTATTTCCGAGCATCTCTTTGCCGCCATACCGGCATCGGCGGAGCGTGTAACGGTGCTGGATCGCACCAAAGAGCCGGGTGCCGTGGGGGATCCGCTCTACCTGGATGTATGCGCCGCCTATGTCGAAAGTGAAAAAAAGATGCCGCGGATTCTAAACGGCCGGTATGGTCTCGGTTCCAAAGAGTTCAATCCCGGCATGGTCAAAGCGGTTTTTGACAACATGACCGCGGATGCATCCAAAAAACATTTTACGGTGGGAATTGATGACGATGTGACCCACACCTCTCTGGCCGTCACCTCAGGATTCGATGTGGCCCCGGAGGACACGGTCCAGTGCAAATTCTGGGGGTTGGGCGCCGATGGAACCGTAGGGGCCAATAAAAGCGCGATCAAGATCATCGGCGACAACACGGACATGTTTGCCCAGGCGTATTTTGCCTATGACTCCAAGAAATCCGGCGGGGTCACCATGTCGCATCTGCGCTTTGGCAAAACCCCGATCCGCTCGACCTATCTCATCGATGCGGCCGATTACATTGCCTGCCACAAGGACAGCTATGTCACTATCTACGACGTTCTGGAAGGTATCAAGGCCGGCGGAACCTTCCTGCTTAATTCTCCCTGGAGTCTGGCCGAGATGGCAGAAAAGCTTCCGTCTTCTATGCGGCGGACCATCGCTGCCAAGAAGCTTAAATTCTACAATATCGATGCGGTCAAAATCGCCGGCGAAGTCGGCCTGGGGGGGCGGATCAACATGATCATGCAGACCGCTTTTTTCCAGCTGGCCAACGTTATCCCGGTCGAAGACGCCATCGCCTATCTCAAGGATCAGATCAAAAAGATGTTCGGCAAAAAGGGAGATGCGATCGTCAATATGAACATAGCGGCCGTGGACAAAACCCTAGATAACCTGGTGGAAATCAAATACCCCGCCGCCTGGGCCGAAGCCCCTGAACAACCCGGGCCGGCCGAAGACGAGCCGGAGTTTGTCACAAAGGTACTGCGCCCCATGGTGGCCCAGCAGGGCGACAAGCTGCCGGTGAGCGCCTTTGCGCCGGATGGCATCTTCCCGGTGGCCACGACCCAGCATGAAAAACGGGGAGTTGCCATCATGGTGCCGGAATGGATCATGGACAACTGCATCCAGTGCAACCAGTGCGCCATGGTCTGTCCTCACGCCACTATCCGCCCGCTGCTGTTGACGGATAAAGAGGTGAAGGAAGCGCCGGCGGGGTTCGAGACCAAAAAAGCCCTCGGCAAAGAACTCAAGGAGTATCACTTCCGCATTCAGGTCTATCCCCTGGACTGCATGGGCTGCGGCAACTGCGCGGACATTTGCCCGGCTAAGAAGAAGGCCCTGGTGATGAAACCGCTGGACACCCAGACGGCGCTTCAGGTGCCTTGTCAGCAATATTCCGCAGCCCTGCCGGTGCGGGATAACCTTCTGAAGCGAACCTCCGTCAAGGGCAGCCAGTTCTGCCGGCCGCTGCTCGAGTTCTCAGGGGCCTGTTCAGGCTGCGGGGAGACGCCCTATGCCAAGCTCCTGACCCAGCTTTATGGCGAGCGGATGGTCATTGGCAATGCCACCGGCTGCAGTTCCATCTGGGGCGGCAGCGCACCGGCCATCCCATACTGTGTCAATCAGGACGGGTTTGGCCCCACCTGGGGCAACTCGTTGTTTGAAGACGCGGCCGAATTTACCTACGGCATGTTTTTGGGCGCCCTTCAGCAGCGACGCAAATTGGCGGAACGGGCCAAAGAGGCCCTAACGGCCGGTACGGTGCCGCAGGAGGTCAAAGACGCCCTCTCCGGCTGGCTGGACAATATGCAGGATGCCGAGGGGAGTCGCCAATACGGTGACCGGCTCAAAACGCTTTTGCCGGGGCACCGCGACAATCCGCTATTAAGCGAAATTGCGGCATTGTCCAAGCTGTTTACCAAGAAATCCTACTGGATTTTTGTCGGCGACGGTGCGGCCTACGACATCGGCTTTGGCGGCATCGATCATGTGCTGTCAACCGGCGAAGACATCAATGTCATCGTTTTCGACACCGAGGTGTATTCCAATACCGGTGGTCAGTCATCCAAGGCGACGCCCACCGGCTCTGTGGCCAAGTTTGCGGCTTCCGGCAAGAAAACCGCCAAAAAAGACCTGGGCGCCATTGCCATGTCCTACGGCTATGTCTACGTTGCTAATGTCGGCATGGGGGCCAACAAACAGCAGCTCATCAAGGCCATTACCGAAGCCGAATCCTATGACGGGCCTTCACTCATCATGTGTTACGCTCCCTGTATCAACCAGGGGATTAAAAAGGGCATGGGGAAAAGCCAGGAAGAGACCAAGCTGGCCGTCCAGAGCGGTTACTGGCCGCTATACCGGTATAACCCCGCACTGAAGGCCGAGGGAAAAAATCCCTTTACTTTGGATTCCAAGCAACCCGATGGAAGCCTGCAGGAATTTCTATCCGGTGAAGTGCGATACGCGTCCTTGCAAAAATTCTTCCCGGATGAAGCCGAGCGGCTCAATGCGCGCCTGGAAGAAGAATACAATGAGCGCTATGAAAACCTGAAGCGGCTGGCCGAAGAAAAACGCCCCGCCGAGGCTGCGGAAGAATCTGAATAGCGGGATTTCCATCGGTCATTCTATCGGCTGTACCGGCGCCCGCATCGTCCTGAGCCTGATGGGCGAGATGGTGCGAAAGGACCATGACCTGGGCCTTGAGACCCTGTGCATCGGCGGCGGCCAGGGCATTGCCACGATTTTGGAAAAAGCGTAGGGGGCATTTTATGACAATCGGAAGTTATTGGGCAGACGACTATGTTCAAAAGAAAAAAAGCGTCCAAGAAGCCATCGCTTCGATTCGCTCGGGTCAGCGAATTTTTATCGGTTCCTACTGCGGCGAGCCCCAATGTCTGGTCAGAGGGCTTGCCGAAGCCGCCCAGCGCTTTAGCAATATCGAAATTATTCGTCTGATGTCCCATGAAACCACCTCCTTGTACGTGATCGCCAACAAAACCCAAGATCAAAGCCTGAGTATCCGGTCCTTTTATCTCGGATCGGCCGATACCGGCGGTTTGGCAAGAAACATGCGCTTTTACACTCCGGTTAACATGTCTGCGATACCGCAGCTCTTCACCAGCAGAAAAATTCCTCTCGATGTGGCCCTGGTCCAGGTCAGCCCGCCGGATGATTTTGGGTGGATGAGCTTGGGGGTTTCGGTGGACATCACCCTGGCGGCCGCTCTTTGCGCCGACCGGGTAATTGCCCAGGTCAATACGAAGATGCCCATGGTGCTCGGCCGGAGTTTCATCCATGTCAATGATGTGGATGCCATCGTCGAGCACGATGAGGATCTTTTGACCATCTCTCCGGTTCCGAAATCAGAGCCGGCCAATCTCATCGGCCGGCATATCGCCCGGCTGATAGAGGATGGTTCAACCCTGCAGATCGGCCTGGATGCCGCCTCCCAGGCAACCGGCCAGGCCTTGTCGGACAAGAACGATCTGGGGATCCATTCGCAGTTCCTCACAGAGGATATCATGCATCTGTACTCCAGGGGTGTTATCAACAACCGCAGCAAAGGCTACAACAACGGCAAAATGGTCGCCAGCTGTGCCGTTGGAACACCAGCCCTATATGAATTCCTGCATATCAATCCGGCGGTGGACTTTTATCCCTCCGATTACGTCAATGACATCGATATCATCGCCCGTCACAACAAAATGGTTTCCATGAACGTGGCGCAGTGCATGGACCTGGCCGGTCAGGTTTCCTGCGACGCCGTTGCGTATACCCTTTTTGCCGGGGTTTCAGGCATTCCAGATTTTGTCAGGGGGGCCAACCGCTCCGCCGGCGGAAAATCAATCATCATGCTCCAATCGACCACCGATGACGGCAAAACCAGCCGGATCGTGCCGTTGCTGAACAATACGGTCGTCACCGTTCCTAGAGACGATGTGCGCGATGTCGTAACGGAGTACGGGGCGGTCAATCTTTTCGGGAAAAGCACCCAGGAACGGGCATTGGCCATGATCAGCATCGCCCACCCCGATTTTCGGGAAGATCTGTTGCAAAATGCCAAGCAGTTGGGGATGGTCGGTACCGAACGGAGTTTAGGTGAATCGGTCCACGGCATTTATCCGGTTAAAATCGAGGAAACCATCGTCATCGACGGTGAAAAGATTATTTTGAGACCGGCGAAACCGGTGGACGAAAGAAGGATCCAGGAACACTTCTACCACCTGGATCGACAAGACGTCGTTTCGCGATTCTTTCATGAAAAGAAACGCTTCGTGCGCGATGAGATGGAAAGCATGAGCCAGATTGATTACATCCGCAATCTGACCATCGTCGCCGTTGTGGGAGAGTTCGGTTTTGGCCGCGTGGTGGGTGTTGGAGAGTACTACCTTGATGAAGCGAAAAATCTAGCGGAAATCGCCTTTTCGGTCAGCAAAGACTATCAGGGCAAGGGGCTCGGCCGGATTTTAATCCGCAAGCTGGCCGAAGCCGCCCGGGAAAACGGCATCTTCGGCTTGTTTGCCATCACATCACCGCAAAACCAACGCATGATAAAGCTTTTCAAGACGTTGCCGTACAAAGTCGTTTCGGTTTTGGGGGATGATTTGCTGCTGAACTGCCGCTTTGATGAACCCGCCTGACGACGTCTCTGCCTTTACAGAATAGGAGAATTGTTCATGCACGCGCTCGATGCCATTTTCTCACCGCAATCCGTCGCCGTTGTCGGCGCATCGACCACACCCGGCAAGGTGGGACATGATATTTTCGCCAACATTTTACACGGCGGCTACACCGGCACTCTTTATCCGGTCAATCCCAACGCCAAATCGATTTTATGTGTACGGGCCTATCCATCGGTAAAAGAGATACCCGATCGAGTGGATCTGGCCATGCTCATTCTCCCCCCTCGGCTGGCCCTTGAGGCCGTCAAAGAGGCGGCCGAATCGGGGGTCAAGGGGATTGTCATCGTTTCGGCCGGATTTCGTGAAGTGGGTGAGCGCGGCGCCGAGATCGAAAACCGGATCGTTTCGATCTGCAAAGAAGCGTCCATCCGGCTGGTAGGCCCCAACTGCCTGGGCGTCATCAATCCCCTGCCTGAGGTGCGGCTAAACGCCAGTTTTTCGGCGCGCATGCCAAAGCCTGGTAAAATTTCTTTTATATCCCAAAGCGGTGCCTTGTGTACGGCCGTTCTGGATTTTGCCGCCGACCGGGACTTCGGGTTTTCAAAGTTTATCTCCATCGGCAACAAGGCCGACGTGGACGAGCTGGATTTGTTGCGCTATCTGCACGAGGACACGAACACCGAGGTCATCATGATCTACCTGGAAGAACTGCGCCGGGGCCCGGAATTTGTCGAAACGGTAAAAGAAATTACTTCCGGCTATCGCAGAACGCCGGTGCTGGTCATCAAATCCGGCAGGACCATGGCCGGAGCGGCGGCGGCTGCCTCGCATACCGGCGCACTGGCCGGATCCGAAGCGGTTTACGATGCGATCTTCAAGCAGACCGGTATCATCCGTGCAGAATCAATCCACGAGCTTTTTGATTTTGCGAGCGCTTTTGCCTACAAAGAGGAGAGCGCTCTCGGCAAACTGCGCCGAAAGGTCCCCCACGGGAACCGGGTGGCCATCATCACCAATGCCGGTGGACCGGGAATCGTGGCCACAGACGTGACGGTTTCATCCGGTCTCAGACTGGCCCGTTTTCAGGAAGATACCGTCGCGGCCCTCTCCAGCCATCTTCCCGAAACCGCCAACCTCAACAATCCGGTCGATGTCATCGGTGATGCTTCGCCGGATCGTTATGAAAACGCGCTGTCAGCGGTCATAAAGGATGAGGGCGTAGACGGGGCCCTGGTGATCTTAACGCCGCAGTCGATGACCAACGCGCTGGCCACCGCCGAAGCGATTGTACGCGTGGCCAGGGGTTCCCAAAAACCGATCCTGTGCAGCTTCATGGGGATCGTCGACGTCTCGGCCGGGGTCAAATATCTGCAGCAGCATGGCTATCCGGTGTTCAGCTTTCCGGAAAACGCCGCCAAGGCCTTCGGGACCCTTTACAAGTACGCCCAGTGGGTGAGCCGCCAGCAGCTGGCCCCGTTGACGCTCCAGCACGATCGAGAGCGGGCCGATCGGATCATCCAGTCCTGTCTTGCGGCGGGGAAAACCCGTTTGGGTGAATTGGACGGAACGGATCTGCTTCAATGCTACGGTTTCAACGTGCTGCCGACACGGCTGGCCAAAGACGACCGTGAAGCCGTTGACATCGCCGAAGAGATCACCTATCCGGTCGTGATGAAAATCGTCTCCCCCCAAATACTGCATAAATCCGATGCCGGCGGTGTCATGGTGGGGCTCAAAAATCGTGAGGCGGTTCAGAAAGCCTTTAACGATATTGTCACCCGCGCGTCCAGATACGATCCCAATGCCAATATCGAGGGGGTCTTGGTTCAAAGATTGGCCCCACCCGGCTCCGAAACAATTCTGGGCATGAACCGATATCCGATATTCGGGCCTTTGCTAATGTTTGGACTGGGGGGAATCTACGTGGAGTTGTTTGAGGATGTGGTTTTCCGACTGGCCCCCATTGGCCGCAATGAAGGCCGC
>JARROL010000066.1:0-11925 GCA_037383965.1 Desulfobacterales bacterium | reverse complement strand
CCCGGGAATCCGCCAGATGGTGACCGGAATGAACCATGTGCAGCATCGAGCTTTCCAGAAAACTCTTCTTTAACTCATTCGACCCGCCTCGCTGAGATACTGGATATTTTATCTTGAGTCGGAAAAAATAACGATCATATCGGTTGATTGCAACTTTTCGGAACGCGGAAGCAACCGTTGCGCTCCTCGGTACGCATGTAGTGTCTCCGGCAGTGTTGGAAAACGGAGCCGGGTGAACGGATTCAAAAGGTATTAACATTTGAGCGCTTTAATCCCTCCATGCAGGTATGAGAATCCGGTCACCCTGTGTCATCTACAATATGATAGGTTTAGCCTAACATTGCCAGGCTTTCGATCATTTCTAATCAAATTTTAAAACGTGCCTAATATCCGCTGAACACCCCCGGGTCATTGTAAGGTAGCAACGATTCCGAATTGAGACACACCGCAGGTTAAACCTTCAGACGGGAGGTGCCGACAGATGGAACAGGTTCGACGCGCATCGATTTACACGTCCATTCGAAATTCTCCACCCGCCCTTCCCAATGGATTCTTCAGAAATTGGGTTGCCCCGAAAGTTTCACCGAACCGCACGAGATTTATCAGATCGCTAAAACACGGGGCATGACGCTTGTCACCATAACGGATCACAACCGCATCGAAGGCGCGCTGGAAATCGCCCATCTGCCGTACGCCTTCGTCAGCGAAGAAATCACGACCTATTTCCCCGAGGACCGCTGCAAGATTCACGTCCTGGCGTTGAATATCGACGAAGCCCAGCACCGGGACATCCAAAAGGTCCGCGAGAACATTTACGAACTGGTGGACTATCTCATCGAGGCCGGTATCCTCCACATCCTTGCGCATCCCCTTTACAGCGTCAATGATCGTCTCACCGTCATCCATATTGAAAAGCTGCTGTTATTGTTCAAGAATTTCGAAATGAACGGTGCCCGCAACGATCAAACCAACGCGTGTCTTCAACACATCCTCCGTCAGCTGACTCCTGCCGACATCGACCGTCTCGCTGATCACCATGGAATCGCACCCCGCATGGAGGAACCGTGGCGAAAAAACATCACCGGAGCGATCAGGCATCGTGGTCAAAGCCAAAGATGCCGACAATCTTTATGAAGCCCTGCAGCTGTTGATCAGCAGCAAAGACCGCCGCCGTCGCATGGGGCAGTCGGCCCGCCTGTTCGCGGAATCATCGGCAACACCCCGCCTGTCCGGTTGGCCGGAGGGATGTAATTTTTCTACACGATCGACAGCAGGCCCCGCAGGCGGTGCCACGCTCCGGGTACCATGACTTTCATTTCAGAATATACACACGAACCGGCTCACCGCTCACTCTGGCAATCCCAAACGGACACATTTTATAGTGTATTTTTCTGTACCGTATGCTATATATGGTGGCAGAATGGGTCGGTCGGGCTAAAATGCCCGCACCCAAAAACAGTTCTTTAACAATTTCGTTTCAAGAAAGGTGGCTACATGCAAAACGCCAAGCACTATGTAGTGGACACGAATGTCTTGCTGGAAGACCCCAATGCACTGTTCAAGCTGCGAAACGGAAACGAAAATACCATTTACATCCCTTACCACGTTCTTCTGGAGCTCAATAAGTTCAAAAAAGACCCCCGATTGGGCCACATCGCCAACAAGGCGATTCACCACATCTCCGAATTTCCCGAGCACTTTAAACTGCTGAAGACCGACCATGTCGCCGATTCCTTCTCAAACCAGGTAGACAATCACATCCTGGAAGAAATCCGCACCAGCGGCCTTATAGAACCAATCCTGGTGACCAACGACAGGGTGTTTCAACTCCAGGCCGGGATTTACGGCATCCGCAGTGAGAACTACAAGGAATCGGTCCCCTCCAAGTCCGAAGCCGAGCGCTACACGGGATTCACAACCGATCCGGATGACATCATCCCCAACAGTTTCAAGTGGAACGACACAGGCAAACCCGTATTCTGCGGTGCCACCGAAGAGAAGATCATCGATTATCAGCTCAAGACCTGGAACGTTCTCCCCCGCACCGTGTACCAGAATCTGGCCCTCGAACTGATGAACAACCCCGATATCCCGATAGTCACCATCCAGAGCGCCGCCGGGTACGGCAAGAGCTTTCTGGCGCTGGCATCGGCCCTCTACCAGACGCTTGAAAAGAAGACCCACGAAAAAATATATGTGGTCAAGCCGATGATCGAAATCGGTCAGAAACTGGGGTACCTGCCCGGACGACTCGAAGAAAAAATGGAACCCTACACGCGTTACATGTCGGACCTGATTCTGAAACTGCACCAATTGCGTCCGGCAAACCGCATATTTGCCGATACGATCGAAATCCCGCCTAAATACAATTCGAAGCGTTTCGAACTCCTGCCCTTGGCCTTCATCCGGGGCATGAACATCGAAAACGCGGTGGTCATTATCGACGAAATGCAAAACATGTCCCGCAACGAGTGCCGGTCGCTGCTGTCTCGAATGGGGGAGGGCGTCAAGTGTATCTGCCTGGGTGATATCCACCAGGTCGACAATCCTTATCTGAATGTCGACAACAACGGCATGAACTGGGTGGTCAACAAGTTCAAAGGAAGTAAAATATATGCCCACCTCGTGCTGAAAGGCGACAAATCGCGCGGCCCGATCACGGATTTGGTGATCCGCTCTGGACTTTAAGATAGTATCCGCCCTGAAACGACATCTTTCGGTCCGGGCCCGCGTTCTCGCTCTTTGCAATCCTCGACGTAGCTTGGCTACGCCTGCGGTTTCACAATCGCTGCGGCCTTGGCCGGGAACGAAATCTACCATTTCAGTACAGACACTACTTTCATTATGAATCGGTGAAGGTAACTAAAAAAACACACAATCCTAGTATGGCCCTAATCTTGGGGGTTTACTCTAGGTTCTCAACAGAAGGGGGTGACCATGAGAACCTTGGTAAACAGCGTAACATACTGGGATGTGGTCTGCCTGAACAAAATTTTCGGCCTGGATGGGAAAAAACTGGTGTCGATCGCCGTGCCCTGGATATCCCACAGTGGAAACGGCTACTACTATCCGGCCCTGCCGTTTGTCATGTTCTTCTTCGATCCGGAGGTGGCCCTTCAGTTTCTGCTGGCCGCCCTGGCGGCTTTTGCACTGGAACTGCCGCTCTACAAACTCCTCAAAAACTGCATCAAACGAGACCGCCCCTGTGAAGCGCTGACGACCGTACAGCGGCGGACCGTCCCCAGCGACCGCTTCAGCTTCCCTTCAGGGCACACTGCCGCGGCCATCGTGATGGCCACGCTGGTGAGTTGCTTCATTCCGATCCTAACCCTGCCGGTTTTCGCATGGGCTCTACTGGTGGGATTTTCACGGATCTTCCTGGGCGTGCACTACCCCACCGATATTCTGGCCGGGATCGTTATCGGACTGCTGTGCGGATGGTGCGGGTTGACAATTGCTGGATAGCCCCCTGTCCGCGTGGAGAACGGCGACCGGATGAAAATCCTCTTCGGGATCCAGGCTACCGGCAACGGGCACATCAGCCGTTCGCGTGAAGTCGTCCACCGGCTGCGGTCCCGGGGCCACGAGGTGCGGGTGCTCTTCAGCGGCAGAGATCCTTCGGGCCTCAAAGAAATCGAGTGTTCAAGCCTTTCGACGTTCGCCGGGGGCTCACCTTCCAGACCTCCCGCGGCCAGATGCAGTATCTGAAAACCGTTTTTACCCTCAATTTGCCCCGCTTTTACCGTGATATCTACGATTTCGACGCCTCAGGTGTCGATCTGGTGATCACGGACTATGAACCGCTCAGTGCCCGCGTTGCCCGGCGGTTTCGAATTCCGAGCATCGGCATCGGTCACCAATACGCCTTCTACTATGACATTCCGATCGCCGGTGCCAACCCTTTCACGCGCCGGCTGCTGCAGGCGTTTGCCCCTGCTGACCATCCCGTCGGACTCCACTGGCACCACTTCGGCCACCCGATCCTGCCCCCCATCATTCCCGGGCATCTCGACGGTTCACGACCGGTCAAGGCTGACAAGGTGCTTGTTTACCTGCCCTTCGATCATCCGGACGAAGTCCAGATGCTGCTGACCCTCTTCACTACGCATCGCTTTTTCATCTACGGCATCGACAAACTCAATTCTCCGGTCGACAAGGGCCACCTGCACCTTCGTCCTTATTCGCGCAGCGGCTTTCTGCAGGACCTGGAGGATTGCAACGGGGTGATCTGCGGCGCGGGTTTCGAGTTAGCCGGCGAAGCCCTGCAGCTCGGCAAGAAACTGTTGGTCAAACCCCTCAAGGGCCAGTTTGAACAGGCTTCCAATGCGCTGGCCCTAAAGAAGCTTCAACTGGCAAGGGTCATGCATCGCCTAGACCGCAAAGCCGTTCAGTTGTGGCTGGAGCTGCCGCCGAACGCGCCGGCAGGCTACCCGGATACGGCGCAGCTGATTGCCGTCTGGATTGAAAACGGACACTGGGAGGACATCGACAGCCTGTCGCGTGAGGCCTGGACGCAGACGGGCCGGGTCCCCCACTGGGACGGTCGTTAGTTTTCAGCCGTCAAAGTTTTCTCCCGTCGGGCGTAAAGCCGTGTACCAAACCACATCAAATCAATCGGAAACAGGAAAGAAAAATGAAGAGATAGGCCGCAGGTATGCTGTCAAACCGAAGTTTGAAATCGAATCATCGGCCTGGAGCCGAAACGGCGTTAAGTTTTTCTATCAGATAGCTGAAACGGTTCTGGGCGAAATAAATTCGCGCGTCGCTGTCTACGATTGAACCCAGCTTGACTTTAAAATCCTTGTCTTTGAATCCAGTCGTTCTTTTCATATGGAATTCAGTTCGAAGATTCTCATTAAATACAGCAAATAAACATTTAAGTTAATTCACTGAATTTAATAACCATGCCGGCGGCAATATAAATTTACCTTACAAAAGAGATGCAGACGCTGATCGGCAGTATGTCGGTCATGTCCGGGTGCTTTATTGGTGGTTGTCCTCGATCCGCACCAGCCCCTGGCCGCCGTCAATGACGATTCGGGCGCCTTCCGGGATCCTACGGGTGGCGTTGTGAACCCCCACTACGGCCGGAATGCGCAGTTCGCGGGCGACGATCGAGCAGTGGTTCAGGAGTCCCCCCTCTTCGACCACCAATCCACCCGCCAGGCTCAGTATGGGCGTCCAGCCGGGATCGGTGTTCGCGGCCACCAGGATGTCACCGGGATGAATGTCGGCGCGCCCTGGATCGTGGACGATACGGGCCGGCCCGCTGGCCTGACCGGCACTGGTACCGATGCCCCGGACAGCGCCGGCACCGGTGGTGAACGTCTCTGTCGGCCGGCCGTCCACGAGAAACGAACTCGCGGACCCACCCTTCAGGAAGCGACGGTGCCGCGTCACGGCCAGTCTGCGCATGTCTTCCAGAGACGTTTCGCCGCCCGCGAGCTGTTCCAGCTCCGCCAACTCGAGGAACAGAACCGCATCCCCCAGGCCGGTATGACCACCCACCTCCAGAAGCGCTTTTCTGATCTCGAACAACGCCTCATCCAGCAAAAAGCGCAGGTCCTCCCGCAGGTCCAGGAATTGGCGGGTCATCATCAGCAAAACCGACGACAGCAGGCTGCGCTCGGAAAGACGATCGCTGCCGTCGACCACCGCGGTTCGTTCCGCAACCTCAACGGGGTTGGGTTGCCGTTGCGCCAGTGCTTGCAGGATACCGATGACCTCCTGCGGAGCTTCCGCCCAGCGCCTGATGTAGAGGGTTCGGTGTCGCGACCGGCAGCCGTAAAGGGCCAGGAACCGAACCAGCTCGGCCCTGAATCGCACCGGCAGCAGCCGCAGCACCGCTTCGGGATCGTGGGTTCGAAAGAGCGCCAACAGTTCCGGGTCGTTTCTGATGTGTCCGGCCAGATCGCGGAACCACCGCTCGATGTCGATCGTTACGTTATTGCCCCCCCGGCTGATGCGGGCCAGGAAAGCGGCGTGGGATGCCCCCCGGCAGTCGACCATCAGCCAGCGCAGCACCAGCGTAAAAAAAGTGGCAAAACCATAGGGCCACTGGTTCCAGATCTGGATCTGCAGAAAGACCTCCAGAGCGCGGCGTACCTTGTTCAGGCACTGCCCGGTGGTGGTGCCAGCCATGGCCCGCACCCCGTCGAGCCGGCGGCGGATCTTCGCCCGTCGACCCCGGGCCAACCAAAGACAGAGCAGCGGGTTTACCTCGGGCTGAAACACCGGCAGGAGCAATGCCCGCAGCAACGTCGCCGCGAGCTGCGACGCTCCCGGCACGGCAATGGCGTCAACCTCGCCGTCGTGCGGAAACAGGGCCCGCACATCTGCGGTCCGCAACCGACTCGGCAAACGGGCGACGGCCGATCGGAGGCCGGCGCAGTTGAGATACAGGTATCCGTTGATCACCGCCAGCATCGGGGAAACCACCGGTATGCCGACAATTTTCAAAACACGGTTCAGATTGAAGCGCGGCTCGTTTTGCAGCATGATGTCTGCCAGAAACGGGGTCAGGCGATCGGCCCACAGGTCGTCGACAATCCTGCGGGTCCAGGTTCCCGGCGGCGCGGTCAGGGCCCCCTCCTCGATAGTGGTGATGCGTCGATACTGCAGCAGCCACAGTGTACGGTCGCCGTCGATGGCCCACTCGATGTCCAGCGGGCTCTCGCCGACGCTTTTCTCGAGACGTCGCAGCAGTGCGGCCACCCGGCGCCAGTCGGATTCCGCCAGAAGGCAGTCGCTGCGGCACGCCGCGGGTCCGGCGTCCGGCGGCAGATCGATCCGCAGGTGCCCCTCACCGTTGACAAATGCGCGATGCGGTGAGACGTGACCGCTGACCAGGGACTCGCCCGAGCCACCGATACCCTCGATGACGATTTCGTTGCGGGCGGGGTTCAATGGATTGCGGCCAAAGGCAACTCCGGCGGCAACGGCATGCACCATGCGCTGCAGCACCACCCCCATCAACGGGATTTCCCCCGCTGCATTCCCCTGGTCGCCGGCCAGCAGGTAACTGCGGACATTTTCCTCCTCGGCACTGAGCCAACACTTTTCGATCTTGTCCCGCAGATCGTCGCCGTTTTCCACCCGCAGAAAAGAGCGATATTGCCCGGCAAAGCTCTGCTCTTCGAGGTCTTCACGCGCGGCCGAAGAACGAATCGACAACCCCCGGCTCAGCCCCAGCATATCACCTGCCGCCTTCACCTCCGCGGCCAAACCGTCGGGCCAGCACCGGTGGGAAAGAAAAAAGTGATGGGCCTCGGTGGTGACGGCCGCCGCAGGTGGGACTTCGAAACCCAGGCGGGAAGCCCGCGCCAGAGAAGCGAACTTCCGGCCGACGACGCCCGGATCAAGCGCCTGAGCGTCGTCAAATTGAATCAGGAATTTCATAGGCCCTGCTTGGGTTGCCTCGAATGGGAACGGGGGTTTGCGTCACTGGAACAAGGTTATGGACAAACTGTTCGGCACTTTTTTTCCATGAAAACTGCTCGGCGAATGCGCGGCATTTCTTCGGGTCCAGCTCGAGAGCGCGCAAGGCGGAGCTGCGCAGGTCCTCGCCGAAAAACCCGGTCTCACCCTGCTTGATGATGTCGACCGGCCCCCGTACTGGATACCCCGCCACCGGGACGCCACAGGCCAAGGCCTCGAGCATGACGATTCCGAAAGTGTCGGTTCGACTGGGAAAAACAAAAACGTCGGCAGCCGCGTAAAACTTCGCCAGCGCCTCACCCTTTTTGGCGCCGACGAACCGTACGTTTGGATAGGCTCGCATCAGGCGCTTGAGCTGCGGGCCGTCGCCCACCACGTATTTGGTTCCCGGCAAATCCAGAGTGAGAAACGCCTCAATATTTTTCTCGACCGCCACCCGGCCGACATACAAAAAGACCGGACGTGAATCCGGTATAAATCCTTTGTCCCTTATGCGCAAGAGGTCTGTATCGACACCTCTCGGCCAAAGAACGGTGTGAGTGACGCCTTTTCCCGCCAATTCCCGCTTTAGGGGTTGCGAGGCTGCCATTACCCTTGAAGATGCCATATGGAACCATTTTAAGAGCCTGAAGACAAACCGGCCAGGAATGAAAGACCGCATTTCGATGTATTCGTCGAAACGGGTCGTGAAAGAGGTCGTAAAGCTGAGGGACTGCCTGCGGCAGTACTGCCGGCAGCAGAGCCCGATCGGCCCCTCGGTGACGATGTGGATCGCGTCGGGCTGGAAACGATCCAACATGCGGGAAACCCTTGCCCGCGGATTGATGGCCAGGCGGATCTGTGGGTATGTGGGACAAGGAACGGTTGAAAAATAGCCGGGATGGATGGTAAACACATCGTGCCCCATGCGGCGCAGGTGCTCAACCGTCTGAGTCAGGGTCGTGACGACACCGCTAATCTGCGGATGCCAGGCATCAGTGGCAAGAGCAATTTTCATAGGCTGAATCAGTGTGGATGAGCACCAATTAACCGCTTATTATTATGGTTTAAAATGAGGCCCTGATGAGCGTGCCGTTAGGAAGGGGTTAGCGATGCGGGTTTTGCGACAGGATGACCGTTGCGGAGAATGAAAAGAAGTTGCGTTGTTGAAACGGGCGAATCGAAAACAGTTCGTCGTGTATCAGCTTCAGCTGAAGCACAACCTATCGATACGTTGGGGTAAATAAGGTCGTCATTGACATGATCCTATTTGAGTACCGAATCCATCTCCGATTTGATTCCCTCAGCGAGCCAAAATCGAATGAGTGCTTGGTAGGGAATAGACTTTATAGTGGAAAGCTTTTTAATGGCCTGAACTTGAAGCGGATCAATCTTGATGGTGATGTTCTTCAGTTTCCTTTTAAACTTGCCTGAAAGAATTTCATCGCGCAGGTGTTCGTCTAATACTAAATCGATGGATTCATCTGTGATCTCATCCAGTATGCCGCGGTCATCATAATATCGGATCCAATTTTTGGGTTTCGGGGCCTGTTTCTTCATAATTTATTTCCTTTGCTTTCTTAATGTTTTAATTCTCTTCTAATCATACGTTAACAGCCGACGAGTATAGATTACGATTAAATACGGCCGAAACATCGCGACTTCCGGGCCATGTCTCGAAGCCGGCCCTAATTTGTACACAGCCGTCCACCCGATGCTGCGCACCGCTGGCCCTTATTACCAGCCCGTTTGAACCCTTTGCTGCAAAGGACCCAAAAGATGCCGATCAGCCCCTGTCGTGAATGCAAGATGATGGATCAGGACAAGAACAACGCCATCTGTTTAAAGTGTGAAAAACGCGTGCGCTACATATCCAGCCACGAGGCAACCACGAGCTACCCTTTCTCTGATGCCGAAGAGGCTGCCTTTTCCCCGCTGCGCGGGTTGACCCGGAGCTTTTTCTCTTGCACGCTTTAAAACGCAGTTCGCCCGTACGAGAAATGAATACGACCGCGAAGTGGATTGTCTGGGTCGGTCGTTGGATGGCCGCCTGGATTGCCGTGGGAAGCTTGCCGTCTGCCGCAGCTGAAACCGGACGGCCGGCAATCGAGCATTACACATATGCAGAAACCACAGGATCGCAGGTGATTCCAATAGAATATGTGATTGAAAGAGGCGAACAGGTCGTCATCAGGGTAGAGCGGGCCGATGAACATTTTTACAACCGGTGTGCAACGTCCGGTGCCACCGTCGAGTGGAATTATCGTGGAGATAACGTAGAGGTACATGCGCAACGTGACGGGCGAATACTGGTGATCCAGGGGCATCGGCAGGGCAAACCTTTTCAGAAACGGCACCATATCGATGATGCGCCCTGGTTTCAACCGCTCTCCTACGCTCTGCAACCGTTTGCGCAATCGGATCGGAAGGCGCTTCGCTTCTGGCTGATCCGAAGCGACAACCTCGAACCGGTAAAATTAAAGGCCGTGCGATCAGGCACCGAAAAGATTTTCGTCAACGGTCGAAACTATTCCAGCAGTAGAATCGATGTCTCGCCCATTGGTCCATTGTCTTTTGTATGGCACGGCAGCTATTGGTTCAGACAAGCCGACGGTGTCTTTCTGCAGTATGCCGGAGGGCACCTGCTGTCGGGACCAGAAAACACGCTTATCCGTATCCGGACGAAAGGGGATCCCTGAAAAGGGCCTCTGGTGGATCTCCGACTGACAAAAGCGACGGAGGATATAGCGATCGTCGTCTTCGAAGATAATGGTGTTCGCGTCGATCAAGAAATCTTAGTAATGCATCCATTTGTCTGACAAAATTTTTCTTGATACGAGCTTGACCACCGAGTTCTCACGCTAAGCACCCTGACACCGTTGAGCATTTCCCACGTTAATAGACGTATCAAAAGGATACATCCGGCCGTGCCGTGGGAATTTTTTTATCCTTTGGCGACGGCAACGGAATGGAAGGCTGTTTCCGAATGAGATCACGGATCTGCGTAAGAAGAAATAAGTTGGTTAGGCGGCCGGGGCCTCTTCAGTGAGCATCACACAGACGTTTTTTATGTCAAACGGCTTCGTAAAGAAATAGTCCACCGTCCCATCTTTCAAGAGTCCGGTCGCAAAAAACGAGGACTTGGCTTCACTCAAACTATAGGCTTTGGGATAATGGTTTGGGTAAAGCGAAAGGGACAAAGGTGTATGGCTATGCGCAGACAACCGGTAACAGAGACCAAAATCTTTTTCTCACAGCAAAATAATGCGGTAAAGGGGATGGGGATCGAGATGTCTTACGGCCTGCGGCTCATGGGGTGTGGGCGGGAGCGCCCTGCGCCTTGTCGTCGCGGTATAACTGCATATCAGAATCGCCTGCCTTTCGAACACTGCCCTCCAGCACGTACTGGATGCCCAGTTCTTCGGCCACCTGTTTAACGTCGATCGGCCTTTCTTTGTAGGTGGTGGCTGAATTTTTTGAGATCACAAACAAGATGGAATGCTATCCCATCTAAATTATCCAGCTCTTTCCTTACTTTATTTCGATAAACTTTATTGCCGCGCCGATGAGTGCCGCCTGTTCTTTGCTCATTTCGCCCAGACTGCCACGTCGTTCTGCCATGCGCCGGAAACGTGTGAAGTCTGTTGGCAACGCCTCGGTATCTACAAGGTAAGCTATTTTCTGGATGATGTCCTTGATGTCTTGCGGATATTTTATTCGGCCTTTTATTTTAGCAAAATAGGCCACCTTCATTCGGCCTCTGGCCCTATCGAAATCTAAGTCTTTCACTCGATGCACTGCGAGAATTACATAATCTCCGAGCGATTGCCAGAAAATCTCATCATGATTAATCCATAGCGGTATGGAGAAGCGCAATAAAGCCGGCTGTTTTTTCCCTTTTTGGGCAATATGTTTATATAGAACGACCGGAAAATTTTCTACCGCTTTGTTATCGACTTTTTCGAGCATTTCAAACAATGTCAGTCTTTGCTGTTTACGATAGCGTTTATCTATCTGATCTAAAACGCTGCCTTGCCCAACACCGGAGTGAACCTTCTCGAGTGCCATTGTAATTGAGTCCGTCATTGTTCGATTCCTTCATTATCCTGTGCGCTCGAGTTCTTACCACAAGCGTAACTAATAGAATTTACATTTAAACTGCATATTGGATCTGGATATATTAGCCTTACCTTGGGCATTGCCCGAAAGTCAAACCTCATCTTTAGGTTGAAATGGTGATGCCATAGACAGTCGCCAGCCCCAGCCCGGTGCCTTTGCCTAACTCCTTGGTGGTGAAGAACGGTTCGAAAAGGTGTGAGGGAGTCTCGGCGTCCATGCCTCAACCATCGTCGCTAACGGTCAATAGCCCATACTTACCGGGGACAAAGCCCACATGCGCAGCACAAAAGTGTCGTCCAAGCTGTCGGTTCCTGTTTCGATACGGACCTCTGGGCTGCCTTTTGGAGATCTGTTAGAGTCTCATGGATCGGATCAGTTGGGCCGATCCCC
>JARROL010000065.1:0-10731 GCA_037383965.1 Desulfobacterales bacterium | reverse complement strand
GTTAAAATCGCCAAACTGGCGTTGGCTTTGGCCGAGAAACACACCAGACGGTTTGTGTTCGCAAAGGCGCCGTCAAAGGCTCTGAAATGACGTTCCAAGGTGGCGCGACTGTATAAATAAAACGGTGTACCGACCGCTTCGGCAATTTCTCTAACGGCAACGTCCTCGCAAAAAAGTTCATCGTGGCGATAGTGAAAATGGTGCATTGTGTTCTCTCTATTGGTTGGCCGGTTCGCCCGCTTGACGGTTAGCCGGTTGGCCGGGTAAACGACACTGACGATCAGGTTGACGCGAAACGCGGCAGATCGGCATATTGGAATGGCTGCTGTTTTCGCTCAGTAACTAAAATTGACAATGTTTGAATCCGCTCCCAATCCGCCGTCACGCGCATAGCACGCAATTTTATAGGTGTACATGAATCCCTGGGCCAGCATGTCGGTGTAGGTCATGGTCCCGGTTAAACTGCTGCCGGAAGCGTCTTGTTGAATTTGAAGATCCGCCACTGGTGAAAAGGGTTCCGAACAGTTCGGGCAATCTGTGTTGACCAGCGGTTGTTTGGCCTTGTAGACAAAGCAACCGACAGGAGCCGCCGCATCACCGTCTCTGGTTTCGGGAATTGACCATGACAAGGTGAGAGCTTGACCGTCCAATTGATATCTCAGATCCGTCACAGCCGGCGGCCGGTAGCGACGCGGCGGCACCGGCGGCGTCTTTTTCCCGCAGCCAGCCTGAAGCCCGACGAAAATCACCGGCAGGATGACCAGCAATCGCCCGAAAACCAGCTTCACATTCATCTCTTTTCCTTCAGTCCGGATGACGTCACGGCAGCCAGAACCGCACCGATGCAAAGCGTGAGAAGCGCTGCTGCGGTTGGCACATCCGGCCGTCTCCGCCGCCTGCCATCGCTCCTCCGTCTACTGCCAATCCCGTTATGGTTCGAGGGTGGCTCTGGCCGCCGCTATGGCTGCACGCACATTTTCCGTGGCGGTGCCACCGGCCGACCGTCGGCGATCGATCATCGCCTCTGTCGACAATACCTCGAAGACATCCTCCTGGATCAGCGTCGAGAATGACTTGAGCTCGTCCATTGAAAGGTCGTGGAGTTCCTTTTTGTGCGCAAGGGCGTAGCCGACCGCCTGTCCCACGCAGTGATGTGCAGTTCGAAAGGGCAACCCCTTTCCGACCAGGTAGTCGGCAAAATCGGTGGCATTAATAAATCCGGTCAGTGTGGCCGTGCGCATGACCTCCCGGTTCACCTTAACTTTGGGAAGCATCATGGTATAGATATCGAGGCAGGCTTGGAGGGTGTCGACGCTGCCGAAAAGAAGCTCCTTGTCCTCCTGCAGGTCGCGGTTATAAGCCAGCGGCAAGCCTTTCATGATGGTCAAGAGGGCCATCAAGCTACCGAAGACGCGGCCGGACTTGCCGCGCACGAGTTCCGCTACATCGGGATTTTTCTTCTGGGGCATGATGCTGCTGCCGGTGGTAAAGGCGTCCGGCAGCTCGATGAATCCGAACTCCGCCGTCGACCACAGAATCACTTCTTCGGAAAGCCGGCTCAGGTGAACCATGCAGATGCTGGCGGCCGATAGGAATTCGAGACTAAAATCACGGTCCGAGACGGCATCGAGGCTGTTGGACGATATTTTGGGGAAGTTGAGCAATTCGGCCGTGACCTCGCGGTCGATCGGATAGGTCGTCCCTGCAAGCGCCGCCGTCCCGAGAGGCATGACGTCGGTCCGTTTCAACCCGTCCCGCATCCGTTCCGTGTCGCGCGTGAACATCTCGTAGTAGGCCATCAGATGGTGGGCGAACAACACCGGTTGGGCCCGTTGCAAATGGGTGTATCCCGGCATAACGATATCGATGGTCTGCTCGGCCAGGTCGACCAGCACCTTTCTCAGGTTTATCAACTGGTCGATGATTCGAACGGTTTCATCCCTTAGAAACATGCGCACATCCAGTGCCACCTGGTCGTTACGGCTCCTGGCCGTGTGCAGCTTCAAGGCGACTTTGCCGACCTCCTCCACCAGCCGGGTTTCAATGTGCATGTGGATGTCTTCTTGACCGGCATCGAATTGAAATGCGCCCCGGTCCAACTCTCGTTTGATTTTGCCGAGACCTTCGACGAGGGACGCCGCCTCGTCCTCCGTGATGATTCCGGTCTTGGCCAGCATGCGGCAGTGTGCGATGCTGCCGTCGATGTCGTAGGAATACAGGCGCTTGTCGAAATCGATGGAAGCCGTAAAGGCTTCCACCCGACGGTCGGTTTTTTCAGTGAAGCGACCGCCCCATTTTTTGTCTTCCATTAACGGCCTCTGCGATAAAATATTTTTATAAAGTATGACTTTAAGTTTTTATCGGTTCGACAGCATTTTTTGGATGCGCAGCCGAAGCGCGTTGAGCCGGATAAACCCTTCGGCGTCTTTCTGGCTGTATACGGCATCGTCCTCGAATGTCGCGAAATCGACCCGGTAAATGGAGGCATCGGACTTGCGGCCCAGAACCCGGCAATTGCCCTTGAAAAGCTCGAGTCGCACGAGGCCGTTGACATTTTTCTGAGTCTCATCGATCAGTTTCTGCAGAACAGACCTTTCGGGCGCGAACCAGAATCCGTTGTAAATCAGCTCGGCATACTTCGGGATAAGTCCGTCGCGCAGGTGCATCACCTCGCGATCCAGTGTAATCGACTCCATCGCCATGTGGGCCGTCCGCAGGATGGTGCCGCCCGGCGTTTCGTAGACCCCCCTGGACTTCATCCCGACAAAGCGGTTCTCCACGATGTCGACCCGACCGACACCGTGCCGCCCGCCCAAACGGTTGAGTTCCGCCAGCAAGGCCGGCGGTGAAAGCTGGTGGTCGTTGACGGCCACCGGGTCTCCGGCCTGAAACGTTACCTCGATGTCCTCGGGTGTGTCGGGCGCGTTGCGCGGTGACACCGTGAGGGTGTAAATGTCCTCGGGAGCGGCTTCCCACGGATCTTCAAGCACGCCGCCTTCATAGCTGATGTGGAGCAGGTTGGAATCGGTGCTATACGGTTTCTCGTGGGTGGTGGGCACTTTAATGCCGTGCTTGCGGGCAAAGGCCATCAGAGCGGTGCGCGAGGTCAGGTCCCATTCACGCCAGGGCGCAACGATTTTGATGTGCGGTTCGTGCGCCAGATAGCCCAGTTCGAAGCGCACCTGGTCGTTTCCCTTGCCGGTGGCGCCGTGGCTGACGGCATCCGCCCCTTCGAGCTTGGCAATTTCAACCTGCCGCTTGGCAATCAACGGACGGGCCAGAGAAGTGCCGAGCAGGTATTGACCCTCATAGATGGCATTCGCGCGAAAGGCTGGAAAGACATAATCTCTGACAAAAATTTCCTTTAAGTCTTCTATGTAGATCTTGGATGCGCCAGTATTGCGGGCATTTTCCCTTATCTGGTCGAAATCGTCTTCTTGACCGATGTCGGCCGAAAAAGTGACCACCTCACATTGGTAGGTCTCGATCAACCATTTGAGGATAACGGAGGTATCCAAACCGCCGGAATAGGCCAGAACGACTTTTTTTATTTTTTCCGTCAACTTGCTTCTCCTTTGTATTGATCCTGCAGCATCACTGTACCGCCGTCCTTTCACCGCGCACGAGGTCGGTCAAAACGTCGTCCAGGCAGTCGATCAACCGATCGATCTCCTGCGTCGTGACGATCAACGGCGGCACGAATCGCAAGATGTCACCCTGAATACAGTTGATCAGAAAACCTCTTCTCAGGCATGTCAGAACGACCGGTTCGGCGTCGACGGCGAGTTTTAATCCCAGCAGCAGTCCCAGGCCGCGCACCTCTTCGATGATCGGGTGCCGCTCCTTGAGCTGCAACAACCGGTCGAAAAAATAAGCGCCGGCTGTGCGACAGGTCTCCGGAATGTCGTTTTCGAGCATCTGGCGCAGGACTGCGTGGGATGCTGCCGCCACAAGGGGCGTCCCGCCGAAGGTGGTTGCATGGGAGCCCGGCCCGAAGGCCTCTGCCACCTGTTCACGGGCCAGCATTGCGCCCATCGGCAGGCCGTTGGCCAAAGCCTTGGCCAGGGTCATGATATCCGGCTCGATGCCGAAGTGTTCATAAGCGAACAGTTTTCCGGTCCGCCCCATCCCAGTTTGGATTTCATCGAAAATCAGAAGCGTGCCGGTTTCGTCGCAAAGCTCTCGAACGGCTTCGAGATAGCCGGTGCTCGGGCAGCGCACGCCGCCTTCGCCCTGAATCGGTTCGAGCAGCACGGCGGCGGTTTTGTGATCGAGCTTGGCTTCAAGAGCCGTGATGTCGTTGAACGGCACAAAATCAAACCCGCCGAGCACCGGATCGAACCCCTTACGGATCTTCTCCTGACCGGTTGCCGAAAGGGTCGCCATGGTGCGCCCGTGAAACGACTTGTCCATGGCAATGATCCGGAAGCGGTCGGAATCATTTTTCTCGTAGAAATATTTACGGGCCAGCTTGATTGCCGCTTCGTTGGCTTCAGCCCCGCTGTTGCAAAAAAAGACCCGATCCGCGAAACTGTTTTCCACCAACAGGGCAGCCACATCGGCCTGAGGCTGGGTGTAGAAAAGGTTTGAAACGTGCACCAACCGAGCCGCCTGATCGGCTACGGCAAGAGTGACGGCCGGGTGGGCATGCCCCAAGTTGCAGACCGCAATACCGGCCACAAAATCGAGATAGGCCCTGCCGGATTCGTCCCAGAGCACACAGCCTTCACCTCTGGTCAATGCAACCGGCAACCTTTTGTAGGTCGCCGCAATGAAGGCGTCGGCTTTCTTGATGGTCTCGCTGGGCATTTGTCAGTTAGCCCCTCGGGCGGTTGTGTCAGTTGAGTCGGTTAGGTCAGTTTTGTCAGTTAAACAGTCATGGCCCATCGGGCCGCTAAGGTGCATGAAAATCATTGGTTCTGCCGTTTCAGCGTCCTGTCATTTCACCGATGGGAGCCGGCTGTTGTTTCGGTTGAAGCAGGCGCAGCTGTTTGAGGCGGTTAGCGGGCCTTGCCCCATCGCCTACGAACACACACGATGAGCCCTTCAGGGGCTTTCAACCGGCAGCGGTCATTTTTTTAGAACCGGGCTGGCGATGGGGTTAGGTCCGCTTGACGCCGAGTTCTGCACCGTATGAAACCGAAGCAGCAGCCGGCGGTGCACTGCACCACGGGTTGTTGGAAACAACAAATACGCAAAAATCTCGCATAGCCAAGCATAATTTTCGAACTAAAGGATATCTCGATTTTAGTGACCGTTTTATCATGCCATCGTCACTTCCGTGCCGATACCCCTGTCGGTGAAGAGTTCCAACAGGAGGGAATGACGCTTTTTGCCGTTGATGATCGGCACTTTTTCCACGCCCCGTTTCAGAGCCTCCAGCGCATAATTGATTTTGGGGATCATGCCGCCCGAGATGATCCCCGCCTTACTCAACTGCTGAACAGTGAGCGCATCGATGGACGAAATCAGCTTGCCGTCGGCATCAAGCACACCATCGACGTCGGTGAGGTAAATCAACCGACCGGCCGCCAGAGCAACTGCTACCCGGCAGGCCACCATGTCGGCATTGATGTTGTAGGTCTCACCGTTCTCGCCGACCCCCACGGGCGCTATGATCGGAATGAAACCGTGCTGCGCCAAGGTGTTGATCAAATCCGGATTGATGAGAGTCACCTCGCCCACGTGGCCTGGATCGATGATCTCCGGAGGCGTTTTTTCGTCGTTCTGAAAGACGATGTGGAGCTTCTTGGCCTGGATCAAGCCGCCGTCCTTGCCGGAGAGGCCCACCGCCTTGCCGCCCTGTCGGTTGATCTGGGCCACGATGGCCTTGTTGACCTTGCCCCCCAGCACCATTTCGACCACATCCATCGTCGGGGTGTCAGTCAGGCGCATGCCTTTGACAAACGTCGACTGGATGCCCATTTGCTGAAGGACCGAATTGATCTGCGGCCCGCCACCGTGCACCACCACCGGGTTGAGCCCGATAAATTTCAGCAGGGTGACGTCACGCGCGAAATCCTCCTTGAGTTGGTCGTCCACCATGGCGTGACCGCCGTATTTGATCACGAGGGTCATCCCGGAAAAGCGCCGGATGTACGGCAGGGATTCGATGAGTATGCCGGCAACCTCTTCGTTCATGGGCGGTCACCCCTGTTTCCTTGCTGTTCGTTTTTGAGCAGCTCCGCTGCGTTTCATAAATTTTTTATCTGAAAAGTTTATATTGCCGTTCACCTACCGCCGATCGCCCTTCCCTCTTTTACCCTATACCTTACACCCGACACCTCAAACCCTTTACATGACATCCTATACCTTACACCTAATACCTCAAACTTAAACCCTTCGGCCTTACCCCTTAAACCATAATTATTTATAAAATATAGCGGCTCAGATCTTCATCGTCTTTGACCCCTTTCAACCGTTTGACGACATACTCATGCGTGATGACCACGCGCTTTTCGGTTTGATCGGGAGCATCGAACAGAATATCTTCCAGGAGGTATTCGAGAATGGTGTGCAGACGCCGCGCACCGATGTTCTCCGTGTTGTCGTTGACCTCCTTGGCAATCCTGGCGATCTCCAGAACCGCATCATCGTCAAAGACGATTTCCACCCCCTCGGTCCTGAGCAATTCCATGTACTGAAGCAGCAGCGCGTTTTTCGGTTCGGTCAGTATTCTGTAAAATTCCTCGTGGCCCAGGGAATCGAGTTCGACCCGGATCGGGAAACGGCCCTGCAGTTCGGGAATCAGATCCGAAGGCTTGGTTGCGTGAAACGCGCCCGAGGCGATAAAAAGAATATGGTCGGTTTTCACTGGACCGTACTTGGTCGTCACCGTGCTGCCTTCGACAATCGGCAGGAGGTCCCGCTGAACGCCTTCCCGCGAGACGTCGGGCCCTTGACCGCTGCTGCGCCCGGCGATTTTGTCGATCTCGTCCAGGAAGATGATGCCGGATTGTTCGACCTTTTCGATGGCAACCCGCACCACCTTTTCCATATCGATCAGGCTCTGGGCTTCTTCCTGAGTCAGGAGTTTCATGGCCTCTGCAACCTTGGCCTTGCGCCGTTTGGTTCCCTTGGGCAATAGTCCACCGAGCATGTCCCTGAAGTTGATGCCCATTTCTTCCATGCCGATGTTTGAAAATATCTCAACCATCGGCATCGAGCGGTCGGCCACATCCAGATCGACATAGCGGTCGTTGAGCCGGCCGTCGCGCAGCATCCGACGCAGCTTCTCGCGTGTGGGCGACACCTTGTCGGCCACCGTGAGCGCCGTGATTTCCTGGGGTCCCGGTGCGGTGGTTCCGGGGTTGGTTTCGGGCTGTCCACCACGGGGAAGCAGCAGATCGAGCATGCGCTCCTCGGCGTTCTGTCTGGCCTTTTCTTGCACCCGTTCACTCTCATCGGATTTTCCCTTGGTGACGGTCACTTCCACCAGATCCCGCACCATCGATTCGACATCCCGACCGACATAACCGACTTCGGTGAACTTGGAGGCCTCCACCTTGGTAAAGGGCGAATCGGTAAACCGGGACAGGCGTCTCGATATCTCGGTTTTACCGACCCCGGTCGGGCCGATCAGAATAATGTTTTTCGGTGCGATTTCATCCCTGAGATCGTCGGGCACCTGCTGCCGACGCCAGCGGTTCCGGAGGGCAATCGCCATTGACCGTTTGGCCTTGTCCTGCCCGATGATGTACTTGTCAAGTTCTGCAACGATCTCGGTCGGTTTGAGATGAATCATGGTGTCACCTGAAAAAAAGTTTCACGGTCGGTCCGGGCTTAAAGTTCCTCGACCGTTATCTGTTGATTCGTGTAGATGCAGAGGGAAGCGGCAATCGCCATCGCCTCTTCCGCGATCCTGCGGGCTTCCAATTCGGTGTTGTTAACCAGAGCGGCGGCGGCGGCCTGGGCGGCGACGCCGCCGGAACCGATGCCGATCAAACCATCATCTGGCTCGATCACATCCCCATTGCCCGAGATGAGAAACATCCGGGAGTCGTCCACGGCAATCATCACGGCCTCCAGACGCCTGAGGTATTTGTCGGTGCGCCAATCACGGGCAAGCTCCACCGCGGCACGCATCAGGTTGCCGTTGTAGCGTTCCAGTTTGGCTTCGAGTTGCTCGGAGAGGTTAAGGGCATCGGCCGCCGTACCGGCAAAACCGGCGATAATCTTATCATTGTAAATCCGCCTGACTTTGCGGGCATGATGCTTGATGATGGAACTCTGCAGCGTTACCTGCCCGTCACCGGCAACCACCGTGTGCCCCTTGTGCCGGATGGCCAGAATTGTGGTCCCGCGTGTTTTCATGGTTAACCTTCCTCCCGCGGTCAGCCGGGATTTGTCGCGGCCCCGGGTTTTAGCAGATGTCCAACCCGGCACCAGTACTGTTTCACCGTCTATTTCCTGGGATGGGCCTTGTCATAGGTCGCCATCAGTCTATCAATGCTGACGTGGGTGTACTTCTGAGTGGTCGAAAGGCTCTTGTGACCCAGCAGTTCCTGGACCGCTCGCAGGTCGGCGCCCGCATCGAGCATGTGCGTCGCAAAAGTGTGTCGCAAAACATGCGGTGAAACCGGCACCATCAAACAGCAGGTCCGGACGAGCTTGTCCAGGATGCGGGCGATGGAACGCGAACTCAATCGTCCCTTGTACTTGTTTAGAAACATCGGACCGTCCGATTCGGCCGGTACATCGGCTTCAACCTCCAAACGCCGACGGTAGGCGGTGATCGCCTCGAGTGCCTTTTTGCCGATCGGAACTATTCTCTCCTTAGATCCCTTACCGAACACACGCACCATCCCGGTGCTGTGGTCGACGGCAAACACATTGAGACCCGCGACTTCCGAAACTCGCAGTCCGCAGGAGTAGAACGTTTCGAAAATGGCGCGGTTGCGCAGACCCGGCAGGTCGTCGGTCTGAATCGAATCGAGCAACCGGAAAATCTCGTCCACCACGAGATAGTGCGGGATCGGATGATCCTGTTTTGGTGTCAGGATCATATCCGTCGGATTGCTTTCTATAAGTCCCTGTTTCAAGAGGTGACGGTAAAATGACCTCAGTGCCGAGAGCTTCCGGCCGATCGTGGTTTTCTTGTTACGGCGGTGGAGCAGCCCGAGATATTTTCGGACTGTCAAAGGATCCACCTCGGGCAGGGGACACGTCAAGCCCGCTTGCCGATGCGACCGGCTGCCGTCGTCAGTTGGTTCTATAACAAATTCAAAGAACTCCTGCAGGTCGTTGCGGTATGCCCGAACCGTGTTGGCCGAGTACCCCTTTTCGGCCAACAGAATATCGATAAAAGATTTGATCAACTCTTCGACGGATCGTATTTCCATTGGCTAAAAAGCGATCAGGTTTTCCAGTTCCTGCCAGTCGTCGACCTCGATAAACGGGTGGTTTTCGCGGTTCCAGGGCTGCCGGTAGAGAACCGGCTCGATGCCTACTTCCTTGAGGTGGTAACAGGTTTCCAGCCGGTCTTCGACGAAAAAGCGGATGCCGCTCTCGAGGAGCACCTTGGCTTTGCCTTCGAAGGTACCGGTGGCCACCACCTGCACGGTCTCCGGTGCCATCCGCACCAGATCGCACATCCATTTGGAGATGGGCCCCGGATGCGGCCGTGCGGTAACGAAAAGCAGGGGACTGCGGTAACCGGCAATACGGGACAGCACTGCGCCGGATCCGTTGATGGCCTCAAGCGGCGACGTGTATTCGCCCGCCATGATCCGGTTGAGAATGGCGTCGATAAGGGCGGGGTCCATGTCGAGACAGTCCGCCAGAAGATAAGAGGTTATGTCCTCGTAGCGAATGCCGTTGACCCGGTATTCCTTGCGGGCAATATCGAGAAAGAGCGCCATTGTGTCGGCAACCACTCCGTCGATGTCAAAAGCCACTGATGACGGATCGATCATAACGCGTCCACCCGCGCATCAAGAAGCACTGTGGGTTTTTTTCTTTAACCGCGAAATGCGACGCCGGTAAATGGTGGCCATCTTCTTGTCGCTGGCTTCGAGTGCCGCTTGACGCTGAACCTTCAGTGCTTTGATCTTCTGCTTCAGCTGGCGGACCTCCCCGCTCTTCTTTTTGCCGGGCTTGTCATCGGCGATTCCCCTTTCCATTTTGATGGCCGCAAGCAGTTCTTCCTTGTTCATTCCATGAACGCCCGTAATGCCCGAAATCGTCTTGGCAATCTCGCGCATCTCTTTGGCCGTCATCTTTTCCAAGGGCTTTTCCTTTTCCGCCTTTTTCTTTGCTGCCATGATCCGCTGTCGCTCCTTTCTCCTTCTGTCTACAAAGCACAAAGCGGAAGCCGCAGAGCCTCCGCCAAAGAGTGTCGGTCCGGTCTTGACGCACAGCCGGCCGCTGTAAAACGGCCCGTCCTCAATAAAGCACGGATGTCCAACAGTCGTTAATTAAAATTGGGATACATAAACCAATTCATTTCGGCATGTCAATAGCGAATACTGTTCTGTAGCTGTTCTCGGTGAACCTTTATATGGAGCCGGGTGACCGGGTTTTAAAGTGATCAACTGTTTGAGCGCTTTAAAACCCGGTTACCCGGCGTAATCTATAGGATCCAAGTATTCACCGAGAATTTCTGATGGTGCCGCCGCTACTCCTGCGGCGGCGTCGCGCCGGCCGTGCTTTGGGGTTGCGGCTCATCGACCGTGCGCGCCTTCTTGTAGAGTTCGATGAAGGGCGTCAGTAGTTCGAGTGGCAGCGGAAATA
>JARROL010000064.1:0-12498 GCA_037383965.1 Desulfobacterales bacterium | reverse complement strand
GGGTGCGGGCCGGTCACGACCCGGCCCTGCTGTATGATCCTGCTACAGAGGCTTTTGTCAGCCTGAAGGGCAAAGGCCTGCCCTTGGGAGTCGATGCGGCCATACCGTACCGCGAATCATCCACCACCATCGAGGACGGTCAAGTCCTGTTCATCGGCACGGATGGCATATGGGAAACCGGTAACGAAAGGGGCGAACTGTTCGGAAAGGATCGCCTGAAAGAAGTGATTCGAGAAAACGCCGACCAAACCGCACGCGATATCTTGCTGGCTGTGCATGCTGCCGCCGAAGAATTCCGCGACGAACTGAAGCAGGAGGACGACCTGACCATTGTCATCGTCAAATTTCAAGCTGAATAATGCAGCATTATGGAACATCTGGTAAGCCGCACGCTACGGACGATTCTATTCTGGGACGTGTTAAAGGCTGATGACGGCGGCATCGCAGGACATGTTGATGAATTCGGCCGCGGTGGCCATGCGGGAGCCTTCGATCAAATCCTCTTCCTTGATCTGCCGCGCCTTAGCGCAGGGAGTGCAGACCAAAATCGGCACTTCGTGGGCCTGGAGATACGTCAGCAAGTCATCGGCCACATCGCCGGTGGCGGCCCGCACGTGTGTGATGATCCCCTCTTTAGCCAGATAAACGCCTTCATCTAAAAGAAAAAGGGTGGTATTCTTGCCTTCCTTGTGGGCGATGGTGGCCAGGTGAATGGCGCGGGTGGCGCGGTTGGTGTCATTTGTACCGCAGGACAACGCAATCACGACGTTGTTGGTCATTTGATGGTCTCCTCATGCTGTCGGGTTGAAAGATATTAAAATATAATGGCCACTAACACATTCACCGGGAAAAATGCAATCCGATAAAATTATATAGTGTCCATCCGCTGTTGCATAAAGGACACTGAATAGTTTCCGATCCAGAAATGTGCAATTTCCCGCAAGTTCAAGGAAATAGGCGGCATTGCGCGGATGCAGACGGTTCTGTGTGCCGCACAAGCGATGCCAGGCCTGTCACGTCCAAGGCGAGATTGACGCAGAAATTGCGGGAAAGGGCCATTTTGGGACGGAAACTAGATGAAAAGCGTCACTTTGCTGTTAGCGGCTTCGCCCAGGAAATTAGCCGCCCCGGCCAACGAGACATTGGGATAGTCGATGAATTCCCCCATACTGAAACCCATCAGATCCATCGACATTTCGCAGATAATGATCTCGACACCGAATTCAGCCGCCGTTTTCATGAGATCTTCAAGTGACATCACACCCTTCTTTTTCATCAGGCCTTTGAGCATCCGGGTGCCGAGCCCGGCCATGTGCATCTGCGAAAGCCTCAATTGGCCGGCGCCTTTCGGCAGCATCTGACCAAACATCCTGGCGGTCAGATCTTTTTTGGTAACGGTCTTTTTCAGATCCCGCAATACCGATGTTCCCCAGAAGGTAAAAAACATGACGACTTTCTCGTACATCGCCGCCGCACCGGTGGCGATGATAAAGGCTGCCAGAATCCGATCGAGATCTCCGCTGAAGACGACCATCGAGAGCTGATCGTTGGGCATGTTCTCTCTAACGGTCTGCAGTTCGCCTTCCAGATGCACTATCCGCTGTTCGAGCGTTGCCACTCTTTCTTCCATAGACGTATGGTTTACATCCAACATGATGAACCCCGCAAGAAGTCAGTTTCCGAATCCGGAACGTTTAATTACGATTGATTTGTATCTCGGCCTGTTCCATGATATCTGGGACGACATCGCTCCACCCCAGGGGCATAATATGGACGCCCTGGAATTTGGATTTGTGTTTTTTAATGAATCGGCCCATCATTTCGGCCGCCTTCTTCTTGCGGTCGCTTTTGTTCACTGAACCGATTTCATCGATCCAATCCTGGGGAACGGTAATACCGGAAACGTATTTGTTCATATAGGCGCCCATCTGGGGCGATTTTAAAAGGACGACGCCCAACTGGACGGGACGGTCGAATTGGGCCGCTTTCTCGACAAATTCATCGACGCTCCGGTCGTCGTAAACGGCCTGGGTCTGAAAAAAATGAGCGCCGGCTTCCACTTTTTTCCCCATTTTCATCAATTGTAGATCAAGTGGTTGAAAGTTGGGATTCACCACGGCGCCGATGAAAAAATCGGGCGCGTTCAACAGCTCATTGTCGGCCATGTCCTTGCCGGCCTGCAGCCCCGTAGCAATTTTGACCAGCTGCACCGAATCGAGATCGAAAACCGGCTTGGCTTCCTTGTGATCACCCAGGTTGGTGTGGTCTCCGGTGAGCAGCAGCATGTTGTCGACCCCCAGTGAAAAGGCGGTCAGGAGCTCCGACTGCAGGGCGATCCGATTCCGGTCCCGGCACGTGATCTGGTAAATCGGTTCGTGTCCGCTTTTTTTCAACCGAACGCAGGCGGCCAAAGAACCGAGTTTCATCACTGCGCTCTGGTTATCGGTTACGTTGATCGCGTGCACACATCCGTTCAAATGTTCTGCTTCTTTAACGCAGGACGGAACAAAATTTTCATCTCGCGGGATGGCCCCTTTAACCGGACCGACCTCACCCGTTACCACGAACTCGCCCTTATCGAACAATTCGCCTAATTTCATTGATGGTTCTCCTTGTAAATCTTTCATAACGGCGTCAAGGCCGGGATTGTTAATCCTGATTGTTAACGGTGATCTTGCCACCCATGGAACAGAAGGTGGCCTCGTGCGGACTTACCTTCAAACTGCGCGGCCGGCTCCACTTCGCATGGTTCTTCGGCTCTTGATACGGCTGCAGCAAATCGAGACGGTTCAGTTTCCTGAGCCGTTCGTAAATCAGAATCCATCCGCAGTCGCGATCCGGGTCCACCTCGCACTTGCCGTTTTCGGCCCCGCCGCATGGGCCGTTGAGCAGGCTCTTGGCGCACAGGGTCATTGGGCAAAGACCACCGGTAAACTCGATAATGCATTCGCCGCATAGTGAACAGTATTCATTGATTTCGGTTTCGGACACCGTCTCTCCGCCGAAAATCGTGTCGCATCCGGGGTGCACCATCCCGCCGTCAGTGGCATCGATGACCGTGTGCACCCCTTGACCGCAACCCAGCACCAGATAAGAATTGGCCTTTTTTACAGGTTCGGCATAGTCCTGAGTCAGTACCTTGCGGGTATGATCCAGCTTGCAAAGAGACATACCCTGGGGTCCCGGTACGGTATGTCCGACCACATCGACGCCCCTCTTGGTCAGACGCTCGGCCATGGCCTTGGTCTCATCTTCGCCGCCGGAGTGACATTTCCAGGCGCAATTGTTGCATCCGACCACGAAAACCTTTTCCCCGGGTCGGATAAACTGGACAATCTCTTCGATCGGTTTTTGAATGGTTGCGTGCACGTATTTTCCTCCTCTTAATAAAAAATTGTTTAGAAAAAATTCTTTTCATATTTTACTGAGGCCTGTTCGAACTCGGCATAAAGAAGCTTGAGGCGTTCGTTTGCGATGTTCACCTTTTCTATTTTTTCCTCTTGGGCTCTTGTCTCCGGATAACAGGCCAGACAACGTTCGATACGGCTGGTCTTGCCCAAACTCGTGATGACAAAGTCGACCATTAGAAAAATCTGGGCGTTGGTGGTGTTGGCAAAGTGTTCAACAGCGGGTACGTGCTCCAGATTGATGTCGACGGACACATCATTGCCCTCCCGTGCCAGATTGATATAGTCGTGAATGGCCATCACCGAACCATACTCTTCGTGGGCTTGGTCATATTTGACCATCATGTCCGGCAGAGTGAAGAGCCGCCGCTCGATGTCGATTCCCCCTTCTTCCAGTCGGCGATAATCCCGCTGAAGGTACCGGTTGGCAATCATGACAGCCTGGGATACGTGAGGGCACAGGTTGTGAGGACAGCCTCGGGCATAGCATTTTCTAAATTGGTATTCCCGACCGTCGACATCACCCGCATAGCGACTCAGGAAGATGAATGCCTGAAACGGATTGTTGCGATGGGCAAACTCTACCGGCAGAATTTCAAATGAGACCTGGCATGTCACCGATGAACCGCTTTTCTTAAAGTCGATCAGGTCGGTAACTCTGTTGGGCGGGAATTTGGGTCTTGCCTTTTCCATGGCAATGCCTCACTTATCGTATCTCTCGTTTTGCGTGTCTGTGACACGCTAGTTTAAATAAATGGAACAATTCGGTGACGTGAAATTGCTCATTAAAATACAAACACCGCATCGGATTCGATGGCTTCTAAATTAACGGACCCGGCAGCAGTGACTTCAGCCCCTTCGATTAGATCGGACTCCGAGATATGGCGATCTTTGATGCAGGGACCACACACCCTGATCTGCCCACCCTGTTCAATAAACGACGCGAGCAGTTCTTTCATGGGCGGAAACCCACCGCCGCGCGGCATGGTGTCGGCATATCCCTTTTTAGCGATATGGACCCCGTCACCCTGCATAATAATCGTTGCCTTTATGTCCATCGCCAAGGCGGCATTGGCCAGCACAAAGGGGACGTGGGCCATTTCAGATCGATCTTCTCCGCAGGTACACAAATAAAGAATTTTTTCTTGTTTTTCGGTCATTGTTCACGGCTCCTATTTTAGTTTTTTGAATCCTCAAAAAAAGGGTGTAGAAACAATTTGTTGGTTGTCCATTAGGCAGCATTGCGAGCGATCACCGTCGACAGGTCCTCCACATTGGCACCGGCTTTTTGCAGATTGCCAAGGCAAATCGGGCACATGGCGACAATCGGCTCGCCGGTTTCTTCGAGTTCTTCTATTCTCCGTTCTCCGACCTCCTTGGAAAGTTTCGGGGACATCGACTCTGCCGGTCCCCCGCAGCAGTGGGTAAACAAACCGGAGTTTCTGATCGGTGCACACTCGATATCCATGCCGGAAAGTATTTTTGCAGGCACATCCGAGAGTTCGAGGTATCGGCCGTAAAAACACGGGTCGTGCAACGTAATCCGTTGAGGGCCGTTTTTGGATGTTAGGTTAAGCAGCTCAAAATAGGCGTGGACCTCAAAGCTTTCGCCGATGTATTCAGGGTAGAGTTTCTTTAAGGCATAGGTGGTATGGGGATCCACCGTTATAAGCTTTTTGATGCCATTTTGTTTCAACTTGGACGCGACATACTTCGCGTGTTGAACAAATCCTTCCTGGTCTCCCAGATCGTAAAGCAGGACCCCGCTATAATCATCCAACTTGGGATTGTAAAAAAAGTCCACCCCGGATTTGGTCAATATTTTGGCGATGTCTTGCAGGATGGCGTTATACTTTCTTTTCTCTTCACCCGGTGTGATCGAAGCCAGCCCCAATCCCGAGAGAAGCTTCGGCATATATTTGGCGTAGCTTACGTAGTCGGCCCACTTGGTGTCCTCATAGCGGGCCAGATAAGTGGTCGATTTCTCAATATAAGGTACGAACTGGTACATCAGACCGGTGAACAGCAGGGTATCGCCCTGCCCGTGCAAGTGCGCCCCTTTCCACCAATTGTTGATGACGAATTTTGGCACACCGAAAGGGTTTTTCGTTTTTCGGACGTTGTCGGCAATCAGATCGATGATGACCTTGGGATGATACATTTCAAGACCTCCTCCAGTTCGCAACAACATAGCGTTTTAACCCCAGAATGACTTCTCCGGGATCCGCCTCTCGCGGGCAGGTCTGAGTGCAGAGGCCGCAGTGCAGGCAGCGCCACAGGTCCTGAGCATTTTCCAGGATACGGTCCCGGGCGCCGATCTGGATATATCGGATCATGCGGCGCGGAAAATGTTCATAAATGAGCGGACAGATGGCTGCGCAGGTGCCGCAGTTGAAACACTCCAGCGCCTTCTCGTTTCCATAATGGGCAATTTCTTCCGCAAAATTCGGATCTACTACTGCCATTTTCTCCTCCTAAGGAAAATCCGCAGATTTTCCAGACGTTTGGATCACACCGGGTGTTCCGCTCCCGTTTCATCGATATTTTCAGCGGTCTGCTTCCCGGATAGAGCGTACTTGAAGTAACTTCCTTCTTTTTCCGCCTCGATGACCAGGCCGTATTTTTTCAAAGCAGCGATGTACCAAAGAGTTTCTGCGGCGTCGGCCCCTGTTGCCGCTGCAATTTCCGGCACTGTAAGGGCATGGTTCTCTAAATGGTCTTTGATGGCCTTGATGGCCTTCTTCTGGGTCTTCATCCGGTTCGTGGCGGCTTGGATGGATGCCTTCCGACTTTCACGGAGTTTTTTCACAGCTTCTTTTTCGGCCTTTTTGTCCTCTTTGTTCTGGCCCATCGAAATCTCCTCCACCAATTTTATGGCGTCATGTCTTTCTAAATCTCTTCGGTTTCGGCTTGAACCAGCGCAACGCTTCAGGCGGCCGCATCGTCTGCGACAATGCGATCGACCATGGCCTCGTATTGCTTCAAGGTCCAGCCGTTGACATCAATGGCGTTCTCCGGGCAAACCGCAACGCAGGCACCGCACCCCAGGCACAGGGCCGGTGTGACCTGGGCACGACGGACTTGGCGACCATCGACTTCCATTTGGAACAGCTGCAAAGCGCCATCCGCAAGACAAGCCTCTACGCAGGCCCCGGACCCCTTGCACTTTTCAAGATCCACTTCCGCAACGAATGGATCGAGCTCGACATAACCACGACCGAGCAGCGCTGCGGCCTTCACCGCCGCACCACCGGCAGCGTTGCAAGCTTCGCCGACATCCATGGGCGCCTGACAGGTACCGGCCAGCAAGATACCGGCCTGTGGCAGTTCGACCGGTCGCAGTTTGGGATGGACTTCTAGAAGGAAACGATCGGTTCCAACCGGTAGTTTCATCATCTCCACCAGTTCGGGTATGCCCGTGGGCTCCATTCCGGTGGCCAGGACCACCAGGTCCGCCGGCACGTCGACTTCTTCTCCGAAGGTCAACGTGTCTTTGACCTTGACCCGCAGCGGAAAGTCGCCTGAAGCGCTGTTATCAATAACCTGCGGAGATTCTTCGGCTTCGAACCGCAGAAACACCACCCTGTTTCGAGACGCCTGATCGTAGAGTTCCTCCTGCCCGCGGCCGTAAGTACGGATATCCCGGTAGAACTCGTACACACTTGTCCCCGGATAGGATTCGCGGATGGTGTTGGCCGCGTTGAGCGTGGCCGAACAGCAGGTACGGGAACAATACTCGTTCAGACAGCCCGATTCGTCTTCAGGGTGAATGCCGGGGATTTGCCGGCTGCCGACACAGTGAATCATGGCAACACTGCGGATTTCCCTGCCGTCGACCACCAACCGGTCGCCTACCTTTTCGGCCGTGGCCAGTGACCGAATCAGCTCCGGCAAAGTGATGACCTGCTTAAATTCTTCGAAACCGTATTCTCCGCGGCGCGGCCCGTACGTTTTGAAACCGGTGGCCAGAATGATCACACCGGTTTCGATGGTCAGCTCTTCAACAGCGGTCGGTACCGAATTCGGATAGAGCCCCGCAAAGGGCACATAGGTACCCGGTTCAAAATTATCAAGCGCAGAGGGAGCGGTTCCCGCATCCGCGTCGATCGGTTGTGGCGGCTGTTTTTTCAGGCCGAGTTTAAAGCTGCCGACATAGCCTTCAAACTTCGCAACCGTGGCACAGGTGTGAACGGAAATAGCAGGATCCGCCAGCACCTGACCGGCAAGTTCTTCTACCAAGTCATGAGCTTTTTCCCCGGTGGGGGCAACCCGATCGAGGCGCGCCAATTGGCCGCCCAGAAAGGGTGATTTTTCAATCAGCGCAACATTGAAACCCCGCTCTGCCAGATCCTTGGCCGCTTGCAGGCCGGCGATGCCGCCGCCGATAACAGTGGCATGGGCTTTGGCGTCAACCCGGATGGGTTCGAGCGGAATGAGCTGCTGCGCCTTAGCGGCGGCCGCTGAAATCAGACGGGTTGCCTTGTCGGTGGCGGCCTGACCGTGATGCACCCAACTGACATGCTCGCGGATGTTGGCATGGTCATAGATATACGGGTTCATGCCAGCCCGAATCAGTGTGTTGCGAAAGGTGGTTTCGTGAAGGCTGGGCGCACAGGAAGCCACGACAACCCGGTTGACGGTGCCATTTTTCAGATCCTCCATGATCATTTCCTGGCCGGGGTCGGAACACATGAACATGTTGGTTCGGGCCGCCGCAACTCCGGGCAAATTCGCAACGGTCTCGCGCACCGCTTCCACATCCACATGATCGGATATGTTGCCGCCACAATAGCAGATGTAGACGCCGACTTTGGCTTGTTCACTGTTCTTTTCCATATTTACCTTTTCTTCGGTCATTCCTGCATCTCCCCATCAAGATTGTTGCGTGTCCCGAGTAGCGTGCTGCAAGTTTAATATTAGCGGTTTTGAGCCGAGCCGCGTAATCCGCAACACATTTATCTTCACGCCACTGCTTTGCGGGTCTGCCGAAAGCGCTCCAAATATTTGGCCGCCTCCATGGCCGCCGCACCGGACTCGGTAATCGTGTCGACAATATCTTTGGGGCCGGCGGCGGCACCGGCAACAAAAACACCTTCCATGTCGGTTACCGTCGGGGACAATTTGGGCCGGATCGTATGTATGAACTGGTCAGACCCCTCAGAAACCGGGCAGACGCCCTGCGGTTTCCAGCCTGGAATCATCCCCAGTGACAAGACCACCAGGTCGTGGTCTGCCGTGGTTACCCCCTCGCCGTTTTGGGCTTCATAACGCAAAGCGACACCACCGTTCTGGCCTTTGCTGATAGAGGCGACCTTGCCTTTGACAAATTCGATCCCCATGGCCTTGGCGTTCTGATAAAACTGCTCATAGCCTTTGCCGAAAGCCCGAATATCCATGTAGTAAATGGTGATGTCGGCCAGAGGCAGGGATCCAGAGAGCAGCATGGCCTGTTTGATGGCATACATGCAGCAAACCCTCGAGCAGTAGGATATGCCCATGCTTTTATCCCGAGAACCGGCGCACTGGATATAGGCGATCGAGTCCGGTTCCATGCCGTCCGATGGCCTCAGAACACGGTTATAAGGGCCGTGCGGTGCCAGGAGCCGTTCCATCTGCAAAGCCGTGATCACGTTGGGAATCGTTCCGTTGCCATATTGTTGCTTGTTTATGACCGGTGTCAGCTCGAAACCGGTAGCCAGCACCGCCGATTTGGACCGGATGACAAAGTCTTCGGGCTGTTGAAAATAGTCGATAGCATCGGTAGGACAGGTCTTGGAACATTTGCCGCACAGCATGCAGTTTTCCGCGTCCATCACCGCGATCTGGGGAATGGCGTTTGAAAAGGGAATCGAGATAGCCTTGCTTGCCGAAAACCCGCCCTGTTCATCATCCGCCACGTACACCGGACAGGCGTATTCGCACTGCCGGCATCCGATGCATTTAGCCGGATCGACATAACGCGGCCGTTGGGTGACAAAAGCTGCCAGCCGATCACCGTCACGACCCAGCTTGTTCAAATCGCAGTAAGTGAAAAGGGAAATGTTGTTGTGATGCGCCGCGGCAGCCATTTTAGGGGTCGTGATGCAGCTGGCGCAGTCGAGAGTTGGAAATACCTTGGATAGACGGATCATCTTGCCCCCGATCGATGCATCTTTTTCAACCACCGCCACTTGAAAGCCTTGATCCGCTATATCGAGGGCTGACTGCAAGCCGGCAATCCCACCGCCGACAACAAGGGCATCAAATTCTAAAACTCGTGTGTCCTCCATTCATTTCTCCTCATTCATGCACACTTGGAATACTGCTGACACAATAAACCGTGGCCATTCGGGCCGTATTTTTGTGCCGTGCCGCGAGTCTGCAACCGTTGGACGGAAAATCAACTCTACGTGAATACCGGCCGCCCGAGTTCTTTGACCAGTTCATTCATTTGATTGACCTCGTTTAAAAAGGCCCGGTTGCAAACGGTACAAATGGCCGTGAGCCGTAGTCTCCGAATGTCCAGTTCAAGTTCTTTCATCTTTGCGTAGACCCGGTCGAGTCGCTTTGCCATTGCCTTATAGGCACCATCATAGGGGCACTCTTCGCCGCATGACATCACGATGATGCCACTGATTCCTTTTTTAAAACAATCGATGTAGAAGTGTTCCGGGAAAAGTACGGGTGCGCGGACCCTCAAGATATAGGTGTTCGTGGGGTAGGTTGAATGGGCCTGCCCCACGGAATCGGCACCCGGATAGGCACAGCTTTCTGTGGCCAGAATTAAAATCTTTTCCTTGTTTGCTCCGTTGCCGTTGGTTGCCATAATGCTCCTGCCTACTTGTTTCTGCGGACGAAGTGTTTATCGTACCCGTCGACTTCCAGTATTCCCAGATAATCGTGACCGACCTTTTTGGCCCAGGCCGGGATGTCCTTGCGAGTGCCGGAATCGGCAGAATAGATCTCCAGTATTTCTCCGACTTTAACTTTGCCGATTCCTTTTTTGGCTTCGAGAAGCGGTCCCGGGCAGGCACTGCCCCTGGCGTCGACGGTGCTGCTGGCGTTAATTTCGCTGAGATTCAATTCTGTCATGATATCCTCCTTGTTTTTTGATGAAGTCCACCGCTCTTCAGCGGCGTTTACGAAAAACGTTTGGTTGCAGCGTCCGTCACGGATGCGACCGTCTTCCTCGGCACAGCCGGCGACCGACCGCTTCAACAGCATTAACCTGAAATACGGATCTTTTTCTTCGACGCGGTCCATGCCGACCAGCTCGTAAGCATTGTGGGGAAGAATTTTGAAAAGTTTCTTTCATTGAATTTCCCTATGAGCAAGTTGGGTGCCACACGCACAATAAAAATATCTTCCACCGCTAAATTGATGTAATCTTTTTTGATTTCTTAGTATTTACTGACAATTGAAAGCACGCTTCGACCAAACTTCCGGTTGAAACGCCAACAAATTTTTAAACCGGCTGTAAAAATCCTTGTTTTTGAGTGTTAAATTGCTAAAAGTACAAATTTAACATATGCTAAATTTTTTAACAGGAGACCGGAAATGATAGACCAGGAGTTGAATGCGTATTGGAAAACGGTGGTCGATACGATCCACGACGGCATCATGATCGTCGACACGGGTGGAACGATCGTTTCGGTCAACACCGCTTTTGAATCGATAACGGGCTACCCCAGGGATGAGATCATCGGCCGGTCATGCACGATTCTGCACTGCAACACCTGCGAGGCCACACGCGAAAAAGCGGAGTGTCACTGGTGCCAGTTGTTCCGGATCGGAAACGTCCGCAAACAAAGCTGCGTCATGAAGCGCAAGGACGGCCGCTATCTGCATATCCTCAAGAATGCGGCCCTGCTGCGCGACGCTCACGGCGAGGTGATCGGCGGTGTGGAAACCATGACCGACGTCACGGAACTGATTGAAAAAGACACCCAAATCGAGGCTTTCAGACGGCAACTGCGGGCCGAAGACGGCTTCCACGGGATTCTCGGCTCCTCGGCGCCGATGCAGCGCGTCTATGATCTCATCACCAATGCCGCCCAGTCGGATGCACCCGTGATCATCTTCGGCGAGAGCGGCACCGGCAAAGAGCTTATCGCCAGGGCCATCCACGAATCCAAATCAACGCAGCAGCGGCCCTACGTCAAGGTCAACTGTGCCGCCTTGAATGAATCGTTGCTGGAGAGCGAGCTTTTCGGGCATGTCAAGGGAGCTTTTACTGGCGCTCACAAGGATCGCACGGGACGGTTCGAGGCGGCCAACGGCGGTGATATTTTTTTGGATGAAATCGGCGACCTGCCCTTTTCTACCCAGGTCAAGCTGTTACGGGTGCTCGAAGAGAAAGTGATCGAACGGGTCGGCGATCAGCGACCGATTTCCATCGATGTCAGAATCATCTCGGCCACCAACCGCGATCTGAAGCGGCTGGTCGAGCAGGGAAAGTTCAGAGAAGACCTTTTCTACCGGATCAATGTCATCCCCATCCACGTCCCGGCCTTGCGGGAGCGGGTCAGCGACATTCCGCTGCTGGCCGAACATTTCTTCCGCCGCATTCAACTCAAGAGCGATAAGAAAATCAACGGCATCGCCAAGGAGGCCATGCACCTGTTGATGGCCCACACTTGGCCGGGCAACGTCCGGGAACTCAAGAGCACGTTCGAATACGCCTTCGTCACCTGTCAGGGGCTCATGATTCAGCCCAGGGACCTTCCGCCGGACATTACCGGGATGCCTGTAGCAGTACCATCTGCTATCAATGCCGGGAGGACCAAGGACGAGCTAAAAAAACACCGGCTGATTGAAGCGCTGGATCAGGCCGGCGGCAATCAGTCGCGGGCCGCGGAAATTCTGGGGGTCTCCCGCGTGACCATCTGGAATCAGATGCGAAAATACGGTATCGCAGCCAAACAGAACCGTTTCGTTAAAGAGAGCCCGTAGACCTTTTTTCAACACCACCACTTTTCGAGGCGTCGTTATGGTAATTTTTGGCATATAATTTGCTTGTATTTGTCTCACGAGGTGACTTGGCATACCTCCATCGAACACCTCCATTACCTCTCCATTGTATCGACCCTGCTGTATCGGCGGGGTCGATACG
>JARROL010000063.1:0-27218 GCA_037383965.1 Desulfobacterales bacterium | reverse complement strand
GATGTACTCGGTCTTCTTCGGCCCAGTGTAGATCTGACGGGGACGGCAAAGCTTCCAATTGGGGTCGTCCATGCTCTCCTTCCATTGGGCGATCCAGCCTGGAAGGCGCCCGATGGCAAACATGACCGTAAACATGTTGGTCGGAATACCCATGGCCCGCAGGACGATGCCGCTGTAAAAGTCGACGTTCGGATAGAGGTTGTTTTCAACGAAGAATGCGTCTTGCAGCGCCACCTCTTCCAACTGCATGGCGATATCGAGCAGCTGATCGTGCACCTTGAGACTCTGGAGAACCCGGTGACACATCTGTTTCATGATTTTGGCCCGCGGATCGTAGGCCTTGTAGACCCTGTGACCGAACCCCATGAGCCGGAAGGGGTCCTTTTTGTCCTTGGCCCGCTTGATGTAGGGCATAATACTGCCGCCGCTCCTCTGAATATCGGTCAGCATTTCGATGACCGCCTGATTGGCGCCGCCATGAAGAGGCCCCCACAGGGCGGCGATGCCCGCTGATATAGCCGCGTAGAGGTTCACCCGGCCGCTGCCCACCACTCGTACGGCCGAGGTGGAGCAGTTCTGTTCATGGTCGGCGTGCAGAATCCAGAACACATTGAGGGCCTCGACCAGGTCGCCATCGAGCCGATAAGGCTTGACCGGCGTGTCGAACATCATATTGAGAAAATTGGCGCAGTAGGTCAGGTCCGAACGCGGGTAGACCATCTTGTGTCCGCGGGAGATCTTGTACGACATGGCGGCCATGGTGCGGACCTTCGACAGCAGCCGGGTCATGGTGATGTTGATCTCTTCTTCCAGGCTCTGCAGTTCGGGGTAAAAACTCCGCAGGGCGTTGACCATCGATGAGAGAATGCCCATCGGGTGCGAAGCCCGCGGGTATTTTTCATAAAAAGCCCGCATGTCTTCGTGGACCAGCGAATTGTCATTGAGCAGGACCGAAAAGCGGTTCAATTGCGTGCGTGTCGGCAGGATGCCGTTGATCAGCAAGTATGCGGTTTCGATGAAAGTAGAGTGCTCCGCCAGCTGCTCGACCGGTATGCCGCGGTAACGCAAGATGCCGTTTTCACCGTCCATATAGGTAATGTCGCTGTAACAGCTGCCGGTGTTGGCGAACCCATAGTCGAGCGTGACCAAACCGGTATCCTTGCGCAGACGCGATATATCGATGGCCTTTTCACCCTCGGAGCCGACGACAAGCGGCAGCTCGATAGTTTTACCGCCGTAAGTCAATGTAACGTGATCGCCCATGTTCCTCCTCTCTTCCTATAGGCTTTACGATAAGGTTTTGAACTGTGTAGTCGGTCGGCGGCGTACGATAAAATACAGACTTCTACCTCTATCCTTGTCAAAATCTTTATCTTAAAGCCTATATTTCTCCTCCCTCAGCCTGTCGCTGTTGGTATCGATAGTCCCTCGAAACGGCAAATTCATGCTTTTTACTTCAAATAGCGGAAATATCAAGCAAAATTTTGTCGGTTGACAAATGCCAAGCTGATTCAGGTATTTACAGACGAGACCGTGTGCATTAAGTTGAAATTGCGAACTTGAAACCGGAAGGGAGTTGCCATGTCGTACAAAGAAAACCTGCTCAAAAAAATCGAAATCGATCGGTTGGTCAATCGTGTGGTCACTTCTATCGGTTCACCGGACAGCGGCCGCAAGCTTGACAAGGAGGCCATGCGCCGCCTGCTCGACATGGCGGGCTACACCCACCGGCATGAACGCGACCTCGATTTGTATCTTGAGAACGACGGCGCGACAAAAGGCCTCATTTTGGTCCTGGACAACGACCTGACGATCTATGATACCACCGTCGAAGATGTGATCATCCGCAAGAGTCCCGTTCTCAAGGAGATGGTCAGCATCCGCAACATTATCAAGATCCTCAACGACAAAGACGTGGTGGTGAGCCGCAAAGAGGCAACGGTCCTGCACGTGCGGGAAGCTTGCGTCAAGCAGCTCGACCTCTCCCACACGGCAGAAGACATCGCCGACATTGCCATCGAAGGCAAAGCCTCCCTGGAGAGCCGCTATGCCGACGGCGTGGTCGAGGTGCTGGCCATGTTCGCTGAGATCCTCGGCTACCAGCCGCCCCCCAAGGTCTTTCAAGTACGACACCACGACATCATCGGGGCTCTCACGGAAAAAGCGGGCGGGGACATTCGGTTTGGGCCGGCCGTTATTTACGGCATGGCCCACAACGAGATAAAGTTGATCGACCGGCAGCTGTCGAGCCTCAACAAAGAAGATCTCGATTATTTCCAGGGGGTCGTCAAAGGCGAGACGAAAGCCGCTTCAGAGGGCGCGGATGTTTTCGAAATTCTCAAGCAGTCGGTCCTGAAAAAAGAACCGCTATCCGAAGCGACCGCCTGATGGGATCGGTGGGTTGGCGTTAATCAGGCAGTCCGATGAGGCGCCGACCGGGTAATGGGTTTTCTCAAGGCACCTGATCATCAGTGGTGGACTTTCTGCCGATTTGAATCAGTTTAATCGGGCCCCTGGCGGTGTTCTCCATAAGCCTCTTCAGCTCGTAGGCAACAGCCGATGGCGACAGCGGGTAGACTTGGACATGATCCAGCGTTCCCCTTAAGCTGAGCGGAATGGTGTTGAAAGTCTGAAGAACGCCTCCGACCAGAGGGATTTTATTAAAGATGCGATCCAAGGTGGTCTGCAGGGCCACCAGCAGGTTCAGATCCAACCTCCCGGTGAGCAGATCGTGTTCACCTGCAGCGGTTAGCGCTAACGCGGGGCCACTCAAGATTATCTTATGATACATTATTGTGCCGTTTTGCAGACTGGCCTCAATGTTGATAGTGCGGTAACCAAAACCCGTCGTATCCATCTTCGCCAGATCTGTTTGACCGGTTAAGAGCTCGGTTGAATTCAGATATTTCAACACGTTTAGCAGAATGACATCGTGATAAATATGGCCGTCTGCAGCCGAAATTTCCAGCTGTCCGGTGGCAGTTTTGAGCAGGTCTTCCGCTTTTCCATTGCCTTGAAAACTTCCCTGCAGGCTGTATGTTCCATCGGCTTTGAAGGTTTTGTCCGTTAACAACGTGTCTTTGCTTTTGGATTTGGCCCCGGAAATACAGTTCAGGGAGGGATTGAGCTCCTGATCTTTGGCCATTGGTTTAATATCAAACCGAATGGTCTCCGGCGACAAGGTCGTTGTTCCCGGCATGGAAATACCGCATAGCACGGCCTCCTTTATCGTGATATCGGTTTGGTCGTTTTTCAGACTGGCGTCGGCGTGCACAGGACTCAAAGTAAAATCGCCGAAGGTAAACCGGTCAGCCTCTAAGCGGATGTTTCCTGTTACCGCAAAGGGCCGGGTTTGGGGACCCGTCTGAGGTTGCTTTTTCGAAGGTCTGTCTTTCAGCACCTGAATCAGATGATCCAGGTCGACGGCAGCGTCAGCGATGTCCATGTCGACTCCCAACCGGTTATCGGGCTCCGGCTGTATGGTTCCTGATATTTTCAAGGGCATCTCGCCCCACGTCAAATCCGCCACATCGATTCGTACCCTGGACGCATCGCCGCGCAAGGCAAGGGAGTTTATATTGAGCGGTGTGGCCGCATCATATGCTACGAAGATATCCCGCCCTCTCAGTTCACCCTCCATACTGCTCTTGGAAAGGTTTTGGAGGTCCCACTGAGCCTGAATTTTTCCCTCGATCGATCCGGCAGAAAAGATCTCTTTACTGAAGAGTCGATTGACGGTTTGCTGATCAATTTTTCCGTCAAAGGCAAGGTCAAGCGCTCGGTTCTTAACATGGAGTCCAACGTCTGCCCGCGAGACAGGATCCTGAATTAACAGTTTTTGAATGTCCAACTCATCGTCGCCTATCAGGATGTCGGTTGACATCTTTAAACCTTCCTGGGTGGCAATGGTTGCGGAGAAAGCGTTTTTTTCACCCTTGGCATACCGCAGTTTGGATGGCGACAGGGTCTGCTGCCGGAGTTTCAGCCAGGACGGCGCCCGGAGCACACGCGCTAACCACTCGATGAATTGGGGGCCCAGGCGGCCCTCAAGAGTCAGGCTGACATTTTCGTCGATTCCTTTTAAATAGTCCCTTTGCGTACCGGACATCTTGACAGTCGCGTCCTGCAGGCTGAACCGGCCATCGGTGTACGCAAACTCCGATTGATCGGCCTTGAATTTGAGGGCCGCAATTGTCAACGGATCCGGCTGCAGGGGCAAGTTCTCCAATATCAGATCTTCTATTTCGCCCGAGACGTCAAAGCGCCAATCCCGGGGCGTTTGCAGCGGGCCCTTGACGTTTATGGCAGAAATCGTGATGACCCCTTTCTCACCGCCATAGTATTTTAAGGTTTCGCGCAGCGCTTCAAACGATGCCAACCAAGGCACCATCTCTGCCAGATAGATGGCGCATCGACCGGATGTAATCTCCAGGTCGCCCTTTTTCCCCCATTCCAGACCGCCAGAAAGGTCGGTAAAGGTCGACTTTCCAAGCGAGCCGCTTAATTGACTGGCCCCGATGCCGACCCCGGCGTAAGAAAAATACCCGCCGGTGATCGCCACCGGATGAGGGATCCCGCGGTAGCGCGCAGTAAGGTGGATATCGGAGGCCGTTACCGTCACATCCACATGGTTGACGTCTTCACCCAGCACCAGTTTTCCGTTGGCGTTGCCTTTCAGATCTTCAATCTTTGCCAGCTCGCTTTGAAAGTCTTTATCGCCGATGAGGCGGTCGAGAATCGGCGGTAGCTGGGCCAGGTCGGCCCCGACGTCTATGTCCAGATGAAACGGTGTCTCGTCTCCGACGAGGCCCAATTTTAGTTTCCCGTTTTGGCCGGTCGAGTTTCCCAGCCGCGCCCGGAGATTTTCCCCTTCGAGAATTCCGCGCGAGATGACGACATCGCCGGCGGTGTCGGTCAGATCCAACTGCACGCCGGGTATGCTGATGCTGCCGTCACGCATCTGACCCCGGATGACGAGTTCATTCATGTTCCCCAGGTCACTGAGCGCTTGCCCCTGAGCCGTCAATGTGATCTGCGGAACGGTGCCCCCTTTTAACACCTCGAAAATGCCGCGGATAACATCATTGTCTCTGCGAAGCGACAGCGCCGCCTGCCGTGTTTCTTCGACGTCGATATTCCGGCCTTCCATTTCCATGCGCAATTGCGAATGGTCAAGAGAGGACATAAGATGCCCGGAGACGCTCATCTGTGGATAATCCAAAACCAGTTGCGCCAGCGAAACCGCGGCCGAATTCTTATCGAGATCGACACGTCCCTTGAACTCCCTTTTGCGCATCTCCACAATTTTGTTTTCGCGGGCCAATGTCAGTTCCGGTACGGAAACATCGATATCCGCCTGCATCTGACCGGGTCCGCCAAGATTGACATCAAGGGTCAGGTCAACGGGTGCCGCCTTCATCTTCAAGGAAGAATCCGGGAAAAAAGTGTCTCTGATGACGATCGGCTGAAGTTGGGTCAGCTGAATCCGTGCTCTGCCCTTTGATTCCCGTGGATCCGCTGTACCGGAGATGGAAACGCTCTCTGCCGCGGTAGAAGTGCCTGCGACCTGAAATGTTAAACTGCCGGCGGCATTCGTTAAGCGGGCGTCGATATGATCGAGTTCAACCGCCGCCCTGCCGTCATACATCAGTTTGAAGCGCCCGTTTTCCACATAACCGTCCACATCGGGGAGCCGAAGTGCCGGAGGCGTCACAAAAACCGAGACGATTTGCCGCATAAAATCACTTGCTGATGGGGACTTTGCAGGCGTTTTTTCTTCGAGTGATTTTTGCCAGATAATGGTCACATCCGGCTGCCGGACCCGGATTTCCCTGAAACTGATTTTTCCTGACAACAGCAGCAGAATCTTGGGGTAGACGGATATCATTTCCGCTGACCCCGTTAACTTTTTCGGCAGCACCACTGACGCTTTGTCAAGTGTCACGTGCGGAAGCGGGAATACAGTGAAATCAAGCCGGTCAAAGTCGATTTCGCCGCCGACTGTGCGGGAAAATTCACTGCGGATTTTGGCCTTAAGGGTTTCCGATTCGATTAACTTTGGTAACACAAGAACAACAGCGAACAGCAGGATGACAATGGTAACGATACCGATAACAGCACCGACAACCATTTTTCTACTCTTGTCCACCTGGCACGGCTCCTGATTATCGGCCGCCGCAGGCATGGTTAAGCCGCGCAGCCGTCAATTTTTAGGATTTATCGCCCGAAAACGTGTGCCCCATATAGGAACCCAAGCCAAAAGGGCAAGGGCAAGTTCCACGGCGATATCGGCGGTCGCTATATCAGGGACTTAAAATAGCGACCGGATTGCTAATTTCTATTTGCGGGCCTGACTTTCGAGCTCACCTTGTGTTTTGTCCTGGACATTAATCCAATATTTTACGTCCAGGAAGGGGTAATTTTCAAGGATGCCGAAATACGGCAGTTTCTTTATTTTCAGTTTCGAGAAAACAGGCGTATAAATACCGCAAAGAAACTTCGTTAAATTTACCACGCTAAACTGCTCTCCGACAGCTTCAATAAATTCATTTGTGATTTCTCTGAATTCAAAATTTGAAAGCGGTTTTAATTCGGAGGTGTATGGCAGAACCGCCTTTCCATTTTTACAGAATGAACAATTCCCGCAGTTTTTTTAAACAGACCATCCATTTTCTCAGCCATGTCATCGAGATCGAATGCCTGGGTCAGAATATCGTATACGTCCACCGCCTGTTTGGATTGGAGGTCGATCCAGCCTTTCTCATCAAAGTATTCCAGTGCCGCGATAATTCGCTGCCGGTCCGTTTCGTAACTGTCAAGGATGGCTGGAATATCGACCGTGGTCCATTTTTTCCGGGTATGACTATGATCCATGATCGTGGCCACAAAATTTTTGCGCTCTCCTTCGAAACCGTTGGTGATCGCGGTCGGCTCCATGTTGAATTTGAACGAATATTCTGCAAAATAGGTCAGCTTGGGTCGAATCACTTTTTCCATTGTCAGATAGACCAGCAAGGTTTTTAACGGTAATATTCTGATATTCAGTTCATTGGAAAGCGCTGTCGTTTTTATTTCCCAGACAAAGCCCTTGTTTTCTTTGATGATCTTCAGCAACTGATGAATCGAAGACTCCTCCGGCGTATCGCCGTAAATAAAATTTTCCAAAACATGAATGTTGTCCCGGTTGGCCAACACTTCGCACAGGGCGGGTTTTCCGTCCCGGCCGGATCGCCCGATTTCCTGGCTGTAGTTTTCGATCGATTTGGGCAGATCATAATGAATGATTCGGCGAATGTCCTTTTTGTCGATCCCCATCCCAAAGGCGATGGTTGCCACGATGCAGGCCAGGGCCCCTTCCATGAATTTGTTCTGGATCTCTTCCCGTTTTTCGGTTTCCATGCCGGCATGGTACGGATGCGCGTTGATGTTATGGGCGCAAAGGAATTTTGCCACCTCCTCAGCCGTTTTCTGCAGGGTGACATAGACAATCGCCGGTTCCTGGGGGGCTTCACGGATTCTTTGCAGCAGGCGCTCCTTTTTTTCAGAAGCGGCCGTCGGTGTAACCTGCAGAAAAAGGTTTTCGCGATAAAACCCGGTCACGAACACATTTTCTCTGAGAACATCGAACTTACTGCACATGTCCTCAATGACCCGTTCGGTCGCGGTCGCGGTCAAGAGCAGCGCTTGCCCTATGTTGAACTCCTTCTGGTAATCCGGCAGCTTCAGATATTCGGGCCGAAAATTATGCCCCCACTCGGAGATGCAGTGCGCTTCATCCACAACCAGCAGGGTGACGTCCATTTTTTGCAAGTGGGAACGAAACCGTTCATTTTTAAACCGTTCAACTGCAATCATCAGGATTTTTAATTGGCCACCTTTGGCGCGCTCAAGAATGGCATTGTATTCGTTTCTTTCAAGGGTGGAATCCAGGCGTGCGGCCGGGATGTTGTTGGCCAGCAAAAAGTCCAGTTGATCCTTCATCAGAGACAGCAATGGCGATACCACCAGCGTCATGCCGGGCAGAAGCATCGCCGGCAGCTGATAACAAAGCGATTTACCGGCGCCTGTGGGGAAAATGGCGGCCGCCGACTGACGCGCCAGCACCCTGCCGATGATGGCTTCCTGACCCTTCAGAAATGTATCGAAGCCGAAATATTTCTGCAGCTGCTGTTTCAACATGCGGTTACCTCTCATGTCTTATGGTCAATAACCAGCCTATCAGGCGCTCTATTTTCAGGCGATGCATATTTTCTTCTGCAATTTATGACCGAAATCTGATAAAAACGCCCTTCACTTTACAGGAACTAAACGAGTTTTAAACGAAAGCCTCCAAATTTGCAATTCAAAGGGATGAATGGGGACAGTTTGAATATGCCTTGCAGTCATGATTCTCTGCATCTATCAGCGCCTCTTATCCCCTATGAATCCGACCGGGTGTTTCACCTGAATTTCATCAAGCAGCCCGCGGGGGCAGTCGACATAGTGGAGACGGTCTTACGCGTAAAATTCAAAGACGAGGCGCTTGGCGCCCGTTTATAGGCGGCATCCGTCAACTTTGATCGGTGCTCCCTTATTTCGGCAATCTCTTGCGCAAGCCTGTATATTTTGATATTTCCATACGTCAGCGGCGCTGATCGGTAAATGCGACCAATTTTAAAATCTCTCCCAACCTCTGTTCATCCGGGCTCCGGCGCATCATTTTTATGCTCCGTGACGGCCAGGGCCATGTGTATTTAACTGACAAACTGACAAAACCGGCTCAACTGACACAACCGAACAAGGTGGCATGTTTCTTTTCGGAAAGGATTCACATGAAACTTCTGGTTGGTTACGACGGTTCCAATGCCGCCCTGGCGGCAACCGAGTTGGCGAAACGGCACGCCAAGGCCTTTCAGGCCGAAAAGGTCTACCTCGTGCGCTCCATGGAAGGCGGTCAAGATGTGGAACGTAGAGAATTTGATAATGCCGAGCACGACCTCGGGCGAGTCAACCGCACCTTCAGCACCGAGGACATCCCGTCCGAACCCCACCTTTTGGTGCGCGGCCTCAGCCCGGGTGAAGACCTGGTGCAGTTTGCCAAAGAAAACGGAATCGATGAGATTATCATCGGAGTTCGCCGCCGGTCTAAGGTCGGCAAATTGGTCTTCGGCTCCACCGCTCAATACGTGATTTTGAACGCTCCTTGCCCGGTGGTGAGTGTGAAGTAGTTTCTTTTTATACATGGCCCTTTTCCACAATTCCGCCGCTTGATGCCGAAATTGCGGAAAAGGGCCATGTATGGAAAAAACTAGTCTATACAACGAGACCGGTTCCGGGTATTCGGAAAGCAACGTGAAGGGCATCACTACCATGCCTTTAAAGCGTACCTATGAAGAGTTGGCCCAAAGGGTCAAAACACTGGAAGAAGAAGCGGCAAAGCGAAGCGAAACGGAAGAGGCCCTGCGCGAAAGCGAGAAGCAGCTTCGTATTTTCATTGAAAACACACCTGCCCCGGTGGCTGTCTGCGATTTGCAGATGCGGTATCTGGCATACAGCCGACGGTGGATAACGGACTACAAGCTCAACGAGGACAATTTGATCGGCCGCTCCCATTACGATGTGTTTGAAACGATACCGGCGCGATGGAAAGATGAACACAAAAGATGTTTCTCGGGCGAAATTATCGAGAATGAAGAAGAACAATTTGTTCGTGCGAATGGGACTTTGGACTGGGTCCGTCGCAAGGTATACCCATGGCGCAAATCGAACGGAGGGATCGGCGGCCTCATCATGTTCACAGAAGTCATCACCGAACGGAAATTGGCGCAAAATGCACTGATCGAATCCGAGGAAAAGTATCGCAAGCTCGTGGATAATGCGACCGATGCCATTTTCATCGTTCAGGATGGTACCATCAAATTTGCAAACCCCAGAACCCTGGAAATCCTCGGCAATGAAACCGGAGAGTTTCAGCCCCTCCCATACAAAGAATTCATTCATCCCGAAGATCGTCAATTGGTATTCAATGCGCACCTGAGGCGGTTGGCCGGAGAAGAAAACCTGCCGGTGTCCGCTTCCTTCAGAATGATCAACCGAGGCGGCAGGGAATTCATCGTCGAGTTGAATGCCGTCAGGATAACTTGGGAAGAACGGCCGGCCACCTTGAATTTCGTGCGGGACATCACGGATCAAAAAAATATGGAAGCCAGTCTTCAACAAGCGCAAAAGATGGAGGCAATCGGCACCTTAGCAGGAGGTATCGCACATGATTTCAATAACTTACTGATGGGTATTCAGGGAAGCAACTCCTTGATGATGATGGATACCGATCCGTTTCATTCGTACTACGATCATTTAAAAAACATCGAGGAGTGCGTTAAGCGGGCCACGAATCTGACGCGTCAACTGTTGGGATATGCCAGAGGCGGTAAATACGAAGTGAGGCCGATCGATATCAACCAAATCATTCGCGCCATTTCCGATTTGTTCGGTCGCACGAGGAAAGAGATCCTCATCAACACCGAGTATCAGAATGACGCCTGGACCGTCGATGCGGATCATACTCAAATTGAACAGGTCCTGTTGAATCTGCTGGTCAACTCATCTCAGGCAATGCCTCAAGGCGGAAGCCTCCATTTAAAAACCGAAAACGTGAATTTAACCAGTTCATTGGCCAGCCATCATAACGTCCCTCCCGGCCGCTATGTGAAGATAGCAGTCGAGGATACCGGCTGCGGTATGGAGGAATCCATTCGGAGGAGGGTGTTCGAGCCTTTTTTCTCGACAAAACAAAGGGGACAGGGAACCGGACTCGGCCTGGCTTCGACATATGGCATCATCCGCAATCATGGCGGTTTCATCACTGTCGACAGCATCAAGGACCATGGAACCACATTCACTCTTTTTTTACCGGCATCGCAANNNNAAAAGCCGTTGAAAACCATCAGGCACCCCAACAGATTTTCTCCGGTGCAGGAACGGTTCTTTTGGTTGACGATGAAAACATGATGCTGACTGTCGGCCGAAAGATGCTCGAAAAACTTGGCTACGGAGTGCTGACGGCTAATACCGGACAAAGAGCCGTCGACCTGTTCAGCCTTCATCGCGGTCAAATCAAACTCGTCATTTTGGACATGATCATGCCGGGTCTCAGTGGAAGTGATACCTTTGACAGATTGAAGGAGATTGACGCTTCGGTCAAGGTTCTGCTGTCGAGCGGCTACAGCATCGACGGCCAGGCTCGGCAAATACTCTATCGGGGCTGTAACGGATTTATCCAAAAGCCTTTCGATCTTCAGGCATTCTCAGAAAAGATTCGCCACGTGCTCGACGGAGCATCCTAAGTCAATCGACTTATAAATTGGGTGACCAGAGCCATTTACGTCTTTTCTTTTTCGACCGTCATGCTTATCTGAAAAAGCAGACAATTGCAGTTTTTGACGTCAGCCAAGCCAAATGGACTATAGAATCAAAACGCCTTGACCTTCTTTTTTCCGCCAAAATACCGCATGAATTGCGCCCTCTCATATACCATCGGGTCTACACTCTTGCCCTGGCTCATTTTACCCTTAATAGTCGCCAGCCGGCCGTAGCCTTTGCCCCCGATCCAACTTTCCACACGGTCCAGCAATTTTTCTATGTACCCCGTACCGTTTTTATACAGGCAGGAAACCACCTGGACCGCATCCGCACCGGCAAGAATCAGCTTTATGACCGCATCGCCATCATGTACGCCGGTGGAAGCGGCAAGGTCACAATTGACTTTTTCTGCCATAATCGCGACCCATTTTAAAGAAAGCGCCAATTCTGAAGGGGCGCTGAAAACGAAGGCCGGCGAAACTTCCAGCTTGTTTATATCGATGTCCGGGCTGAAAAAGCGGTTAAACAGCACCAATCCACGAATTCCCGTATTCGACAATTTTTGAATCATCGGCCCGAGATCTGTAAAGTAGTGACTGATTTTCAAGGCAATCGGGATTGAGAGTTTTTGGGTTATTTTCTCGGTTATCTGGAAATAAACACTTTCCTTTTCTTCTGTGGGCGGGAAAAACATATTCAACTCGAGCGCATCCGCCCCTGCTCCCTCTATGTGCTTGGCATACGCCATCCACTCGGCTGAGTGAAAATAGCAATTGACACTCGCGATGACAGGGATAGAAACCGCCTTTTTGCTTTCCTCGATAAGCGTAATGTACTTGTTAAGATTTTCCTCCCGGATGACGTAGTCATAATATTCGATAGGATTTTTGCGCCCGTCATAATCAAAGTATTTATCGCTACCGCCGACTTTTTTTGCAGTTTTCAGGAAATCCGCATACTCTAAAGCCACCTCTTCTTCGTAAATGGATTTTAAAACAACTGCGCCCGCACCTTTTGCTTCGATATCTTTGATTTTTTCAACCGAACTTGTTAGACCGGAACTTCCGACGATAATGGGATTCCTTAATTTAAGGCCAAGATATTCAGTTGATAAATCCACCATTTTATTTTCCTCCTTTTGCACGTGGAAGTATGTCTTCTATTGAAATGGATTGCAGATACTCAACTGGTGGTCGATCACGAGTCCGTCCTGCATATCCTCGGAATACAAGGTTTCGCATCCTCCGAGAAGCGCGGCGGCCACGATCATCGCATCATACACGCTCAGTCCGTATCGCTCTGCGACAAGTCTGCCCCTGTCATGGGTTTCGATGGTCAGCGGTTCAGCTGGACACAGCGACCGGATCAGCATCAAAACCTCGTTGATTTCCATCCAAGACATGGCCAGCTTCCGACGCACCACGTTGATCATTTCGTTCAAGTCCTGTACGCTGATCAGGCCGCTTGCACATACATATCCTCATAGTAGCTATAGTTGGGCAGCTGCGGCCAGAAGGGCACGTCCAGCGACGAGGGCCATCTCGGGGGCGCGCGCGACGTCGGTATGCGGCATCACGGCCATGGCGGTCGTCGACAAGTTCCCGGAAATTTTGTTGGTCATGGACACCTCTCGTTTTAACGACTCTTTTACTTCTGATCACAACGGGCCAATGATGTCATGCGACAAAAAGCATCTCTATCCTTTTCACCCCCGATAATGGCGATCAGGTCATTCGGTCTGAAAACAAAATCCGCATCAGGATTCGGTTTTAGGTGCTCCTCCCGAACCACCCCGACGACAGAGACACCCGTCTTTTTTCGTATTTCACTCTCACCGATCGATTTGTGCGCAATCGGGCTGTCCGGAGCCAGCCGGACCCATTGCAAATCGAATTGCTGCTCGGCGCCCCGAAGTTGGGACAGGACGCGATACTCATTACCTTTGGTAAACCAGTGGGCGTAGAGTTCCTGCCTGGCCGTTTCGGTGTACCGCTGAACTTCGGTCGGCGGAACCCCGAGATGAAGAAGCGATTGGCGGGTCATCTCTAAGCTGCCCTCGAACTCCGGAAGCACTACCTCGGAAACCCCCGCATCCCTCAACATATCGAAATAATCCGGACCCGATGTTCGCGCCACTATCTTGATCCGGTTATTCAACCGTTTTGCCTGCACGGCGACCTTTCGTGCGACGACGAGACCGGGGACAGTCAAGACCAGAAGAGCGGCATCCTTGACCCCGGCCGCATCGAGGACGGCTTCCTGGCCGGCATCGCCATAAACGACCGACATTCCCTCCTTTTTGGCTTGTTCAAACCGGCGGTGATCGAGTTCGACGATCACGAACTGCATACCCCAGCGCTGCAAGACCTGGGCTATTAGAAAGCCCACGTGTCCGCCGCCGGCAATGACGACGTGGTCGGCGAGTCCGGCATCGGGGATGTTGGACGACTCGAGCGTTTCATGGCGAAACCAACGCCTCTTCAAGGCGTATATCCACGCCGTCTGGCCCGAAATGAGGGGCGTGAGCGCCATCGTCACGATCGCGCTGGTCAGTACCAGAGAGTAAAGATCACTCCCGATCGAATTCGTCGTGAGCCCCACCCTTGCCAGAACGAAGGAGAACTCACCGATTTGAAAGAGACCGAGGCCGACGGCCAAGGGTATGACATTTTTATAGTTGAACATACGGGCGATGAACGCGAAAATAAATCCCTTGCCGGTTCCCACGGCTAAGACCAAGAAAAGTACTTGCCCGATATGATCCCAAAGAAAAATGGGATCCAAAAGCATGCCAACCGAACTGAAAAACAACAATCCGAATAGATCGCGCAGCGGAATGATATCACTCAGGGCTTGATGGCCGTAGTCCGACTCGCTTAGAACCATGCCGGCGACAAAGGCGCCAAAAGCGAAAGATAGCCCCACGATGTGCGTAACGTACCCAACGCCCAAACCGATGGCGGTGATGGCAAGCAGAAAAAGCTCCCTCGAACCCAGCTTGGCAATATGCATCAACAGGCGCGGCAGAAGCCTGGTCCCGAGCATGACCATCGCAGCGATGAAAGCCGCCGCCTTGAGGGACGACATACCGAGCGCGGGAAGCCCCACAGCCGGATTGTTCAGCTGGGGCAGGATGATCATCATCGGGACCACGGCCAGATCCTGAACGATGAGCATACCGATCATCACTTTGCTCGAAAGGGTTCCCAGCCAACCCTGGTTCATCAGCGTTTTGAGAATCACCATGGTGCTCGACAAAGAGATAAGGGCACCGAGCCACAGCGATGATTTCAGTTCCCATCCCATCAAGCGACCGATGCCAAAGCCGAGTGCTATGGTGAGGACCATTTGAATCGGCGTTCCTATCAGCGCCACCTTCTTAACCGGTTTGAGATCCTTGAGAGAAAACTCGAGTCCGAGTGCGAACAGGAGGAGGGCAATGCCGATCTCGGCCAGCAACTCGATATCGTGAATGTTCGATACCGTAAGCCCCCCGGTATGCGGTCCTAAAACAATCCCCGCCACGATATAGCCGAGGATCAGGGGTTGACCGAGCCGTTGCAGCAACAAGCCGCAAAAAAACGCCGCCACGATAAGAAGGATGATGTCGGTTGCAATTCCCAATTATATGTCCTCTTCACGCGTCAGATTTATGTAATGGTTCACAGGGTTGCACAGTCCGAAGCGCTTCAAACCACTAATTGTAAGCATTTACAGGATGCCGCGGATGCAAGACGTCGGGTGCGCAGACGACCTTTTGTACTTCAAGTGCCAGACAACAAAACAGATGCGGTGCCCTGTGAGCGCTCACCTATTTTCAATTGTTTTTATTGGGTAAATTAGATAAAGAAAATATGAGAATACCATACCATATATCTAATGGACAATCCGGTCTGACGAAAACACCATCGAAAAATGGATTGACGATCATCAGGCGATCGCTGACGGCCGGCCGGTATGATCTCTCCAAGGGAATTTTATGAGAATCGCTGTCCTCGGCGGACTGGGAATGCAGGGAAAGGCGGCCCTGCTCGATCTGGTCAACATCGACCCGGTGGCTGACATCATTTGCGCGGATGTCGATCTCAAAGGCTGGAAGCAGCTCGAGGGATTCCTCGACACATCCCGGATTCGCCCTATCCAGTTGGACGGCTCCTCCCCGAAAGCGATCGCGGCCCTTCTCACCCGGGATGTGGATGTCGCCATCGACCTGCTACCCCTGCCCCTGATGGGCAATGCCTTCGAAGCGGCCCTCGAAGCCGGTGTCCCACTGGTGAGCACAAACTACGGCAAGTCCATCCGCCGCCTGCACACAGCCGCAGCCGCAACCGGCGTCGCGCTGATGCCGGAGTGCGGACTGGATCCCGGCATCGATCTGATTATCTGCGGCCATGCCGTCCAGCAGTTCGACCGTTTGGAGACCATCGACTCTTACTGTGGGGGGCTGCCGGAGCGTACAGCTTGCGACAACCCGATCAATTACAAAATCAGCTGGAACTGGGATGGTGTGCTGCGCTCACAAATGCGCGATTCTGTTTTCATCGAGAACGGGCGCCGTCTCGAGGTGCCATCCGCCGACCAGCACAGCAGCAAGATGATCCACCAGATAGAGTTCCCAGGTCTCGGTTCCCTCGAGGCCACGCCCAATGGCGACGCCGAATTCTACACGGAACTTCTGGGAGTAACCGCCACCGTCCGTCGGGCCGGCCGGTATTCGCTGCGCTGGCCTGGCTGGTGCGCCTTCTGGCAACCCCTGAAGGCTCTCGGTTTTCTCTCGGATACCCCGTTGACGGGACTACCATGTCCGGTAAGCCCGCATCAATTTCTGGCCGAGCTGATGCCCCCTTTTCTTCAGTATCGCGACGACGAAAAGGATCTGGTAGTCATGCTGAACCGGTTCGAAGGCCTCAAAGACGGCCGTAAAAAGTCGATACAAACCTATCTTCTGATTGAGAGGGATCTTCAGACCGGTCTTTTCGCCATGAGCGCCGGCGTCGGTTTCACGGCCGCTATCGTGGCCCGGATGATCGCACGGAGACAAATTACCGCAACCGGAGTGCTTTTTTCCAAACAGTGACAGCACATACTCGGTTGCCGCCCCGGCGGTTGAGCGATTCACATCTCTTTCGGGATAGTAATCGACAACCGCCAGAGACCGCATGAGGCCTGACTTGGCAATCATTTCCATGGCAAGGTGTCCTTCCCGGTAGGAAAGCCCTCCCCTGACGGGCCGGTGCACGCCTGGAGCCACGGTGGTGTCGAGCACATCCATATCCAGTGTTACATGAATTCCGTCCGTTCCCATGCCGGAGGTGCGAAGGGCGCGGTAAATCACTTCCCTCATTCCCAGTGCATCGATGTCCTCCAGCGTATAGGCGCTGATTCGTGACTGTCTGATCAATCCGGATTCCTCATGTGATACTTCCCGCAAACCGATCAAAGCCACGCGTTCGGATTCCAGTCTGGGTTCATCACCGCCGGGGCCGGGAGGCACTTCCGTGAATGCGGTTATGCAGCTGCCGTGAGCGCTTAGAATTATGGTCCCGAATATCGGAAGCGACACAGCCAGGCCCTGATAAATACCAAGACACGTCCTCGGATGGTTGGCATACACGAGCGGGATCAAATCGTCGTTAATAATTTCGGCAACCGTATTGGAAACGATTTCGAATTCATCCTGGATTTGCCGCCGGCAGGCAATCGATTGCCCCAACGCATTCAAGCCCACCGTGAGGTCATCAATGTTCAATATCCGATCGGAATCCGGTTCACTTCGTGGCGAAAGTTCCGTCAGAACGATGCAGCGGTTTTCGGAAACGATTTTTTTGTCTCTTAGAGGACGCTTTTCCACATATTCGGATGTCATGGCGGCCAGAAGAGCCCCATAGTTCATAAAGAATGCCAATTCGTCCCCGAGTCGGACATTTTCGGCCTCGGTGACGTCCACGATCAGGTGATCGCTGGAAGCGCCAAGTATGGAAATCTCCGGTTCAACCGGTTTCATTCCCTCCACGACAACGTCCTCGCGGCCGATGTTTAAAATGGCCCGGTCTCTTTCGCCCTTGTCGACAAATTCCGGTTTGCCGCCAAATGCATCCTCTCCGGTTTCCCCAATGGGCACGGACGGTTTTTCCTTGAGCTCGATAATTTCCGCCTGGAGTAAAAACGCGTCCTGAAACGTGCCGGGCCAAGCGGCACGGTTCACGGTTTCACGGCCGAGGAGAATGCCTTCTCCGATACGGATATGATTGACGGCTCGGGGCATCTTCCCCGATGCAATCAGGTTCAGGGAACTCGAATTGCCGCCCGAGATGTAGCGCAGTTTGATACCAAAAACGGTTTCTATCCGGTGGGCGTATTCGACCAGTTGATTCATATTCTTTTCCGAAGGTTTGACACCACCGTAACAACTAAGGTTCGTCCCCAGGCCGGCGATGCGGATGCCGGGCAGTTCGACAACTTCACGCACCATGGGCAACAGATCGTCGGGCCAGACGCCTTCGCGCAGATCTCCCAAGTCGGCCATGATCATGATGTTATGCACCAGTCCCCTCCGGAAAGCGGCTTCGGAAAGTGCCTGGATGACCGGCAATTCCGAATTCAGGCTCATATTTACGGACGTGACGATGTCTTCCGCGGCGGAAAGGGGGGGAATCCTGAGCAGTGTGAACTCGGTGGAGACCCCATTTGCCTTGAGGCGGTGAATATTTTGCATCCGCGATTCGCCGATACACGCGACTTGGCCCCGGAGCATGGCTTTTGCTACCTGCGGCATCCCGCAGGTCACCTTGGTAACACCGCAGACCTCGATTCCGTATTTTCGGCACAAGGTGGTGATCGTCCGGGCGTTATGCTCGATTTTGTTCAGATCGATGGTAATGTAAGGGCCGTACGGCATCGTTAACGCCCCGCATTGGATTATCTGTACGTTAAATCATGTTTTGTTCACAGGACCTGCCTGGATCTAGTGAATCGGAAGGATTACGGTATTGTATCAATAAACCCGATACTCTCCAACAGCAATGCCACGGCTTCTTGCGGGTAGCGCCGGCTTAAAACACCGGCAGCCGCCATGATATTGTTCCGATCCAGGTAGACCACCGCATCGCGTGGCGGCAAGAGTTTGGTCTTGCGCGGATCGGGCTTGATGTTATGCAAAATCTGCCTGCCCATTCCGAGGCGGGTCAATGCGCCGCCGGTACCGATCACATGCCTGACGGCGGATAAATCCCTGCCTTCCACAATTTCGTTTCTTCCGTAAGCACCGTAGGCGACGCGCAGTTGTCCCGCATGTCGCCAGATGGAAATATCCACCGCCCAACGGGCCAGTCGGGCCGAGTTTTCGCGCTCTCCGGCCGTCTCCGGTATCGGTCGGACATCGTCAACTCGCCCCAGTTCACTTCCGGCGGCTTCGACGATTCGAGGGGCGTTTATATAAACCCCCAGATCACCTTCGACGGTCCGTTTGGATCGTGGTTCCGGGGCAATCATCATTTTCGCGAGCTCGGGCGAGCCTTCGGTTACCGAATGAACGTCCGTGGTGGCGCCGCCCACGTCCACGGCCATCACATCTCCCATGGTTTCGGCCAAAATCTCGGTGGACCGCATGACCGCACCGGGTGTGGGAATAATATCATCCCGGACAATTTTCCGAACGTTTTCCATGCCCGGCGCCGTGACAATATGGCGGGCAAACACGTCCTGGATGACCTTGCGGACGGGGTCGATATTGAGCTCATCGATGCGCGGGTACACATTTTCCACTATGAATACCGGCAAACCGGCTGATTCGAACAAGCGCCTGATTTCGCCACTGACAGTTTTATTGCCGGCATACACAAGGGGTATGTCCAGTTTCAAAGAAGCCAGGGAGCGGGCGTTGGCCATGACGATTTCACGGTCTCCGTAATCGACGCCACCGGACAGGAGAATAATATTGGGGTTGATCCGGCGGATCTCTTCCATAGCGTCCGGGTAAATCTTACCGGCGGTCGTGAAAGTTACAATGGCGCCGGCCCCAAGGGAGGCCTCCCGGGCTGCTCTCAGCGTCATGTCACGGGTTAGTCCGTGCACGGTCATCCGCAAACCACCGGCGGCCGATGACGCAGCCATCAGCGCAGCGTCCCGTGTATTCACGCCCAAGCGTTTTTCCACATCATTCCGGGCCGTCTCGAGTCCCTGCGCCACATCGCCCTCGGCAACGGTGGTCAATCCCAAACCCTGGCCGAGGAAACAGGCGTTACGTCCGGAACTCAGCCCGGCAAAGGCACTGACTTTTGTTATCGTACTGCCTATATCGGCGACAATGATGTCGGCATGTTTCATTCGAGTTGCGGGTTTTCTTATTATTTCGGTTACATGACTTGCGGTGATTATCCTCCAGATATAGGCGGCAATAACACCACAGTATCACCATCGGCAACCGGTGCATCTGGGCTGGACCTCCGCCCGTTGATCAGGGATACATGCTGGCCTTCGGGGATGGCGAGTAACCTATGTATATCTTTAAGGGCAGCTCCCGGGGCGAGGTTCAGCGTAAAGTGGGGCTGACCACCGGGAGCATGTCTTTTCAGGTCGCCATATAATATGACGAAAATTTGCATTCGACATCTTCTCGTCAGGACAGCCCAAGCCGATTGAGCATCTCTTGTGTCGGGATGCCATTTTCCGTCCATCCGCGAACCCGGTAGTATTCGTCCAGCATCTTGTCCAGGTGACATACCAGACCTTTGGCCGGACCCGTGGGAGCCGGTGTCTGGGTGAGCCGTTCGGGAAGACTGTCATCCTTGCGCGTAAAGCCGGCTTTGGTCAAAAACAGACGTTCGGCATTGATGATGCGCTCGCCGGCCTGCATGAGTTCCTCCAGAGTGTAGGCGGCACCGGTGGCGGCGTTGAGATACTCCAGTATGCCCACCGGTGCCACCCCAAGGTCCTTGGCCGCTAGGTTACGCACGGCAAAGAAGATGCACAGCCCGGCCGAATCAATGATGGCCGAAAGATCCTGGTAAGCCTTGGTGACCATGGCTTTGCCCTCCCACTGGTGCGGGTCCATTGGCTCGGGCACCCCGAATAACTCGAAATAGGCGGGATCGCCACGCATATGGGACCCGCCGATGGGCGAGGTGGCATAGGCCAGCCCCATGGCCTGAGCGCCACGGGGTTCATAGCCGGGAAATTCCTGCTTTTTCGATACAGGCGCCAATTCCGGGTGGCCGTAGCGCTCGGCCAGACGGTAGCTGCCCTCGGCCAACAGATCCCCGAAACCCTCACGGTAGCCGGTCAGGCGGGTCAGTTCCACCAAGGCCTCGGCATCGCCCCACTTCAGCGAACGGCCCACCTGTTCTACCGGCAGGAATCCGCGCTCCACCAGTTCCATGGCGCAGGCAAGGGTAGCCCCCATGGTGATTGTGTCCATACCCAGCTCATTGCAAATGTAGTTGGCCTTGGTAATGGCCGCCAGGTCATCGATCAGGCAGTTGGCGCCCATGGCATAAATGGTCTCGTATTCGGGGCCTTCTCCCTCCCCGGCAAAGCGGTTATCATCCACCCGGGTCTTGCGGCCGCAGCCGATGGGGCAGCCGTAGCAGGCCGAGTTTTTCTTCAAAAAGCGCCGGGTCAGTTCCTCGCCGTGAATCTTCTCCCAGCCGTCGAAGGTGCCCTGCTGCCAGTTTTTGGTCGGCAGCACGCCGAAGTTCTGGGTCACCATGACCACGCCGGCGGTACCGTTGACCGTCAGGCTCAGCGGCGTTTCCTTGATTCCTTCCTGGAACGCATCCAGTATTTGTTTGTTGAAGGCCCTGAAGCGATCCGGATCGGCTAAGGGAATGCGGCCTTTGCCCTTGACCACTACCGCCTTGAGATTTTTACTGCCCATCACCGCTCCGACACCTGAGCGTCCGGCCGCCCGATGATTGTCATTCATGATGGCGGCAAACAGCACCCGTTTTTCGCCTGCCGGTCCGATGCAGGCCACCCTGGCCTTGGCATCGGTCTCGGAAAGCAGCAATTCGGTGGTCTGTTGGGTGTCTTTGCCCCACAAATGTTCTGCCCCTCGCAGTTCGGCCTTTTCATGGTCGAGGTACAGGTAAACCGGTGTCTCGGATCGCCCGGCAAAGATGATGGCATCGTAACCGGTGCGTTTGAATTCGGTGGGGAACATACCCCCGGAATTGGAGCAGGTGATGGCCCCGGTCAAAGGCGACTTGGTCATCACCATGTAGCGGGCGCCAGTAGGGGCACCGGTGCCGGTCAACGGGCCGGTGGCCATGATGAGGAGATTTTCTGCAGACAAGGCATCGCAGGTCGGATCGACCTCTTGGTTCAGCAGATAGATCCCCAACCCGCGACCACCGATGTAGTCTTTCGCCTCGGAGGGCTCAATTGGACGAGCGCTGCAAGCACCGCTTGTCAGGTCGACACGAAGAATTTTTCCCATCCATCCGTTCATACTGTACTCCCTTGTGGTAAAGTGCGGTTGAGTCCATAGAGTTTCAAATAGCGATTCAGGTATTCGTAATCCCCGGTCAATTGGCCGTTGTAGACGATGACCGCCCTTTTGACCTCGGGCGCCAGGCCCGAGGCGTCCAGCGAGCTATCGTAGTCGGCCAACAGCAACCCGGGGACAAAAGGCCTGAACTGGTTGCTGAAAAACGACGTGGAATCCCGGGGCAGTTCGCAGGGCAGGTTGTCCACGGCCAGCAATACGATCCCCTCTCCCAGGTGGCCGTCCTCGATCGTTCCCGCGGCAGGATCGATGCGGTAGGCCGGCATATCGCTGTCGGTGGATTTGACATTGCACTCGATCGAACCACGGGTGTCGCAGGTGATGTCCGCAATTCCGCTAAGCTTGGGCGTTGGCGTGTTTTCGGCCACACGTTTCAAGCCCACCCAGGTCACGAACCGGGGATACCGCTTTTCCCAGTAGATCGCGTTGACCAGCAGCGTGAAACTGGGCAGAAACTGGTCGAATCGGCTCTCGTAGCGCTCCGGGTGGTTGTAATATTCCTGCAGGTCGAAGATGGCCCCGTCGGCTTTGGGCCTGACCAGATCCCGTTCTTTGAATACGGTCAGGTACAAGGTATGCTGGCGGTCGCCCTGATTTCGGCCCACCCAGTCGTTGATCGCATCGGCCGCGATGCGTTCGGTGGGCAGGCAGTCGAAAATCTGCTGGGCGCCGCCGGATACGTTGCCGTATCCCAGAATGCCGATGGTTAAGGGACACAACTGCCGGGGCAAACCGTCCTTTTGAATGCGGCCGCCGATTTCAACAAGGTGTTCGCGGGCCGCCTTCACCGATTCGTACTGGTGTGCGCGTCGAACTCCTGCAAACGGGGTGCCGATGCCTTTGGCGGCCCAGTGCTCGCCCATGAGCGAAAGGATGTTTATGGCGCCGGCATCCCCCGCGAAAGGGCCGAAATAGATCAGGCGGCGGCCCTCTGCGTCGGTGATCCGTTCGTAGTCGATGAGGGTAGAGCCACTGTCGATGATCCGCTGCAATAACGGCATGTTGTCCTTCTGCCCTTTTACGGTGTGGGAAAAAAAGACATAGGTCTTGTTGTCCAGGATCTTTTCGACCGGAATTTCCTTGACGCCGAGGATGACATCCCCATCGTCCATGCCCACGCAGCTGCCGGCACCGGCTGCCCCGTATTGATCCTCCCCGAAAACCCTCTTCCCGGATTTCTCCACGAAGGCTTTCGCACCGGTTTCGTTGATAATTTGCCGCAGGTCTTCCGGTACCAGTGGTGCTCTGCGTTCCCAGCGGTTTTTGTCTTCGGCACGAATCAGCAATGTTTTCAATTTCTCAATCTCCCCAATAACTGAGTTCATCGGTGTCAAGGTCGGAACGACGTTCTTTGAAGTGGATACCCATGCGCTCGCATTCGGCCAGCACAGGCGTGTAGATTTCCGCTGAAACCGGCCGCAACACACCCGTCTGGGCGATCCTACCCTCGGCGACCAGGCTCGCCGCTATGCCCACCGGGTATCCCACCGTTCGCGACATGGAGCTGTCGCCCTCGGGATCGCCGAGGTCGATGAGGGTGGACTGGATGCGCTGGCGGGGCAGATCTGGATAAATGGCTTCGAACTCGTGATGCATCACCAGAAGATCCACCTCCCCTTCATCGTAAACCAATCGATGCTTGAGGGTGTGGGAGAACATCTCGAACACCGAGGCAGTGCCGATCCTCAACTTGCGGTTGGAGAGCAGCCCCAGCCACTCCAATTTCTTGAGTGTCAAGGAGTGCTCCGGGATCTTGAGGTATGCGGCCACACCCGCCCGCACGTTCGTCTCCGGGCAGTTGACGATGTTGGCCAGCACCTCGCGGGGGGTGACCTCATCGAAGTCGAACTTCATTTTGCGGTTGAGCAGTCCCAGCTGCTTGATAAAGTCCCAGGTTTCGCAGTAGCCGACGTTGCGAAGGGTGCCGCGATAGATGCCGGAGGCGTCCTCGATCCCGTAAATCTCGAGATAGGGCAGGGCATCACGGTTGACGTAGGCTTCGAAGACGCCGGCACCGGGAACGCTTTTCAGCCAGTAGTGTTTGAAGAGATCGCATCCGGGCACTTCGTAAACCTTACCGTGCTCCATGTAGCGCCCGTCGTTGGTGGCCGCCAGCATGGCCCCCTCCGGACTCCAGGAAAACTTGTACCCCAGAGGGTTGTTGTTGCTTTCCAGGGCAGGAAGGCCGCCGCAGTAAGAGAAGAAACTGTCGATTTTTCCTCCTTCTGCGCGGACGGCATCGATGATCTGCATGGCCGACATGTGATCGAGACCCGGGTCCACACCGACCTCGTTGAGAAAGATCAGGCCCTTGTCCCGCGCTTCACGGTCCATGGCCTGCATTTCCTCTTTGACATAGGAGGCGGTTACCATGTGCTTGCCGTGGGCCAGGCACAGTTCGGCGATGACTTGATGCAGGGTCCAGGGCAGGAGACTGACAACGATGTCGGCCGCCAAGATGGTTCCTTCCAGCGTCGGGGCGTCTCCGGCGTCCAACGCCACGGCCCGGCCGCCGGGGTGTCCGGCGACAAGGGCTTCGGCCTTCCCCGGGTCCCGATCGGCCACAACCACTTCCACACCCTCTTTTTCCAACAGGTAGCCTACCGCGGGACGTGCCACCGCTCCGGCTCCCAAGATCAGTACGTGCTTCATGATGCGTCCATGTACAAAAGAATTGAATTCTCAGGATTTGAGCACGAAATCCATTTCGGTAATTATCCGGTTTGACCTCTTTCTCTATCCATCATTTTTCCGACAATAAAGCTCGCCACATGCTTCCCCTTGGTCCCCCTGCCGAATCCGGCATCCATCCCGCATTCGACGGCCATGGCGTCATTGACCTGCGTGCCGCCCGCGATCAGGATAAGACCGTCTCTTATGCCTCGCTCGACGGCAAGATCATGAAGCCGCCGCATGTTGACCCGGTGGATGTCGTTGTGGGAAATGATCGTCGAAATCAATGCGGCTTTGGCACCGGTTTCCTGGGCCGCATCCAGCACTTTTGAAACCGGCACGGACGTGCCCAGGTAATGGCTGTGGAATGCGTATTTTTCCAGGCCGCCGTGCTTGATATCGATGATTTCCCGCATGCCCACCGAATGCTCATCCTCGCCTACGGTGGCGGCGACCACATGAATTTTGCGGGGCCGAACAAAGGCTTCGATCTCACTCTCAGGAAGGATTTCTTCTTCCTCGGGAAGCACGAGTTTGCTTTTATCCACGGCATAATCCAACACGCCCTTGACCTCGAAAAGAGACCCTTCTACCGGATGAATCAACCGGCGGCTGATCACTTCGGTCTCCGTTAGCCCCATTTTCCGGGCCATTTCCAGGGCGGCGGCCTCGGCAACCCGTGGTTCTTCCGGAACAAAGAGGGTGACGCAGACAATGCCGTCACCGGCCCACTCCACTTCCGGCCGCACCAAGCCGGCCGCCTTTTCCGCCAACGGTTTTTTAAGGCGGTTGTGGACGTTGTCCGTTTCATCCAATTCATCGATATAAGCAATTTTAGATGGATCACACAGGGTGCATCCGCCAAAGGCGTCACATGCCTTTGGCGGATAACGATTGTTTCCGAAGTGGCTGCATACCGGCGCTCCGTAATCGGGTTCCCGTTTGATGATGGTGCCGGCGGATACACCGCCATTGGGATCACGGGCGATGCCGTCATTGTTTCTTTCAGGAAAGTATCCGGAATCCACGAACTGGCCCTGCTCCACGGCCGCAAAATAACCACCGTTTTCAATGATTTCCTCCAAAAACATAACGGCGCGTTCCTTGAGTTCCCGGACCTTTTCGGGCAGGTGCCCCTCTTTTTTCAGATCGACCATCTCCATCAAACCGTCCAATCCCATGAGCGTCTGGCGCGCCGTGTTCACCCCCAGGATATTGTTGTAATGCCAGGGGACGTTCCGGCCCTCGTCCGGCGTGATCGTGCTCTGGATGTCGGCGGAGGTCATGCGGGAGATCAGGGTGTCCAGGACATGGGTGATGGTAGCTTCGGCCATGTCGGCTTCCATGTACCGGGTGTTCTGCTGTGCCCTGAACTTGTAGCCCTCGAACAGATCGCGCAGGGCGATGGCATAGGGCAGATCGAGCCACAGCTTTGGGGCCGGCGGGGCCGTGGGCGGCACCGTGGAAAGGGCAATATTTTCCCTGGGCATGCCGGCCGCGCCGGAAAACGCACAGTTAATGGCATGCTGCACCAGGAGTTCGGGCATGACCTTCCAGGCTTCCTTGGCCGTGGCGTTGGCATTGTGGGCGCCATCGATCTGGAGGATCTCGGCGTCGGTCATGATGCTCTTGGCCTCGGCGGCATCCACGAAGGACCGGTGCATGTTGATGTTCCGGTACAGCACGTTGTACTGGGGGTCCTGGTGGGCGCCGTTGACGCCTTCCTCTGAAAACATCACCGCAATTTCCGACCCGGCCACGCCGCTGACATAGGAATGAAAATTGATGGGCCGGCCGACCTCCTCTTCGATCAAATCGAGCGCCTTGCGGGACGCGCGAACCTGTTTGCGTGAAATGGGTATGCCGCCGACGCCTTCAGGCGTGCCCTCGATGAGGCCGTCGAAATGGGACTGGCCGGCGGTGCGGATAACCATGAGATGATCGGCCCCATGCCACGCGGCCATGCGCATCCGCCGGATGTCGTCCTCGAACCGGCCCGAGGCGATTTCCGTGGTGATGACAACGTCGCATTGCGGATCGATGTCGTCGAAATAATGGGCCGAAGGCAGCGGCACGGAATGCTTCAGGTTCTCGGATGTGTCCTTCAGTTCAAAAGGCCCCGCCTTTTGATTCTCCACGGGTTTGCGCCAGGTCCAGCCTTTGCGTTTCGGCCGGTACTGATCCAGGTCCTTGAGAATCTCCGCAACGTCGATTTTTTCATTGGACTCCAACCGTTTCATGCTGCCAATTCCTCCCAGTATTTGCCTTCTATCAAGCCGAGGCCCGCTTGCCTCACCGATATGCCCTTCTTCTGGGCCAGCTCAAGAACCAGGTTACCCGCGCCGCGACCCAGCAAACCCTTTTCCTGCATCCGGTTTACCAGCGGTTTGGTTTCCAGGCTCGAAAATCCCATGCGCAGCAGGATCGACCGCTCAATAGAGGGCGAGGTGTGCGTACGGGCCTCTTCCACCAGCGGTTGAACGATTTGATTAACCAGGGACCAGAAATGCGCATGCAATTGCTCATCCGACATATTCTTCAAGTGCTCCCGGCGGGAGCTGAAATCATCTTTTCTTTCTTTCATGGGACTCGATGGCCTCCCTGACATAGGTTTCGTCTGATTTGGTTTCGGCGACCAGAAACGCAATATCCGTCTCGGTGACATCCTCTCCATCCGGAAGCGAGTCCAGGGCGTTTCGCAAAT
>JARROL010000062.1:0-25315 GCA_037383965.1 Desulfobacterales bacterium | reverse complement strand
AGGGGAGGACGAAGAGATGGCGAAGAAGAAGTTTGAGCGGACCAAGCCGCACGTGAATGTGGGCACGATCGGACACATCGATCACGGCAAGACGACTCTGACGGCGGCGATCACCAAGCATATGGGTCTAAAGGGCATGGCGCATTTTGTGCCCTTCGATCAGATCGACAAGGCACCGGAGGAGAAGGAGCGCGGGATCACGATCGCCACGGCGCACGTCGAGTACGAGACGGCCAAGCGTCACTATGCGCACGTGGATTGTCCGGGCCATGCGGACTACATCAAGAACATGATCACCGGAGCGGCGCAGATGGACGGGGCGATACTGGTGGTGGGGGCCGATGACGGCCCGATGCCCCAGACCCGCGAGCACATTTTGTTGGCGCGTCAGGTGGGAGTGCCACGGATCGTGGTATTTTTGAACAAGTGCGACATGGTGGATGACGAGGAGCTGATCGAGCTGGTGGAGCTCGAGTTGCGGGAGCTGCTGGACAAGTACGAGTTTCCGGGCGACGATACACCGATCATCCGGGGTTCTGCGTTGAAGGCGCTGGAAAGTGACGATCCCGACGGAGCGGAGGCCAAGTGCGTATTTGAGCTCATGGATGCGATCGACGAATTCATACCGGAGCCGCAGCGCGATGTGGAGAAGCCGTTTTTGATGCCGATTGAAGATGTGTTCAGCATATCGGGGCGCGGGACGGTGGTCACGGGCCGGGTGGAGCGCGGAATCGTGAAGGTCGGCGAGGATGTGGAGATCGTGGGGATCCGGCCGACGTTCAAGACGGTGTGCACGGGGGTGGAGATGTTCCGCAAGCTGCTGGATGAGGGGCGGGCGGGAGACAACATCGGGGTGCTGTTGCGGGGGACGAAGCGCGACGAGGTGGAGCGGGGTCAGGTGGTGGCCAAGCCCGGAACGATCACACCGCACACCAAGTTCAAGGCCGAGGTGTACATATTGAGCAAGGAAGAAGGTGGCCGCCACACGCCGTTTTTCAACGGGTATCGGCCGCAGTTTTACTTTCGGACCACGGATGTGACCGGGGTGTTGACGTTGCCCGAGGGGGTGGAGATGGTGATGCCCGGGGACAACGTGACGATCGAGGCGGAGCTGATCACGCCGATTGCCATGGAGAAGGAGGTGCGCTTTGCGATCCGCGAGGGCGGCCGAACCGTCGGGGCGGGTGTGGTAAGCGACATCATTGAATAGCGGTGGAAGACTACCTTTATGATAGCGAACACGAAGATCAGAATCAGGCTGAAGGCTTACGATCACAAACTTCTGGATCAATCCGTATCTGATATCGTCGATACCGCGAACAAGACCGGCGCGAAGGTCGTCGGTCCCATACCGTTGCCGACCCAGATTAACAAGTTTTGTGTTCTCCGCTCGCCCCATATCGACAAGAAGTCCCGTGAACAGTTTGAGATGCGTACGCACAAGCGTCTACTGGATATCCTGGAACCAACCCAGCAGACCGTGGACGCGCTCATGCAGCTGGATCTTTCACCGGGTGTGGACGTGGAGATCAAGCTATAACCTGTCAGCGTCCCTTAAGCACAGTGAAGTCGACCCGGGAATCCCGGGTCTTTCGCGACGGCCTCGGTAGAACCCGTCAGGCGGTATCGAGCGGTGACGACTGACGGTCGTGCAACATCTGCTCAGAGGGGTTTATAAGAAAATGTGTAAAGGCTTACTGGGAAGAAAACTGGGCATGACCGGGTACTTCACACCCGCAGGCGAATTTGTTCCAGTGACGGTCATGGAAGTCGGTCCATGTGTCGTCACCCAGATCAAAACGGTTGCCAGCGACGGATACAACGCACTGCAACTGGGTATGGGAACGAGGAAGCCCAAGCGCGTCAACAAACCGATGCAGGGTCATCTGAAGAAAAGCGGCGAGGCGACATTTGCCTGTCTGCGCGAAGTGCCGGTCGACAACCCGCAGGAGTATAAACTCGGTCAGAGCGTGACCCTGGATCTGTTCGATGTCGGTGAGAAAGTGGACGTTGTGGGAACGACGAAGGGCCGCGGATTTTCCGGCGTCATCAAACGCCACGGGTTTCATCGAGGCCCGGCAGGACACGGCAGTAAGAACGTCCGTCCCCCGGGATCGATCGGCACCAGTGCCTGGCCGTCAAAAGTGACCAAAGGCAAAAAAATGCCCGGCCAATACGGGGCGAATCGGAAGACCGTGTGCAATCTAACGATCGTCGACATCCGGCCGGCCGAAAACCTGATATTGCTGAAGGGGGCGGTGCCGGGCTATGCATCCAATACGGTACTGGTCAAAAAAGTAAAGATTGCCAAGAAGAATTCATGATGGGGTGTCGAAGTTCCGAAGACTAACGCCGCATTGAAAAAAGTGCGGCCGGTTGCGGTCCGATTCAAGCTGGACCCTTGATTTTGAGTGGGGATGACCATGGCAGTGATCGACGTAGTGAACAGCAAAGGCGAAAAAGTTTCGGAGCGTGACCTGCCGGACGCGCTTTTCAATGTTGCGCCAAAAACAAGCGTTTTGCACGAGGTCGTAACGGCCCAGTTGGCCGACCGCCGCTCGGGGACCGCATCGACCAAGCGGCGGTCAGAAGTAAGTGGCAGTACACGTAAACTCTACCGGCAAAAAGGCACCGGCCGCGCGCGTCGCGGCGATATCAAGTCGCCCCTCATGCGCGGCGGCGGCGTGATCTTCGGTCCGCATCCCCGGTCATTTACATCCAAGGTCTCTAAGAAAGTCAGGAAACTGGCACTGAAAATGGCGCTTACCAGCAAGTTGCAGGAAAATGAATTGGTGGTGCTTGACAGATTCGAACTGGAGAAGGTGAAGACCAAGGATTTTATCGAGATCGTTCAGGCCCTCCGTCTTGATAACGCCTTGATCGTGACGGACAAGAAAGACGAAACTCTCGAGCTTTCTTCCCGGAACGTCCCCCGGATCAAGGTGCTGAGAAGTGAAGGGCTCAACGTGTACGATATACTCAAATACAGGAATCTGGTCTTGCTGGAGCCCGCAATCAACGACATCGAAGGGAGACTGCTGGCATGACGCTGCAGTACGACATCATCATAAGGCCGGTTGTCACCGAAAAAACCAACATCCAGAAGGAAGAGGCCAACCAGGTGACTTTCGAAGTGGACCGTAAGGCCAATCGTATCGAAGTCCGGCGCGCGATCGAGCGGATTTTCAACGTAAGGGTTGTCAACGTGCGGACGATGCAGATCCGGGGCAAGTTCAAGCGCAGAGGCCGTGTACTCGGAAAACGGCGCGACTGGAAAAAGGCGATTGTGACCCTTCGGCCGGGGGACCGGATCGAGTTTTTCGAAGGTGTGTAACCACCGGCCCGGATCGTTTATGCTTTATCCGGTTTAGGAGTGTGGCATGGGAATAAGAAAAGTAAAACCGACTTCGCCCGGACGCCGTTTTCAGGGCTATTCGGCATTCGACGACATCACCGCGAAGGCTCCCGAAAAGAGCCTGCTGCGCTCTCTCAACAAGAGCGGCGGTCGCAACGTCATGGGGCGTGTCACTTGTCGGCACCGGGGCGGCGGGCACAAGCGACATTACCGCGTCATCGATTTCAAACGCAATAAAATCGGTATTCCGGCCAAGGTAGCCACCATCGAATACGACCCCAACCGCAGTGCGCGAATCGCTCTGCTGCACTATGCCGACGGCGAGAAGCGCTACATTCTGGCGCCTCTCAACTTGAAGGTCGGCGACACGGTCGAGGCAGGACCCGAGGTCGACATTAAGCCTGGAAACGCCCTGCCGCTGAGCAATATACCGCTGGGTACCCATATTCACAATATCGAGTTGCGGGCCGGAAGCGGCGGCCAGATCGTGCGAAGTGCGGGAACGTTTGCCCAATTGATGGCCAAGGAGGATCGCTATGCACTCCTTAAGCTTCCTTCCGGCGAAGTGCGGATGGTTCTATTGAATTGCCAGGCCACCATCGGCCAACTCGGCAATGCCGAACACGAAAACATCTCGATCGGCAAAGCCGGCCGCAAGCGTTGGTTGGGGCGTCGGCCCCGCGTTCGCGGGGTGGCCATGAACCCGGTCGACCATCCCATGGGCGGTGGTGAAGGCCGCTCGTCGGGCGGGCGCCACCCGTGCAGCCCTTGGGGGATGCCCACCAAGGGCTTCAAGACCCGCAAACGAACCAAATTCAGCAATCGGTTGATCGTGAAGCGGCGCTCGAAAAAATAAGGCAACCCGCAGGCGGTCATCGTGCCGAGTCGGTGAGGCAAAAAAATCGGGCTGTTTCGCTTAAGCCCGGCACTCGTCAGGCATGACGTTAGACAGGAGAAAAAATGCCACGCTCGTTAAAAAAAGGTCCCTATGTCGAGGCGAAACTGGTGAAAAAGGTCGACGAGGCTCAAAAGAGCCGCAGCAACCGGGTCATCAAAACATGGTCCCGGCGCTCGACGATCTTGCCGGAAATGGTCGGCATTACACTGGCTGTTCACAACGGGAAGAAGTTCGTCCCGGTTTTTATTTCCGAGAACATGGTTGGTCACAAACTTGGAGAGTTCTCACCGACGCGCACGTTTTACGGCCATGCGGGTTCCAAGAAATCGTCGCTGAAGTAGCGCGGTCACCGATCGAATCGCTCCCATCGTCGTGAATGACAACGGGTTCGCACGCCGAGAACCGTCGATAAACAGTTAAAATAAAAGGAAGCGTCGTACAATGGAGGTTAGAGCTGTCACGAGACACGTACGTATTTCTCCCCGCAAGGTCCGTTTTTTAACTGATGCCGTCAAGGGGAAACCGGTTGAAGCGGCTCTCAATGCCCTCAAGTTCATGCCGACGAAAGCAGCTGGGATAGTCGAGAAAACCATGCGTAGCGCCGTCGCCAACGCGAATCAAAATGCCGATATCGACGTCGACACATTGTTTGTCAGCAATATCACCGCCGATCAGGGACCAACTTTGAAACGCTTCCGGGCAAGGGCCCGCGGGCGTGGTGCACGGATTTTGAAAAGAACCAGTCACATCACCGTCATTTTGGCTGAGCAGTCGCTGCAATAGGCCGGAGGAGGAAATAGCTTGGGCCAGAAAGTAAATCCGATTGGATTGAGATTAGGGATCGTCAAAACCTGGGAGTCACGCTGGTATGCAGACAAGAATTATGCCGATTATATTCTGGAAGATTATAAGATCAGGCGCTTCATCAAAAAGAAGCTATATCATGCCGGCGTTTCCAGGATCGAGATCGAACGATCATCCAAGCGGATCAGGCTCAGAATATTTACTTCCAGGCCGGGTATCGTGATCGGTAAGAAGGGTTCCGAAATTTCACTGCTCAAGCAGGACATCGAAAAGATGGTCACCCATGAAGTTCTCATTGACATACAGGAAATCAGGAAACCGGAGATTGATGCGCAGCTAGTGGCCGAAAATATAGCGCTTCAAATCGAACGGCGGGTGGCCTTCAGGCGGGCAATGAAACGGGGTGTCTCGTCAGCCATGCGCTTCGGCGCTCAGGGCGTCAAGGTCATTTGCGGCGGCAGACTTGGGGGTGCCGAAATGGCCCGCCGCGAATGGTATCGGGAGGGTCGTGTACCCCTGCACACCCTGCGGGCCGATATCGATTACGGCTTTACGGAGGCCCGTACGACCTACGGTGCGATCGGCGTCAAGGTTTTTGTTTTCAAGGGTGAAATTCTGAAGAAGGACAAGGTGGAATACGAAAATCAGTAAGCTGATTGCCGGCACGGCTGCATTCGAACGGCAAAAGGCCTGAGCTGACTCACGACGATGACCGGGAAACAGCGAAAACCTGCCGGAACAGGAGACCGCATCAATGCTTAGCCCCAAAAAGGTAAAATTTAGAAAACAGCAAAAAGGCAGAATGAGAGGCCTCTCCCAAAGAGGCAGTCGTCTTAACTTCGGCCAGTTTGGCCTGCAAGCCGTCAATTGCGGTTGGTTATCAGCGCGGCAGATCGAGGCGGCCCGTATTGCCATGACCCGGCACGTCAAAAGAGGTGCCAGAATATGGATAAGGGTATTTCCTGACAAACCGATTACCAAGAAACCGGCTGAAGTTCGCATGGGTAAAGGCAAAGGAGCCCCTGAGGCTTGGGTAGCGGTGGTGAGACCCGGCCGGATTCTCTACGAAATGGAAGGTGTAACTAGAGAGATAGCCGAGGAGGCTTTCCGGCTTGCTGCCCACAAACTTTCGGTCAGGACGAAATTTGTGGAAAGGAGCATCACATCATGAAGGCCGGTGACGTCAGATCCCTAAGCCCGGAAGAGCGACAACAGAAGCTGGTCGAAATGAAGCAGGAGCTGTTCAACCTGCGCTTTCAACATGCAACCGGACAACTCGAAAATCCGCAGCGGCTCAAACAGATAAAGCGTGATGTGGCCCGGGTGCAAACCATCATTCGGGAAGAAGAATTGTCGGTACACGAAACCGAGTCCAGATAGAATAACCCATAATTTAAGAGACAAGTTGTTAATGCTGCCATGAAAAAACGCGGAACGAAAAGACAATTGATCGGGACCGTTGTCAGTGACAAGATGGACAAGACCGTCGTGGTCCAGACGGAAAGACTGGTCAAACACCGGCTGTATGAAAAGTATATCCGGCGCAGAGCCAAGTTTTCAGCCCATGATGCCGAAAATTCGTGCCGGATCGGAGACAAGGTCCTCATCACCGAATCGCGGCCGCTCAGCAAAACCAAGCGGTGGCAGGTCAGCCAGATCCTGGAAAAGGCCGTTTGAATTTAAAGGGATTCGAGAGCAATGATTCAGACAGAGACAAGACTGACGGTGGCGGATAACTCCGGTGCAAAAGTGTTGAGCTGCATAAAGGTCCTGGGGGGCACCCGCCGGCGTTATGCCCGGATCGGCGACATTATCGTTGTAACGGTCAAGGAAGCCATTCCGAATGCCAAGGTCAAAAAAGGAGACGTTCTGAAAGCCGTTGTGGTGCGAACCAAGAAAGAGATCAAGCGGCCGGACGGATCTTTCATCCGCTTCGACGACAACTCGGCCGTGCTCATATCGGCAAGCAGGGAACCGATTGGTACCCGCATATTCGGACCGGTAGCAAGGGAATTGCGTGCAAAGAGGTTTATGAAGATCATTTCGCTGGCCCCGGAAGTCATTTAAAATCGAGGGCCGCCAGGTGGAAGGGCACCGATGAACGCGACGAAGTGTAGAATAAAAAAAGATGACAAGGTAAAAGTGATCGCCGGCAAGGACAAAGGCAAGATCGGAAAAGTCCTCAAGGTGATCCGTAAAAAGAACAGGGTGCTTGTCGAAAACGTCAACATGGTCAAACGGCACGCAAAACCCTCCGCGCAGAACAGGCAGGGCGGTATAATCGAAGGTGAGGCTCCCATCCACTGGTCGAATTTGATGCTCATGTGCAGCAAATGCATGGCACCGACCCGCATCAAAATACAGCTTCTCGATGACGGGAAAAAAGTGCGGGCCTGCAGCAAGTGCGACGAGATTATCGACAAGTAAGCGGAGGAAAAAGATGTCCCAGCTCAAACAATTTTACCTCGAAACGGTCGTCCCCCAATTGATGGAGACCTTCAAATACCGCAACGTCATGCAGGTGCCGAAACTCGAAAAGATGACGCTGAACATGGGGTTGGGGGAAGCGATTCATAACATCAAGATTCTGGATTCAGCGGTAGAAGAGTTGCAGGCCATCGCCGGACAGCGGCCGGTCATTACCCGCGCCAGACGATCGATTGCCACCTTCAAGCTGCGAACCGGCATGCCGATCGGGTGCATGGTGACCCTGCGCCAAGATCGCATGTACGACTTTTTGAACAAACTCGTGAATATCGCACTGCCGCGTGTGCGTGATTTCCGCGGCCTTTCCGGAAAAGCCATGGACGGTTTCGGAAACTACAGCCTTGGTGTCAAGGAACAGCTCATTTTCCCGGAAATCGATTATGACAAGATCGACAAAATCAAAGGGTTGAACGTGTCGATCGTTACCACTGCCAAGACCGACGACGAAGGACGGGAGTTGCTCCGGCTGTTGGGCATGCCGTTTCGGAATTAACGGCCGTTGTGCCGGATTAAGCTTGTCATTAGGAGGGTGATTTGGCCAAAACTTCGCTCAAAAACAAAGCCATGCGAAAACCCAAATTCGAGGTAAGGGCTTACAACCGCTGCCCGATTTGCGGAAGACCCAGGGGGTACATCAGAAAGTTCGGTCTCTGCCGAATTTGCTTTCGCAATTTTGCGTCCCAGGGAAAACTGCCGGGCGTCATCAAATCGAGTTGGTAGCGACGGTTGATCGGCTTAGCCGCCAGCCCCTTTGCGGAACAATGGGGTTTGGTCCGCTGATGCGGGTGAAAAGTTAAACCGATCATATGAAAACAGTGAATTATCAGCAGTATTGAATGGGTGTTGCGGAGACGGAAAAATGACGATGAGTGATCCGATTGCCGACATGCTGACGCGCATCAGAAATGCGGCCAAGGCCAGATTCAACAGTGTCGATATACCCGGTTCGAATCTTAAGACCGAGCTGGCGAAAATCATGAAGGAAGAAGGGTTTATCCGGAATTACAAGTTTATCAAAGACGGTAAGCAGGGGATTTTGCGGGTATATCTCAAGTACGGTCCGGGTCAGGAGAGCGTCATTTACGGGCTCAAACGCATCAGCAAGCCGAGCCGACGCGTCTACCTGGGTAGCGGTAACATCAAATCGGTTATGAACGGTATGGGCGTAGCGATTCTATCCACCTCGAAGGGAATCATGACCGACAAGTAAAAAACCAATTGCGATACCCGAAAAAGTCAAGGTCACCTATAAAAGTGGTGAGTTGTCCGTACAGGGTCAAAAAGGAGAACTGAGTCGGTCGATCCACCCCGCGGTGACCATTAAGATCAAGGACGGCGAGCTGTCGGTTGAGCCGTTAAAATCCGACAAGAACAGCCAAGCCTTGCGAGGTCTGACGCGAAGTCTGGTGATGAATATGGTCACAGGGGTCGAAAGCGGTTTTGCCAGGGTCCTTGAAATAAACGGTATCGGATACCGTGCCGAAGTCAAAGGCCGGAACCTCGTCCTTATGCTGGGATATTCACATCCCGTCAATTTTTCGTTGCCCGATGGCGTTTCGGCCTCTGTCGAACGTAACAACATCATCAAGCTCGAGGGGATCGACAAGGAGGTTCTCGGGCAAACCGCGGCGTCGATCCGCCGTCTGCGTCCGCCAGAACCGTACAAGGGCAAGGGCATTAAGTTTGCCGAAGAATACATACGCCGCAAAGCCGGTAAGACCGGGACGAAATAATCGGATCGTCCGGGATTGAAGACGCGTGTTCATCACGAGATAAATCAATAGAGACCACCTATAGATTCAGGAATCGAGACGATGGGATCGCTAAATTTGAAAAAAGAGGCTCGGCTGAAACGGAAAAAGAGAATTCGAAAGAAAATTCTCGGAACTCCTGATAGACCGCGACTGACGGTTTTTCGCAGTGCGCGGCACATTTATGCCCAGGTGGTTGACGACACGAGCGGTCGGACGCTCGCGGCGGCATGCAGCCTGGAGAAAGCCGAGAAGGAACGGTCCGACAGCGGTAAAAAATCCGAGATTGCCAATCGGATCGGGAAGCTTATCGCGGAGCGCGCCATTGCTAAGGGCGTCAAGTGCGTCGTTTTTGATCGAAACGGTTTTCTCTATCATGGCCGGGTCAAAGCGGTTTCGGAGGGTGCACGCGAAGGTGGACTTGAATTTTAGAGACGATCACCTTTTTCAGCCAACATAAGGAGACGGTTTCTTGTACAAAAAGGATGCAGATGAATATCAGTTGATCGACAAGGTCGTTCACATCAACCGGGTTGCCAAAGTGGTCAAGGGTGGACGCAGGTTCAGTTTCAGCGCGATTGTCGTTGTCGGAGACGGTAAGGGCAACGTTGGCTGCGGCTTGGGAAAAGCCGGCGAGGTTCCAGAGGCGATTCGAAAAGGCGTGGAGAAAGCCAAAAAAAGCATGATCCAAGTGCCGTTGGTGGAAGGCACCCTTCCCTACGAAACCATTGGAAGGTTCGGTGCGGGCAAGGTCCTTTTGAAACCGGCATCTGCCGGTACGGGTCTCATCGCAGGCGGTGCCGTGCGGGCCGTGCTCGAGGCTGCAGGCGTCCAGAACGTCCTGACCAAATGCATGGGTTCTCACAATCCACACAACGTCGTCAAAGCGACCATCGCCGGTCTTGAACAGCTTCAAAGCCGGGAGCAGGTTGCCAACCGTCGCGGCGTCAACGTGGAAGAGCTTTGATCAAAGGGTGCAGGAAGGCTATAAAGCCGAGTAAATGCCCGTTTATGACCGGAAGGTTTTTTTCGATGGCAGGTAAACTGAAGATAACCATGGTGAAAAGCATGATCGGCAGGCCGGAAAAACATCGCCGGGTTTTGCGCGGTTTGGGGCTCGGAAAGCTTAACAAAAGTGTCTTGAGAAATGATACGCCGGCCATCCGCGGCATGGTTCAAGCTGTATCGCATCTCGTCACGGCCGAGGAGGTGACCAATGAGGCTCAATGATCTGGCACCGGCACCCGGTGCCCGCAAGTCCCGCAAACGCATCGGTCGTGGTGTCGGTTCCGGATGGGGCAAAACGGCCGGCCGAGGCTCCAAAGGTCAAAACAGTCGATCGGGCGGTGGCGTAAGGCCCGGATATGAAGGTGGGCAAATGCCCATCCACCGTCGGTTGCCGAAGCGCGGCTTCACAAATATTTTCAAAAAAACCTATGCCGTCATCAATATTCGCGACCTTGCAAAAATGGAGAGCGGTAGCATCGTCGACGAAGCGGTCCTGGTGCGGGCCGGACTTGTAAAAGGACGGCGCGACGGCGTAAAGCTTCTCGGTCAGGGCGAGATCGATATCCCCCTGACGGTTAAAATCGATCTGGTCAGCCAGAGCGCCCGACAGAAGATTGAATCGGCGGGCGGCACGGTAGAGGTTTCGCAGTCATGATCGGCGGCGGTTTCGGCAATATTTTCAAAATCCCCGAACTCAAGCGCAGGATCCTGTACACCTTGGCGCTGCTGGTGGTCTATCGGGTGGGGGTGCACGTTCCGGTTCCGGGCATCGACAGCGTCGCTCTGGCGGAGATTTTCGACCGGGCCAAAGGCACGATTCTTGGCATCTTCAACATGTTCTCCGGTGGCGCACTCGAAAGGCTGTCGGTTTTCGCTCTCGGCATCATGCCGTACATCAGTGCTTCGATTATTCTGCAATTGATGACGGTAGTGATTCCGCATTTGGAACAATTGAAGAAGGAAGGTGAGCAGGGGCGCAAGAAGATCACGCAATACACCCGTTATGGAACGGTGATTCTGAGCATCATTCAGGGTTTCGGCATCAGTATAGGACTCGAACGCATGGGGGCTGTCATCGTCCCGGGCTGGGGGTTCCGCCTGATGTCGGTCCTCACTCTCACGGCCGGAACGGCCTTTATTATGTGGCTGGGCGAGCAGATTACCGAGCGCGGTATCGGCAACGGCATTTCTCTGATCATTTTTGCCGGTATCGTCGCGCGCATGCCAACCGCTATGAGCAACACCTTCCGTCTGGTGTCGACGGGGGCGATGAGCATTTTTCCTATTATCATTCTGCTCGCGCTGATGGTGGCCGTGATTGCGGTGATTATATTCGTCGAACAAGGGCAGCGGCGCATTCCAGTGCAATATGCCAAACGGGTGGTCGGAAGACGCATGTACGGCGGTCAAAGCACGCATCTGCCGCTCAAGATCAACATGTCGGGTGTTATTCCGCCAATTTTCGCTTCGTCCATCATGATGTTCCCGGCGACGATATCCAGCTTCATAACGGTGCCTTGGATCCAGGATATCGTCTCGGCGCTTCGACCAGGCAACGCCGTTTACGAGCTGTGCTATGTCGGCTTGATATTCTTTTTCTGTTATTTTTACACGGCCGTTACATTCAATCCCGTAGATGTCGCCGACAACATGAAAAAGCAGGGGGGGTACATCCCCGGCATCCGGCCCGGCAAGCGGACGGCCGATTACATCGACAAAGTGCTGAGCCGAATCACGCTCGGCGGCGCCCTGTATGTTTCAGCTGTTTGCGTACTGCCATCGATCCTTATCACGCAGTTCAACGTCCCCTTTTACTTTGGCGGTACGGCCCTTCTGATTGTCGTTGGTGTGGCCATCGACACGGTGGCCCAAATGGAATCACACATGCTCAGCCGTCATTACGAGGGATTTTTAAAGAAATCAGGCGCCAGGGTAAAAGGGCGCCGCTAAAGATTCCGGTAAAGCGCGGGTGTCAGCAACGGGAGGCTCAATGGCCAAGGAAGAAGCCATAAAAGTCGAGGGCACGGTTCTCGAAACCCTGCCGAACGCGATGTTCAAGGTGGAACTCGATAACAAGCATCAGGTTCTGGCCCATATTTCCGGTAAAATGAGAATGCACTTTATTAAAATCCTTCCCGGTGACAGGGTGACCGTCGAACTGTCACCCTATGACCTGAGTCGGGGTAGAATTACGTATCGTTCCAAATGATATGCAGGCTATATTATTTGGTCTAGAAGACGCTAAAAAACAGGACCGGCAACAATAGACAATGGAGTGTTTCAATGAAAGTCAGAGCATCAGTTAAAAGAATTTGCCCGAAGTGCAAGATCATCCGCAGAAAAGGCAGCGTACGGGTGATCTGTGAGAACAAGCGGCACAAACAACGGCAGGGATAGAGGAGGCAGGAATTGGCCAGAATTGCTGGAGTCGATTTACCGAAACAAAAAAGAGTTGAGATCGCGTTGACCTATATTTACGGGATCGGGCGAAGCACCTCCATTGAGATTTTGTCGAAAATCGGCGTCGATCCGAACACCAGAAGCGATGACCTGACTGAGTCCCAAATCAATGACATTAGAAAGGTCATCGATGGGGAATACAAGGTCGAAGGCGAACTCCGATCTGAAGTCGCCATGAACATTAAGCGACTGATGGATCTCGGTTGCTATCGCGGGTTACGGCATCGCAAGGGCTTGCCGGTTCGCGGACAGCGGACGAGCACCAATGCCCGCACACGCAAGGGACCCAAACGGGCGGCGGTCAAGAAGAAGGGCGCCGCCAAGAAAAAATAAAATTTAGACAGGTGAGGTTCGTTACATGGCGAAGAGAACCCGTACCAAAAAGAAAGAAAAAAAGAATATCCAAAACGGTGTTGTGCACATTCAGTCTACCTTCAACAACACGATTATCACTATCACCGATCCGACCGGAAACGTGGTGGCTTGGTCAAGCGCCGGCGCTCAGGGATTCAAAGGTTCACGCAAAAGCACGCCTTTTGCCGCCCAGTTGGCGGCTTCGGATGCCGCCAAAAAAGCAATGGAACACGGCATGAAAAACGTCGAGGTTTATGTCAAGGGACCCGGCCCAGGACGCGAATCGGCCCTGCGGTCGCTGCAGGCGACCGGATTCAACGTCATCGTGATCAAGGACGTCACGCCCATTCCCCACAACGGTTGCCGGCCACCCAAAAGACGTCGCGTTTAAAAGGTTGATCGACAGGATGGGTTTACCGGGTTGAATAATTGAGAATGGTGTTGAATCAGTTGCCGATATGCTATTTGCGTTCTTCCGGAAGACCCCTTTAGAAGCAAAACAGGAGGATTCATCTTGGCACGCTATACAGGCTCTGTCTGCCGGATTTGCCGGCGTGAAAATTTAAAACTCTACCTCAAGGGTGATCGGTGCTATTCCGATAAATGTGCATTCGACCGCCGCAGCTATCCCCCCGGAGAACACGGACAGCGACGCGGCAGAAAAATTTCGGATTACGGTATACAGCTCAGAGAGAAACAAAAAGTAAAAAAGATGTTCGGCCTTTCCGAAAAGCAGTTCAAACTGTTTTTCATGCGGGCGGATCGCCAGAAGGGTGTCACGGGCACAAATCTTCTGATCGCTCTCGAACGGCGGCTCGACAATATCGTCTACCGGTTGGGGTTCGTCAATTCCCGCTCGCAGGGGCGCCATCTTGTCAGGCACAACCACTTCGTCATCAACGGCAAAAAGGTCGATATCCCCTCTTATCTTGTCAAGGTGGGCGACGTTATCGAGGTTCGAGAAAAAAGTCGTAAGATTCAGGCGATTTCTGATTCAATGGACGGCGTAGTGCGTCGAGGCATTCCCCAGTGGCTGGACTTGGAGAAAGAAAACATGAAAGGAGTCGTCAAAAATTTTCCGGCACGCGAAGACCTCACGATGCCGATCCAAGAGCAACTCATCGTCGAACTTTATTCCAAATAAACGGTTTCCGTCAGCGCTGAAATCGGGGGTTATTGCCCGGCGGGATTTTGGAATGAATCTGCGAAGGAATAAAAAAATCGGGCTTGGCGTTCCAAAATTCAATTTGTTGATGCCAACACCACAAAAAAGGCTGGAGAATCAAAAAAATGTCACAGAATGAACTTATGTACATCAACTGGCGTGATATGTTCAAGCCGGAAAAGGTTCAGATAACCAGCAAACCTTCGTATGGCAAGTTCGTGTGTGAGCCGCTCGAAAGAGGATTCGGAATCACCATCGGCAACGCGATGAGGCGGGTCATCCTGTCTTCCCTTCACGGTGCCGCCATCACGTCCGTTAAAATTGACGGGGTGATGCATGAATTCAGCGTCATACCCGGTGCCCTCGAAGACGTTTCGGAAATCATTCTCAATCTTAAAGAGGTCCGGTTAAAGGTCAGTGACACTGAGACCCACATCGTCAGAATCGAAACCAAGGGCGAGAAGAAGGTCACTGCCGGTGATATTACCAGCGATGATGGAAAGTGTGAAATTCTGAATCCGAATCTGCACATCGCCACCCTCGGAGAAGGCGCCCAGCTCAATATGGTTATGACCGTCAAAGTCGGCAAGGGTTACGCATTGGCGGAAAGCAATAAGGACGAGGATGCACCGATCGGAACGATTCCGATCGACGCGGTTTTTTCTCCGGTCAAGCGTGTCAACTACGTGGTCGGCAATGCCCGCGTCGGTCAGAAGACCGACTACGACAAACTGACTCTGGAAGTCTGGACGGACGGCAGTATACTCCCGGAGAACTGCGTGGCTTATGCGGCTAAAATCCTGAAAGATCAGATGTCGATCTTCATCAATTTTGACGAGAATTTAGAACCAACCCTGGACACCGACGCCGAAAATGATGAGAAACCGCGCTGGAATGACAACCTTTACCGCACGGTCGATGAACTCGAGCTTTCCGTACGCAGCGCGAATTGCCTTAAAAATGCCGATATCCACAAAATCTTTCAATTGGTGTCCAAGACGGAAGCCGAGATGTTGAAGACCAAGAACTTCGGGCGCAAGTCGCTGAACGAAATCAAGGAAGTTCTCGTCGACATGGGGCTTTCGCTCGGAATGAAACTGGACGGTTTCATGCCACCCGAAGAAATAACGGAAGAAGAGGAGTAAACGGTCACCATGAGACATCGTAAATCTGGGTTGAAGTTGAACCGTACCGCGAGCCACAGAGACGCTATGTTCAGGAACATGGTGACATCTTTGTTCAAACATCAGCGGATTCAAACCACCGATGCAAAGGCAAAGGAGCTGCGACGCTGGGCGGATCATCTGGTCACCCTGGCCAAGCGGGGCGATCTGCACGCCAGAAGGCAAGCCATGGCCATTGTCAGGGAGAAAAACGTTGTACACAAGCTCTTCGAAGAGGCTCAAAGCCGTTTCAGCGCTATTGCGGGTGGTTACACGCGTGTGGTCAAACTCGGCCGGCGTGCCGGTGACGCGGCACCGATTTCGGTCATCGAACTCGTAACGCCTTCAGCCGACGGCGGCAAGACGAAAAAGAAAACAGTCAAGGCGAAGGCCGCACTGCCTTTTAAGGAAACGGTGGCAGAAAAAGCGGCCGTCGAGGAAAAGGGCGCTGACACAGCGACTGAGGCCATGCCGGTCGAAGAAGAGGACCGTAAAGAAGTGGAGCCGGAAGAAAAAAGTGAAGAACAAGCCGGCGATCAGCCGGCCTCAGAAGCGGCGACCCAACAGGCTGAGACCGAATCCGTCGAAGGAGAAAAAGAAGCACCGGAGCAATCCGCTGAAGACCCGCTTTCCGAAACGGAGAAGAAATAAGAAAACACCACCGCCCGTTGCGGCCGTTCCCTCCCGAAACACCCAAAGCCCTGTCCTAAAAATGGACCGGGCTTTTTAATATGCGCATTATAGAACGCCCTGATATACTGAATGTAGGAAGTTTACTCCGATTGGCGCGTTTTTTAAATCCCCCTATTTCTATGCGCCGTGTTCTTGAGCCCCCTCTGTTTTTTTGACTGGAAAATCGATAACGCTTTGATTTTCACATGATGTCTCCGGCAAGGGGCAGGGCGTGCTGTTTCTGGATTTCTTGGCCTCGTAGAGGGCATTGTCTGCTCTTTTTAAAAGCGATTCGGGATCGACGACGCCTTCGTCTTCTGCCGAGGCGATACCGAAGCTGATGGAGACCGGCATCCGCATGGCTTCAAACTCCAGGGGGTGTTCTGAAAAGTAGGCACAGACACGCCGCATCAGCTGAGCCGCACTTTTTTTGGTCGTCTCGGGGAGGATGATGACAAACTCGTCGCCGGCATAGCGGGCCACGACGTCCGTTGCGCGGCTCATCTTTGTGAGGCCTTTGGCAACATAAACGAGCAAATCGTCGCCACGGTCGTGGCCGTAGCGATCATTGACGTTTTTGAAATGATCGAGGTCCAGAAATACCAGCGAGAGAAATTGCGGATAGCGCCGCGACCTGGCAAACTCGCGCAACAGAACCGACTCCATGACACGCCGATTGAGCAGACCGGTCAGCGGGTCGTGATAGGCCAGAAAACGCAGTTTTTCGTGTGCGGTCACGTTGGACAGACACAGCGAAACCTTCATGGCCAGCTGCTCGAGCAGGCTCGTATCCATTCCCGGTTGGAAACGGTCGCAGGAAATATCGGCCTGATTCAGGCTGCCGATTATTTCACCGTCCAGCGAAATCGGGGCGATGGCAATCGATTGAACGGCATACTTGCGACTCTGCGGCAGTAAACGGTAGTAAGGTCTCAGGTCCCGGTTGACCAGGAGTGGTGTCATCTGGGTCCCGACGAGCTTCACGAACGTGTCTCTTGCGACCATGTTCAGTCGCGCCTTGAGCCGGTCCGAGGATTCGAGTTGCTGGATGAAATTGGAAATTTCACTCTTTTCGATCAGGGTCATCCAGGCGTAGGGAACCTTGAATTGTTGGCGGATTTCCGCCAGAAGGACTTCGAAGAGATCGGAGTAGTTCAATACCGTCAGGACCCGTTTTTCGATTTCGAAGAAACGCCGGGCTAATTTTTCATTGTGCTGCAAAATCTCGATGATGGTTGCAATATCAGTCATTTACGCTCTATTTTCTCGATCGCCTCCTGTGCAGCTTCTCTGATTTCCGAATTCTCTTCGGTTGCCAGAACCGACCGGAGGTGAGGCAGGCATTGAGGTGATTTCAGTTCCCCGAAAATATACAGCATGTCACCTTTTACCGAATCGGTTGACTGCGGATATCGTTTCCATAAGGGGGCGATCACCTGTCTCGCGCAGGTGAGATCGGCGGCGGCCAGTTCTTCCATCGTGACCATGGCCGCAAGCCGGACGGTAAAGTTTTCCTCGCTCAGCAAGTCGAGAAAAGCCTCGAAAATGCGGCCGCTGCTGAGCATCATCCGGGCCAGATCATATGCACCGCCCTCGGTGACGAGGCGTTGAAGCGCAGCTTTTTCGAGCTTTGTCGGATCGCGGTTTTCAACCGCTTCGCATAATTGAGTCAGCGTCACGCCTCCGGTCCAGCGGTACTGATTGTCGAGAAGCACGGTCGGTACGGAGCGCACCCGATCCTCTCCGGCCGCATCCTTGAAAAGGACGCCGTCGATAATTCTCATTCGGAGCCCGTCGACTGCAAACGGCAGCGGGAGCAGGCGACGCACAACATCGGGGCAGAACTTGCAGAACGGCGCAACGTAGACCGAAACCGATGCCGGCGGCCTAACGTCCTGCAGCCGGCCGACGATCGCTTGCGGTAAATCGGTTTTGCCCGCATGAAGAAAAGCGAGGGCTTCGATGAAAGGAGCCATTTCATTGTTCGACGGGATACCGCAAAATGACAAACGCGGACCGACTAAGATGGCCGGCAAACTCGCGGCGGTCGCCTCTTCGCGGCGAATTTTTATCTTCGGTACGAGACGGTGGAGAAGATCGCAGAATCCCTCGATGTCCCGGCTGCGAGGATCATCCGTCATCCGCATACCGAGGGTGACCTCGCGGGTGACTGTTTCGTTCAGCGACCGTATCTGTGATTTTTCGGCGGGTGTCATAAGAGCCGGTTTTTTCCCCTTATTCGTCTGTCGCGCAACATTTCCTTGCAAGGGCCTCCACTTGAGGGTCGCGGTAGGAAATAACGCCACACGATTACGCCGGTTTATGGTTTATACCTACAAGGTACACCACCTGCGCATATCGGGATATGTGTAGGTGGATGTAGCGCAGTAGACGGGCTGTAAGACAAGCAAGAGGTGGCATTATTTCTTGCCGGGGCCCCATAGCCCCACCGATCGAACTTTACAGTATAAATAGTTTATGAAAAAGTATACCATACAGGTCTATAAACGTAAACCAGCGGCATTCGTGGCCAACGGTCCTTGTTGGACCCTTACGAATGAGCACGCAATCGTTTATAAATGTACTCGCCGCCCGTCCCGCCCGCGGGACTAAAGGCGCAGAGGACGCTGAGGAACTTTTCTTTTTCCTTTCTGCTGAGAGGGCAGAAGAGTAAAGCACGCGCTTTTATGGCAAAATGATCTCACTTTACTATCCAGGCGGTTATCCGGTGCTCATTTATTGAATTTGCAACACGTTCAAAAACGACCAGACAACGGGGGTCTCCATTTATGCCTGCTGCCAAGTTGACCGTCCTGTCGGAAGCCGTTTCGACTCTAGTGCCTGATGGCAGTGCCGTCGCTTTGGGAACGGCACAGGAAACCCTCATCCCGTTCGCCGCCGGTCACGAAATCATGCGTCAGCGCAAACACGGACTGACGCTCATCGGCCCGATTTCGGACATTCTTTTCGACCCGATCATCGGAGCCGGGTGCGCGGACAAGATCAGGGCCGCCTGGGTCGGCAACGTCATCACCGGCTCCGGCTACAATTTCAGGCGCGCGGTCGAGTCCGGGCGCCTAACCATTGAGGATCACTCGATCCTGACCCTGGTCACGGCATTGACAGCCGGGAAAATGGGCGTGCCGTTCATGCCGACCGGCACGGCGCTCGGCAGCGATCTTTACCAATCCAATCCGAACCTTAAAACCATGGCGTGTCCGTTTACCGGCCGGAAACTCACGGCCGTGCGGGCCATTAATCCGGATGTCACCATCATTCATGCCCAGCGCTCCGATGAATACGGTAATGCACACGTTTGGGGCAACATGGGTATAACCCGTGAAGCCTGCCTGGCCAGCCGGTCAGTCATCGTTACGACCGAGGAGATTGTTGCACCGGAGGTGATCAATAGTGACCCGAACCGGGTCGTGACGCCCGGATTTCGCGTCGCTGCCGTTGTTCATGCGTTGTAATGGCCCGGTGTCGGCGAAGGATGAGCTCCCCATGGGGCATTACAACCGAGACCACCGAGCGTTCCTCGAATACCGCGACGCCAGCCGAACCGAAGAAGCCTTCCGGCTCTGGTTGAAAAAATGGGTGGACGAGGTCCGTATTCCAGCCGATTACCAGGGGCTGATAGGAAAGCACCGGCTGCGGGAACTGGCTCTGAAACAGCACCTGTTCTCCGAGCCGGTTGACTTTGGGTATTAATAAAAAGGCACAAGGCGGAAGGCTGACAGAAATAAGTGTAAGGTATAGGGTAAAAAATGTAGGGCATTAGGTTTTAGGTATTAGGTTTAAGGCATGAGGTCCAAGGTGCACGGGCAATGCATTGACCGGGGAAATTAAGCAAAGGAAGGCAGAAAGAGTTTCATTTTAAAACCTAAAACTTAAAACCTAACACCGGTCAGTTGAAAAACCCGGAGACTCTGAAAAATAAACGGAAACGAAATGAACCATCATAAAGAAATACCGTCCGTTTACACCCCGGCTGAGCTGATGGTGACGACCGCAGCACGGGAAATTTCGGACGGGGAGATCGTTTTCGTCGGCATGCGGCTGCCGCTGCTCGGTTTTCTGCTGGCCAAGAACACCCATGCACCGAATGCGGTCGGCATTTATGAACTGGGGATCATCAGGGACTTACCGACTCCCGGCCCTATCCTTACCATGGGTGATCTGCCGAATCTGTTTCGTGCCCAGTGCTGTACCGATTCGGCCGATGTCATGGGGCTGCTCCAGCAGGGGCTGGTCGATGCCAGTTTTATCGGCGGCGCCCAGTTGGATCGTTACGGCAATCTGAACACCAGCTACATCGGACCGGTTTCTGAAATACAGACCCGGTTGCCGGGCAGCGGTGGTGCCTGTGACCTGGCCAGTCTTTCGCGGCGGCACATCATCATCATGGTCCACGAAAAACGGCGGTTCGTCGAACGGGTGGATTACATCACCTCGCCCGGCTACGGCACCGGTGCCGGCTGGCGCAAGGCGGTCGGTCTACCGCGGGGAGGGCCGTCCGTTGTGATCACCACCCTGGGTATCCTGCGGTTCGACCCATCAACTCGTGAAATGGTGTTGGCATCTCTTCATCCCGGCGTGACTCTGGCTGAGGTGCGCGATAACACCGGTTGGCGTCTTCAGACAGCTGCCAGTTTAGATTTCACACCCGTGCCGGGCCGCAAAGAACTGGAGATGCTCCGCCGATTTGATCCGCGAGGGTATTGGACCGGTCGAACTTCGGGAAGACCCTGATTTTAGTCTTCGAGCCTAAAACGTAAACCCTAAAACCTAAAACCAAATTCCATTATATTTTTCTTGACAAAATATCGTGTAGCTGAAATATAGCTTATAAATGTTCTTTGGGAAATGAATAGGGTTTAGAAACTGGGGGAAACTGAATCTCAAAGGAGGCGTAGATGGTGGCTAAAAAGATTTCGATTGTGGCACTTGTTGGTTTCATCGGTTTAATCCTCATTGTCGGTCCGGCACTGGCGGCCGGACCTTCCTTGGATGCCTGGAAACCCGCGTTCGATCCTTCCGGTGCGAAATACAAATTCATTGTCTCCAACGTTTCTCACCCCGTGTTAAAGGGGGTCTATACCGGATTTGCCATCCGGGACGAGCTGTGGAAACGCACTAACGGCCAGATGTATTTGGATTACAAGCCTTTTTCCATGCTGGGCGGCGAGGTCGAGGTGCTAAACCAGCTTCAGATGGGCGCCATTCAGGGCATGGGCGTCAGCTCGGTGGCGTCGACCAACCTCGGACCTCGTTTCGGCGTGGTCAACCTGCCGTTTCTCATCAATTCCTTCGACAAGCTCGACAAATTTGTCAACAGCGGCAAGCTCTTCGACCACTTCATGAATGCCATGGATCATCAGGGCATCATGGGGTTGGACATCACCGGTTACGGCAACTACGGCTGGGCCACCACCACACCGGTGCGTAATCTCGCCGACGCCAAAAAGATCAAATTCCGCATCGCCGAGGCCGCAGTCAACCAGTTGACCTACAAGGCCTGGGGCCTCACAGCGGTCGTGATGCCCTGGCCGGATGTGCCAGTTGCGCTCAAGCAGGGCGTTATTGAAGGTCTCGATCACACCCCGATGGTCTGTAACATCACCAAGAAATTCGAGGTGGCCAAGTATTTCACTCAGGTGAACTACGCCCAGGGCCTGTTTATCTGGATTTTCAACAAGGCCTGGTTCAACAGCCTGCCGCCGGATCTCCAGAAGACTTTCACGGCAACCGTTCACGACGTGTGTGCAAAGATACGTGAGGAAACCAAGCAGCAGGAAATCGATGAAATCGCAAAGGCTCAGGCGGCTGGTATCCAATTTTTCAAACTTTCGGACGCCGACATGGCCACTCTCAAGACGGAGGCCAACACGGTCTACAAGGACTTTGCCCCGGAGATCAACAAACTCTATCCGGGAGACACCTACCGGCCGGCCGATTATCTGAAGGAAGTTGAAGTCTACATGGGATATTCGAAATAAGCCGTTTTCAAAGATCCGTGTATTGTGATACTCAAAGGGGTTCTGGTTTGACCAGAGCCCCTTTTCACGAAAGATTCCCGGCCGAGGAAATCCCTTATGGGCCTGGTCCGAAGAACTGGTCCGGGAGGTCATCATCTACACCACTTTCATCGGATGCAGCGCCGCGGTCAAAAACCGCTCGATGATCAGGATCGATGCATCGGTTCAACTGTTTCCAAGACTGAAGACCGCACTCACCCTTTTCAGCAATTTCGCCGTCATGATCTTTGCCGCCCTGATGATCTACTACGGGTGGTTGATGGCGGCGCTTCAGGTTCGCACCAACCAGAAGACGATTATTCTGCAGATCCCGCTCGTTTATCTTTACGCCGTGCTGCCGTTGATGGGTGCGATGATGATGATTCGTGTAATTCAGGTTATGGTCCAGGACATCGGTGAATATCGATCGGGGAAAAAACATCCGTAATTGTTTTATTGCTGATCTGCAGGATCGATTTTTCCCGCCCCGCTAAAAGGAGAGCGCGCTTCATGGAAACCAGCCACGTTATTATCCTTTTAATCCTTCTCGGGTGCATGGCCACTTACATTCCGGTCTTCATGTGCCTTTTCTTCACCGCTGTGCTGGGTTTCATCTTCTTTACCGACCTGCCCTTGCTTCTACTGGCCCAATCCTTGTTCCGCAGCATGGACAACTTTGCCCTCGTGGTTGTCCTTTTTTTCATTTTGTGCGGCAACATCATGACGGCCGGCACCATCGTCGACAAGTTGATCAAGGTCGCCAACGCACTGGTCAGTTGGCTGCCGGGTGGACTCGGCATGGCCGGTGTTCTGGCTTGCGCGACGGTTGTGGCACTGGGCGGTTTCATGATCCCGGCGCTTCTGGAAAACGGGTATCCGGAAAAGTACTCCATCGGGCTGATGACCACGTCGCCGAACCTCGGCGTGATCATTCCACCCAGCATCGGCATGATCCTGTACAGCATGATCAGCAATGTCTCCCTCGAAGGATTGTTCTTGACCGGTTTCCTGCCCGGTGTACTGATCATGTTCGGTGCTTGCGCCTACACCTTTTTCGTCTTTCGCAAGCGGGTCGAGATTGTGCGCAAACCGGTTCCCAGGCCGTCGGAATTGTTGGGCGTGCTCAAAGAAGGCTTCTGGTCTCTCATGCTGCCGGTCATTATCTTCGGCGGCATATTTTCCGGTGCGTTCACCGCCAACGAGGCGGCGGTTGTCGCTTGCGTCTACGCCTTCATCGTGGAGCTGTTCATCCACCGCTCCATGAAGCTGTCGGCCGTCAAGAAGATAACCGTCAACTCGGCCGTCACCTCGGCCACATTGCTGATCATCGTGGCCGGCGCTACCTGCTTCGGACGTCTGCTCACCCTTGAAAGCATTCCCGGCAAGATCACCGAAACCGTATTGGCCGCCATCGACTCTCCAATTGTGTTCCTGTTTGCCTTAAACGTGCTGCTCCTGGTCGTGGGGATGTTCATGGACATCATTTCGGCCACCATGATCCTGGGGCCCGTCTTTTTGCCGATGCTCAATGCGTTCGGCATCAATTGGATGCATTTCGGATTGATCATGACCGTCAACCTGGCCATCGGTTACTGCACGCCGCCGATGGGCGTCAGCCTGTACATTACCGGCGCCATCGCCAACCGCGATATCATCTATGTTACCAAGGCCGTCATTCCCTTTCTGATCATTCAGCTTGGGGTGCTGTTTTTTCTGACATACATGCCCGATGCGGTGCTGTGGCTGCCCGCCGTAATGGGGTTCATGAAATAGCGGAATGCAGACCGACTTGATGCAAAAAGCCAAAAGGTACCGGTGGGTGATCTTCACGGTCCTGGCGTTTGGTTACATCCTGGTTTACTTTCACCGCCTGTGCCCGGCCGTTCTGGCGGTCGACATGATGCGCGACCTGCACACAAGCGGTGCTCTTACAGGATTGCTCGGTGCGGCCTATTTTTACCCCTATGCGCTGATGCAGCTGCCGGCCGGGCTGCTGTCCGACTCCTGGGGTCCGCGTAAGACGATCACCCTTTTCTTCTTCGTCGCGTTTGCCGGTTCAGTGATACTCGGGTTGGCGCCAACGGTGTTTGTGGCCATTGTGGGACGCACGCTGGTCGGTCTGGGCGTTGCCATGCTGTTTGTACCGACACTGAAGATTCTGGCGGAATGGTTTCATGTGCGCGAGTTTGCTGTCATGACGGGGATCCTGATGGCGCTCGGCGGGGTGGGGTCTCTCATTGCTGCGACACCACTGGCGTGGTTGAGTGCCCGCATCGGTTGGCGGTTCAGTTTCGTGGCGGTCGGTTTTTTCACGCTGGTTCTGGCCGTTCTGGTCTTCCTCTTCGTTCGCAATCGGCCGGCCGACCTGGGCTGGCCGTCTCCGGCCGAAAATCGGCAATCGGGTCTGCCGCCGATCGGCCTGATGGAGGGTGTCGGCAAGGTGCTGACCAGTCCGGCTTTCTGGCCGCTGGCCATCTGGTTTTTCTTCGACTGTGCCGTTTTCTTTTCTTTCGGCGGCCTATGGGGTGGACCCTTCCTGATTCAGGTATACGGCCTCGACAAGAGTCACGCCGCGCGTATTCTCTCGATGCTGGCGGTCGGCATGATCGTCGGCAGTCCCTTGCTGAGTTACGTATCGAACACCGTTTTCCGCGCCCGCAAACCCGTTCTGATGATATCGAGCATCGCCGTAACGGGCCTGACGGCAGTCTTGGCGTTTATGACGCGGCAGGTGCCGACCGCCGGTCTCTTCGCACTCTGTTTCGGTCTGGGTGTTTTCTCAAGCGCTATCGTGGTGATCGGGTTCACGACCAACAAGGAGTTGTTCCCGGTCCAAATGGCCGGCACCGCCACGGGGATCGTCAACCTCTTTCCTTTTGCCGGTGGCGCCATTTTTCAACCGATCTTGGGGGCCGTCCTGGAACATTACGGTCGAACCGGCGGGAATTTCACGCTCATCGGGTATGAAAAGGCCTTTTTGATCCTTTTTATCTGTGCTCTAGTGGCCATGGGCGCCACTTTTTTCATGCGCGAAACCCTCGTCAGGGACGGCGGGTAACCGTTCACAGGGTTGCAAAGTCCGATGCGCTTCAAACCACTAATTGTAAGCGTTTACAAGGCACCGCAGATGTACTTTTGCACTTCAAGTGCCGACAACAAAGAAGATGCGGTGCCCTGTGAA
>JARROL010000061.1:0-11151 GCA_037383965.1 Desulfobacterales bacterium | reverse complement strand
AAAAGATTGCCGGTGTATTGACGCCTGAAGAGCGTGACGAACTGGTCAGATTGTTAAAAAAGATGGGCAAACATGCGCAAAAAGTAACCCTAAAATAACGGTAACCATTTACAGTGTTGCAAAGTCCGAATGTGCTGCAAACCTCCTCAGTGTAGGCGTTTACAGGGTACCGCAGATGCGAGGCGTCGGGCACACAGACGACCTTTTATATTTCAAGTGCCCGAGAACAAAACAGATGCCGCACTGTGAACGCTTCCAAGTAACATTATAAAGAAAGGGCGATCATGAACTCAAGCAGTAATATATCCGGTATTCACCACATAACTGCGGTGACATACTCGGCCGCCGAAAACCTGGCTTTCTACGAGAAAATACTGAGCTTACGGCTGGTCAAACAAACTGTCAATTTTGACGATCCGTTTACGTATCACTTGTATTACGGTGACGCCAACGGCTCTCCGGGTACGATCCTGACCTTCTTCCCCTGGGAGAACCTGCCCCGCGGAAAACCCGGCGCCGGGATGGTAACCGCCATTGCCTTTGCCATCCCCCGCACATCGATAGAGTTCTGGGCCCGGAGAATCGGAGCGCAGGCCATCCGCGTCGAAAGGTGTGACCGGTTCGGCGATCCGGTGCTTCAATTTGCCGACCCGCACGGTCTGCCCATCGAGTTGATCGGCACATCGGATCCACCATCGAGCGCGCACTGGCCGGAAGGCCCGATCGAGAAAGCCCATGCCGTCACCGGGTTTCATTCTGCCACGGCCACCGTAAATGGGCTGGATGAAAACAACACGTTGTTGCGCGACGTGATGGGAATGACGCTTCGTGAGCAGGAAAACAATCGTTACCGGTTCAGGATGAGCGCCACCGCGGCACCGGGACATTTTCTGGATGTTGTCTACGATCCCAAGGCGCCATTGGGAAGACCGGGCGGCGGCACGGTTCATCACATCGCCTTTCGCACGGAAAGTGACGCCTCGCAGCTGCAGTGGCAGTCGATATTGAAAAAATCGGGCGTGGGTGTGACCGATGTCCGCGACAGGAAATACTTTCGGTCGATTTACTTTCACATCCCGGCCGGGGTGCTCTTTGAAATCGCCACAGACCCTCCAGGATTTTCGATCGATGAGTCCGCACACGAACTCGGATCATCTCTTCAGTTGCCGGAGCAGTATGAACCCATGCGTTCCGAAATTGAACAGCGGCTTCCACGGCTGCGCTCCGAACCGTTTCGGCATGTATTCGAAAAAGGGTCGGACTCAGACGATGATGACCGAACCATCGTGACGCTGCACGGAACCGGCGGCAACGAGAACGATCTTACCGGCATCGCCGGAAAAGTGGGTACCGCCTCGGCAATCCTGAGTCCGAGGGGGCAAGTCCTCGAAAACGGTATGCCGCGGTTCTTCAGACGAATTGCGGCCAACGTCTTTGATGAAGACGATGTCGTTCGACGGGCCAACGAGCTGTCGGATTTCATTCTCGCCTCAGCTGATAAATACGATCGCAACCCGGATCGACTGACCGCTCTGGGATACTCCAACGGGGCGAACATTGCCGCGGCGGTCATCCTGCTGCGTCCGGAGGTGTTCTCCTGCGCCGTCCTGATGCGACCGATGCTGCCGCTGCAAAACCCGCCGCTGCCGGATTTGAATGGCCAAAAAATCCTCGTTCTCAAGGGAAAGCACGATGCAATCATACCCTCGGCGAGCACCGACCGGCTGGTCAAAACATTTGAACGGGCCGGTGCTGATGTAACAATCAGAGAGATGGATGCCGGTCATGAGATAACGGCCCGTGATGTGGATGCCATATCGGAATGGCTTTCCGGGCCGCAGTCTTGCACGCGGAAGGAGTTCGAGAACTTGCCGATGGAAGAAACCGTTTAAGGGCCGGCGGCTTACTTCTTCGTCAAATCCCCGACCAATTCCTTCATGATGGACAGCACGTTGCGCCCCCTTTCCCGGGCGACGCGATGAGCCTCGTCCACCAGGGCGACGGCCCGAGTCTCCAGTTCGTCCTGCGGCGGCGGCGCGATCTCGAGGCGCTGGTACTGCCAGGCCAACAATCGCACGGCCATGCGTTCTTCCTGCTGTCGGAAAAAGCCCACTTGAATCAGTCCTCTGTTAGTATCTTAATTCTGAAATTTGTGTTATTTATTTTTGTACGAAATCAGTTGTGTCAGTTGAGTCGGTTAGGTCAGTTTTGGTGGCGAGTTTCAGCCGTCTTTCGCAACCGCTCATGCGGGCAGAGGCGCCCACTTTATTACACTATTGCATTCTATTTTCGTGTTAAACCAACTCACTGCGGACGTTTGCAGATGCCTAAGATAACTTCTTCCAGTATTAAACGCCTGCTGTCCCCACTCGTTTTTATCCGCAAATCGGCCCTCGATAGATGTTCGAAGGCCTGCACCAGCTCCTGTTTCGTATAGTTTTCGGCGCTGAGAAACAGCTGATACACCGGATAGGGATTGTTTGGATTCTTGACGATCGATAGATCCGTCGCCGTCTGTTTCTTCTTCTTTCCACCTTTTTTAGGGGGCGATAGATCCTGGTCGAGGTCCGCACCGGACAACTGGTCCTGCCACTGCTGCTTTCGCTCGACAAGCCCGGCATCGAACTGCTGCACGACCGGCATGACCGCAGCTGTAAACTGGTTGTAAGGGCATCCTGAAAACCAGACGCTCCCATGCGAGCCGGCGGTAAACTCTTTGACCCTCAATAGTTTTCTGATCTGATTCAAAATGGCGACCAGAACCTGTTCGGGACGCATGGCGTCCAGTCCCTCAGACATCAATGTGCTCAGGTAAAAAAGGGCGTCATCCAGATTCCTGGCGGCGACGGCACCGGTCAGCGCGTAGACCGGGTCTTTTTTCGTTCGTTGCAGCGCCGCGACAATATCCGATCGCGTAATCTGCGGCCGGTCACCGACAAAGTCGACCAGTTTTTCAACGTTGCCGGTAAAAGCCCGAATGTTAAAACCGGTCATCGCCTGTAAGGCCGTGAAGGCATCGCGATCTATGGATTTACCGCTCCCGGCCAGAACGGCGTTCATGGTCTCCAACAGCACGGCTTCCTGGATTTTCTTGTCCGACTTCCGGTCTCCTGTCGGGACAGAGCAGTCGACGACCGCGCCGAGTTCGCGGATCATCTTGAACAGTTTTTTCCGCTTGTCAATCGTGTCGGTGGTGATCAGCAGATGATTTCCGGCCGGAAACCCCTTATCGAGGGCCCGGCACAGGGCGCTTTCGCTGTCCTTCGGCAGTGGAACATCATGGCCGCTATCACGGCAAAAGGCCAGGATGTCGTCCAGCCAGCCGTCATCATCCAATAGTTCTGCCGCCGCCCGAAGTCCCTGTCGGCGGTTCGCGCCGGAGAGATCTTCGAATGACAGGTTCGAAAGGGCCATGAAACGCAGCAGATCGGCGGCAGCGCGGCTCATGTTTCCGTCGGCATGGGCCTGCCTGGCACTGCGCAGCAACCGGCCCGCGTCCGGACCGGAATCGAATAGCCGCGGTTGCAGCAGACCCACGACTTTAGGGCCCGAAAGCAGTGAGAACGTATTCAGCTTCTCGATCGCTTCGTATACACCGCCGGTTGCATCATCAACCGGCTCGTAGTTGAACCTGTTACGGTCTGCAGGCGCCAGGGCGTCCAATAGTTTTTTGAAAGCAGCCTTGCACAGGACCTCTTCTCCGTAAATCAGGTACACCTGGGCCGGCCGACTGGCGCGCGGCACATCATTCCGATTGCGATCTTTTTTAAGACCTTTCAGATAAGCATCTAAAGTTTTGTAGTTCAACTCCACCATTTCCGAAAATCAGCCGCGTTCGGTTCTCACCGCTAAACCCTGAACCAAAACCCTCGAAGCCCTCCTGGGCGGAAACCTGGTCAGTTTAAGTTCGATTTTGGCACTGCGCTCCGGTCTTCACCGATACCGTCAGCGTGGGTCGCCTGCCGCGCCCTGCGGTTGAGGATGATCAGCATGGCCAGGCTGGTCGCGATGATAAGAGCGTTTATGACCGTTTCCGTCGAAAGCGTGCCGCCGTAAAGCAGCCGGCCGCCTGAAAAATCGGTAAACGCCGGTCCCAGTTGAAGACCGCCGTTGAGAAGTATAAACATCCAAAACACCTGCCCGTCAAATCTTCGGCGTTTTTTCACGATCAGCAAAATGGCGAAGATAAGGAAACTCCCGCAAGCCAGATACAAGGCGACAGGGCTTGGCCGCGGCAGCGAGCCGAGCAGGCCGTCACCCGGCCGGCCGATGACAAGGTTCGGACTGAAGCCGAAAGATTGGTCGGGACTCTGGCCGGAAAAAAATAAGCCGAAGTAAACCAAAAAGTGTCCAATGGCCAGCGCCGGTGCGAAGAGATCCGTGGTATTCCAAAGCGGCAGAAGGTTGCGTTTGATGAAAATCACACCGGCAGCCACTGCGGCCGCTGCGCCGCCGTAGTAAAACGAGCTGCCGTTCCAGAAGCGGAATATCTCCAAAGGATCGGCCGCCGTTCCGGCGGACCGATGCGCTACGTCAAAAAGCCTTGCGCCGACAATCGCTCCGATCAACAGCCAGAAGCAAAGATCGAGGATCCGGTCTTCATCTCCCCCGGAAGCCCTGACCTCATGACGCACGACGACAACCCCCGTGCCGAGAGCTGCGCTCACAAAAAGGCCGAGTATACCGACCGACAGCATGTTGGCGCCGAAACTCATTTCTCCCCGACACTACCCCAACCCATAAGGATTGACAAATGCAGGCCTTATAAGACCTGCATCACAATGAACCACCCCGCGGCAACCCGTGGGGTGGTTCATTCGGGCATCTTCTTGAGCAGCAGATGAAGCAGAAAAATCCCGATGCCGATCGTGATGGCACTGTCTGCAATGTTAAAGGCCGGCCAGTGAAGGTTCCCGACATAGAAATCGAGGAAATCGGTCACCGTTCCGAATCGGACTCGATCGATCAGGTTGCCGACGGCCCCGCCGAAGATCATGCCAAAAGCACCGGCCAGGTAGGGATGCGTCGCCGGTGTTTTGAAGTAAAACCACAAGATCAAGCCCACGGCCAGAAAGGAGAAGAACAGAAAAACCACCCGGCGCAGACGCGGATCCGAACCGGAAAGGAAACCGAACGCACCCCCGGGATTTTGAACGTGCGTGAGGTCGAAAAAACCGGGAATGACGGCAACGGAGTGATACAACGGCAGGTATCGCAGGACCAGCAACTTGGTGAACTGATCGAGCAGTACAATCACACCGGCGATCAGAAGCAGTTTTATCGTTTTGCTTTTCATCCCGCGTCGATGCGCTCCAAGGCATTTCGGCAGCGGCTGCAAATCGTCGGATGGGCGTCATCGGTTCCGACCGATGGTTCATGAACCCAGCAGCGCTCGCATTTTTCGCCCGGTGCCCGTTCGACCAGAATCTGCAATCCCTCGATGTCTTCACTGGCGAATGCATTTTCAAGTGGCACGTCGCGTTCAAGCCCGACCCTGGAAACGATGAAAATAGAGCGCAGCTCGTCATTGTGAGGCGCCAGAACGGCGTAGAGGCCACCGGGAACCGACAGGGTGAGGGCCGCGTCCAGCGGGTGGCCGACCTGCTTGCGGGCCCGCGCCGCTTCGAGCGCCTTGGTCACCTCGCCGCGCACCGCCAAGAGTTTCTCCCAATTCGCCTGGAGGGTTTTGTCCTTCCATTCTTCCCGCACGCCGGGCATGGCGGCCAGATGGACACTCTCCTCCTTTTGCGGATGCCTCGGCAGGTGAGCCCAGATCTCTTCGGCGGTAAAGGCCAGAATCGGCGCCATCAGGCGGGTCATCGTTTCCAGGATGTGGTACATCGCGGTCTGGGCGCTCCTTCTTGCGCTGGAATCCGGCGGCGAAGTGTAGAGCCGATCTTTTAAAACATCCAGATAAAAGGCCGACATATCGATGGTGCAGAAGTTGTGAAGACGATGGTAAATGACGTGGAAATCAAAATTTTCATAGGCCCTGAGCACGATTTCCGTCAACTCCTGCAGCCGGTGCAGTGCGAATCGATCGATTTGCGGCATCGTTTCATAAGGCGCCGCATCGGTCTGCAGATCGAAATCCGCGAGATTGCCGAGCATGAAGCGGGCCGTGTTGCGGATGCGACGATAGGCGTCGCTGAGTTGCTTGAGAATGTTTTCGGAAATGCGGATGTCTTCGCGGTAGTCGGAGGCCGTCACCCAGAGGCGCAGGATTTCGGCCCCGAACCGGTCGATGACCTCCTTGGGCGCGACGACATTGCCCAGCGACTTTGACATCTTGCGCCCGTCGGCGTCCACGACGAATCCGTGCGTGAGTACAGCATCGTAGGGCGCGTGATCGCGCGTTCCCACGGCGGTCAGCAGGGAGCTGTGAAACCACCCCCGATGCTGGTCGCTGCCTTCAAGATACAGGTTCGCCGGCCACTTCAGATTGGCACGCTGTTCCAGAACGGCCGCATGGCTGACACCGGAATCGAACCAGACGTCCAGGATGTCGTTTTCCTTTTTCATGGCCTTGCTGCCGCACGCGGCGCAGACGGCATCTGCCGGCAGAAAGAAGGCATCCGGCTTTTCGAACCAGATGTCGGCCCCATGGGCGGCGAAAAGGTCGTGAACCCGCTGCATGACCTCCTCGTCCTTGAGCATCACGCCGCAGTCTTCACAGTAGAAAACCGCAATCGGCACCCCCCAGGCCCGCTGACGGGAGACGCACCAGTCGGGGCGGTTTTCGATCATGCCGTAGATGCGCTCACGGCCCCAACCGGGAATCCACTTCACCCGGTCGATGGCTGCCAGGGCCTTCCGACGCAGGCCGGTCTTGTCCATGGAGATGAACCACTGGGGCGTGGCACGAAAAATGACCGGTTGTTTGCAGCGCCAGCAGTGGGGGTAGGAGTGCGCGATCGTCTCGGAGGCGATCAAGGCCCCGACTTCCTTTAACTTGGCCGTGATGTCACGGTTGGCGTCGAACACGAACTGCCCCTCGAAGAATCCCACCTCATCGGAGAAGCGTCCGTTGTCGTCTACCGGCGAGTACGCATCCAGTCCGTATTGCAGACCGACCTCGTAGTCCTCGCGGCCGTGTCCGGGAGCGGTGTGCACGCAGCCGGTGCCGGCATCGAGCGTGACATGGCTGCCCAGGATGATCAGGGCATCGCGGTCGTAGAGCGGGTGGGTGCTGCGCTTTCGTTCCAGACGCTTGGCTTCGATTTCGGTCAAAATACGATAGTCGCTGATTCCGAAGGTGTGCATGCAGGCAGATACCAGGTCGCTGGCAACGATCAGAACCTCGTCGCCGCCCACGTCCACTGCCGCATATGCGAAATCCGGGTGCAGGGCCACGGCCAGGTTGGCCGGTATGGTCCAGGGGGTCGTGGTCCAGATGACGACAAAGACGGTTTTACCGACAAGGCTCGGAAAATCGGCACCCAGGTCGTCTTTCAAGCGAAACTTGACGTAAATGGAGGGTGAGGACTCGTCGGCGTATTCGATTTCCGCCTCGGCCAGGGCGGTACGACAGTCGTTGCACCAGTAAATCGGCTTCTTACTCCTGAAAAGGCTTTGGTTTTGAGCAAATTTCCAGCACTCGCGGGCAATGGTGGCCTCGTAGGCATAGTTCATCGTCAGATAGGGGTCGTCCCATTCGCCCATGACGCCCAGTCGTTTGAACTCGTTCCGTTGAATGTCGATAAATCGCTCGGCATATGCCCGGCACAGCCGGCGCACGTCGGCCAGGGTCATGTCCATTTTTTTCCGGCCGAGCTCCTTGTCGACATTGTGTTCGATCGGCAGACCGTGACAATCCCAGCCGGGTACGTATACCGCGTCGTATCCGCTCATCTGACGAGACCGGACGATGATGTCTTTGAGAATTTTGTTGAGTGCCGTGCCGATGTGAATGTGACCGTTGGCATAGGGCGGGCCGTCGTGCAGAATGAAACGCTCCCGCCCGTCGCCAGCTGCTCTGATTTTATCGTGCAGCCGCACGTCTTCCCAGGCATTCAGTTGCGCCGGTTCGCGTTCGGACAGGTTCGCCTTCATGGGAAATTTCGTGATCGGCAGATTGAGCGTCTTTTTATAGTCCATTTGGCCTCCGAAATTTGGTGATATCCACAAACTTGGAATTCTTAATCAACATGCCCCGGTATGTCAAGGGAATACAACCTTATTTTCGTGCTGAATCAGTTGGGTCAGTCGAGTCCGTTGGGTCGGTTAGGTCAGTTGAGCCAGTTTAGTCGGTTTAGCCCGTTGAGCGCGCATGAGCGAATGAGAACAGCGGCTGACTGTCTGAGGCGCCCGCCTTGTCTTCTGGTTAAATCCGATCATCCGAGGTCATCAATTGGATTTCTGTTTTTGCCGAGAATTTCTAAACGATTTCGTCCCGGCCTCGTATCGAAAGGCCGCACGCAGATGTCCCGCACACCGGTGCGGGTTATGATTCCGCAACCGGCAGTAGGGAACTAACGGGGCACGCTGGGGACTGCGGCGGCACGAGCCGGTGCGATGCGTAAAAGCAGTCGGTTCGGAAGGGTAATCAGGCGGATTGTTTCAACGGTATCAGCACCTCTGCGTCACACGGCGTGGGTCCCATCGCCATCGCACCAACCGCCAGGTAAGTGTAGTTTCTGCTGATTAAATCACTGAAATCCGGGATCATCCGACGGCCGTCCATGACCAGGTAGGGTGGTTGGACAAGCTGCTCGATGGTTCGCGACAACCCGCGGAACTCCTCGCAGTCCGATGAAATAAACAGAGCGTGCGAGCCTTCGATAGCCTCTTTGGCACTCTCGTAGTAGTCGATCTTGTCGAAGAGGATGTTTTTGGCGGGATCGAAGACAGCCCGGGCGGACGCGTTGGCCAAGGGGTCGTAGGCCTTGATTTTCGCGGCGCCCTTGCCCAGCAGAGACTCGATCACCTTGATCGAAGAGGCATCACGCATGTCATTGGTGTGCTTTTTGAAAGCCAGGCCGAGAACCGTAATGGTCTTGTTGTTGAACTTGAAACCGGCTTCGGTGATGGCCCGGTCCACAAGATAGACCTTCTGGTATTCGTTGACCTCGTATGAAGCCTCCAACATCTTGGTGCTGACGTTCACCTTGCGCAGCTGGTTGATCAGTGAAGCGATGTCTTTCCCGAAACAGCTGCCGCCGGCCCCGTTGCTGACAAATGACCCCCAGGTACTGATGCGTTCATCGGAGGTCACCCCTAAACGCAGGTCGTCGATGACGACATTGGGAAACTTTTCGCCGATCTTCGCCCCGACGCCGTTCCAAAAAGAGATGTAGGTCAACAGCATCGTGTTGGCCACATATTTGATGGCCTCCGCGGTTTCGGGCGATGTTTCGATGTATTTGATGCGGACGTGATTGACGAATTGGGAATAAACCCGGCGCAAGATGGTGAAATCCTGCGGATCATCACAGCCGACCACGACCCGGTCCGGCCGGCGCGCCTGCATCACGGCGGTGCCTTCCGCCAGAAACTCCGGATTGGAGGAAACGCCGAAATTTTTGACCTTGTGCGAGGACATGATGCGCTCGAGATGACGCGCCGTTCCGATCGGCACCGTGCTCTTGTTGACGATGACCACACGACGCTTGTCCTTGCGACCGGCGAGCAGTTCGGCCAGGTGTTCGGCCGCGGCATCGTAAAATGTCAGGTTGGTGGAGCCGTCCAGGTTGGGCGGGGTCGGCAGACACATGAACACGGCATCCGTCCCCTCGATAATCGCTTCCAAATCGGACGAAAAATACAGGTACCGGCCCAGGGTTTCGCGGATGATGTTGACCAGCCCGGGTTCATTGACATAGCGTTCGATAGCCTGGGGCTCACCGGAAGAAAAGGCTTCCAGTTTTTCCTGATTGTTGTCGAATGCATACACTTCGTGACCGTACTCGGAGCAAACGGCGGCATGCACGAGGCCGACGTATCCGGTGCCTAAAACGATAATTTTCATGGCTTCCCCTGGTAATGATTAAATTTCTTCTTCGAGCCGGTATCGATTCTAAAATTTGTGAGCAAATTTAAAGGTGCTCCGGAAGGTTATCCGACGACATGGTCCATTCTACCATATCTTTTATCAACTCATCAATCCCCAGCAGTTGGACTCTGCGCCGCAGGAACTCGGATATGGTCGGCTGATAGGCCTTTACCTGTGGATACATTTTGACCTCACTTGGGGTCTGGTTGCCTTTTTTATGATTGCAGGCCTTGCAGGCGGCCACGCAATTTTCGAACTCCGTTCGACCGCCCCTCGATTTCGGTACGATGTGATCGACGGTCAGCCGCCCGCAGCGGGTTCGACAATAAGCACACTTGAAACCGTCTCTGATCATAACGTTTTTCTTGCTGAACGGCACCCGCGCCCGGTAAACGGTTCTGATAAATTTAATGAGCTTGATCACCAGCGGAATCTTGATGGTCAGGCCCTCACAGGTCTTGACCGTTCTTTCCGAATACCGCAGCACTTTGACCTTTTCCTTCACCAGCAAGCACAGGGCCCGCTTCCAATCCACCACATTCAAAAAAGAGTAGTCCGCATTGAGCACAACACACTGGGTCATGTCCAGCTCCCTTGGGGCTCACAAACAAATAAACGAATCCTGATGGCGTAAAAGCTCGCGGGGCGGTGCTTTCCGATTGCCGGATTCGAGGGATTTGATAGTATAGGGAGTTTAAAAAATCAACCGATTTTACGCGATCTCGGGCGGCCCGATACATGAAGTTATGTCAGTTGAGTCGGGTTGGGTCGGTTTGGTCAGTTGAGCCGGTTTAGCCGGTTTAGTTCGAAAGAGCGGTTTAGAATTGCGGCTGACCGTCTGAGTCGATTAGGGAGTCTCAGACCGGACCCCATACCGCTACCGCATGAAAGGTCAACGGGAACCGCCGGTTCGGAAACACTGCCCTTGCTATTCGTGAAGAAATTCTTATGGTTTGACAAATTACGTGTAGGAATGTCACACTCCATACCAATTCTCGGGTACTTTTCGAGCAAATATTCAAGGTAAGAGGCCAACCGCTTGAGACTCACCCCGCTGCTGACAGCTGTGATGATTTTGATCGCCGGCCCACTCGTGGCGGGAGAAGCCGATGTCATCAACGTCACGGTCGTCAAAGCCGCCACGGATGTTTACGGATTTT